>NZ_JYNP01000051.1 GCF_000934755.1 Desulfonatronovibrio magnus
CCTCAGGGCGTTGGGCATAGCCGGAGCGGACCTGACGCAAAAGAGATATGAGCGTATCCCCTACCAGGGCATCTACTTCGTCCAAAAAAAGAACTACGGGCTTGTCAGACAGGGTGCTCCAGTATTCAAGCGTCTGATGCACAAGGTCGTTGACAGGCTGTCTTTGGCCATGCTCAGTTAACCAGTTAAATACTTCCGGCATGTGCAGTTTTCGGCGAATGGCTCCAGCAATGACACTACAAATAGCCGGTATACCTTGGGTCACATCCCCTCTCGCTGCCTGGGCTCCTTCGATATTGGCATAGGCGCAGCTGTAGCGGCCCTCTTCATTGATGGCTTCCATCATGGCCAGCAGTGTGGTTGTCTTGCCGGTCTGGCGCGGGGCATGCAGGACAAAATAGCGCTTGCTGTCAATGAGGTGTTTAATTTCTGCCCAGTCCAAGCGGTGCAAGGGATCAATATGATAGTGATCCCTGGGAACAGTGGGCCCGGCATTGTTGAAAAAGCGCTCCATGATAAAATCTCCTCATAATTGATGGTCAAGGTCTTTGCTATATCTGATTTTTATAGCTTAAGTCCAAAACCATGAGTTTGCAAGGCCGGGATGGAGGAGAGCATAAAAGGTACTATGCTTTTTCCGCGACCCTGCACGGAAAAAGTGGGGCCTTGAGAGAAAATAGTATTTCCCTCTTTCAACCAGCTGATGCACAATCCTTGTCTTGTCCACATAGGTGTGTCCCTCTTCAATGATCTCTCGGAGGGTACTCACCCAGATGGGCAGTTTTTTCATCGTTTCTCCTTCTGCGGCGTTGTCAGGGATGTTTTGTAGTACTATTGCTATTCTTCAATAGTTGTGCGCAGTTTCTCGAAAAACATAACTGCCTGTTTTTCATTACCTTTTATTGTTTGGAAAAACCATATGCTCTTGATCACTGCTCTTGCTTACTCTTGACCTGAGTCAAGGACTAATCAACATGATTTACATCATATTTGTAACTGTTCAGCAAGATCAATAAGAAGACCTGGACCCCTGATCAAGTCCGGGGTGACGGTTAGAGCAAATAGTTGGCCTTTTTCGTCATTCCGGCGAAAGCCGGAATCCAAGGTATTTTAATAATTTTATAGCAAATGTGGTGAATAGATACCCCTTTTTTAATATTTGTAGATCAGCAAATAATTTTTACAGTTAAACCAGCTATAGTGCTGATAGTCTGTGGAAATTCTGTAAATATTTAGTTTTCATCCGGAAAGAAAGACTTTCCGGATGGAGACTATTTACAAACCCCAGGGCATATATATTCCGGCTTGATTGTTGAGTTGTTTTATAAAAAATATGAGTAACTGTTCAGCACAGTTCTTTCATAGGATATAAAGCCTCTGTCCTGTTTGGTTTTTCGCATTGTTGCTTGTTTGACCGGCCTTGAGCCCGTTAGCCGGAATCATGGCTGAAACACCATCTCCCGGCTACTGGAAAACATAATGATTATGGCTTAAGGGCTCACGCCGGGAGTTTGCAACAAAAGAAAACCAAATTGGACAGAGGCTGACAGTATGGTGTACAGTTTCAGTCTTTTAACTCAATTCATCGGTATCAATGGGAAGCTCCAAGTAAAACACTGTCCCATGTTCTTTGTCAGACACAAACCAGGTCTTGCCCTTGAGGTATTCTTCACCCAGGAGCTTGATGCTGTGTGTTCCCAAACCCCTGTCACTGCCTTTTGTTGAAAACGAACGTTTAAATATCTGTAACTGCACATCTTCTGTGATTATCTGACTGTTTTTCACCCAGAAAACTACTTTACCATTTTTTCGATTCAGACCTATCTCAATCCTGTCCCCGGCATTAGACGCTTCAAGTGCATTTTTAACCATATTTCCCAGCACTCTGGACAACTGAACAGGATCTGAGTAAAAAAATACCTTGTCAGCTTCGGGGGCAATTAAAATTTTCTTGTCCTGACCCACAGGATGCCCTGAGTATGCTGAAGATACGTTTCTTAAGATATCTTCAGAGTTAATCCGTTCAAATTTTGCCTTGAGCTCATGCGCTTCTGCTGCGCTTAATGATTTTTGAGCCTTGATTTCCTCCACCACTGATACAGCCTGCTGTAAAGCCAGTTCCAGCAGTTCTTTATCTTCTCCTTCAGCTGTTTCTGAGGTTATTTCCAGGACTCCTTTTACGCCTCCGACTGCGTTTAATATGTCGTGGAAAAAAATTCTTTCCAGAGCCTTCTTGCGCTTTTCTAAACTTATGTCGGTTATGTGAAAAAAGAAATATTTATGTCCATGATGCTCAAATACAGCTGAGCTGACCCTCAGATCAACAGCCTCGTTTTCTCCTCGTGCGTCCCTGATAAACCGGCATTCTTCACTCCTGGCACCCCCGGCCATGCTGCCCAGGAGAACCTTATAAGATCCGCAATGGTTGCAGAACTGCGTACTGCCGCAGCCTTCCTTACTTCTAATAGCATGAACACAACCCAGTATATCTCCTGTGCGCATTCCCATAACAGCATTTAGATCAGAAAAGCCTGTTGCTACAGTCAGGGCTTTGTTGCCAAATACCATCTGCCTTCTATCATTGAGAATCAGAATAATCTGAGGAATATTATCCATAAAAAACTTGAGCAATGGGATGGCCTCAATGCTCTGTCTCTGGGCCAGCACCTCTTCCTGAGAGTATTTTTCAAGAGTGAAAATCTGTTCTTCTGGTTCTCTTACATCAAAGGGATCTTTGTAATTAAAATCCTGTGTACTCATATCAACCTGCAACTTTAATATTATTGTAACAGTTTAGCCACTTGCACGTGGCACGGAGACTGGATTTCCCAGTCCTTGTTTTGTTAAGTCAGCTTTATACATCAAAAAAGGGGCGTGGTTCCAGCCCCCAGTTTAACTTAGAAGCTCCTCCCCCGGGCGGCCCGGGACCGAACCTGCGAGTAACTGTCTTTAAAGTGGAGCCTGCATCCTGCAGGCTATTTAATTCCAGGCGGCTGGAAGCCGCCTCCACCTTGAAGAACAGTCCCATATTTGGAAATTGGGACAGTCCCCGCGAGGTACTTTAAAAAAGATTGATGCTGCATTGGTTCCTGGAAGAAATTTGCTTAAATGATAAAATTTACACAGCGAGGGACAGTCCCCCTCCGGGCTGTAAGCCTCCGGGCAGGAAGCTGTGCCAGGCGCAAAGCTCTCATCTTTGACGGAACTTTTCTGGCAAATGTGCATCAATCAAAGCAAAAATCGTAAAAATTTGATAGCTGTAACTTTCTGAATTTATTATCAAAATAATTATAGTTACTTGTAAGGGCTAAACTGAAACAATTATTGAATTGTTACCAATCGACTGTGACAAATAAGATGAGTTTTTCATAGCCAACAACAAGCACAGTAGTAATTGACTTATATCCAAAAACATATTTTTGGACACTACTTGGGTCCATACCGGCAACAGGATCCTTTTACCTGCTGAACAGGGAGCATTACGCGTTTCTGACAACCAGACAGGGGACAGTCCCGAAGCCAGGGACAGTCCCGGTGCCAATGCATGATAAACAGCTTTTAACCCCAAAAAAGCTGTGACAAACACATCAATTTTTTCAGTTTTCAGAAACGCGTCATGCTCCCGCTGAAAAAACATGTAATAAAAAATCCCGGCCAGCCTGATGGCCAGCCGGGATTTATGTTAATGTCTGTAAAAAAATCAGTTACTTACTCTTTTATTCAGGTCCCAGACCAGATCTGCTTCTTCAAACTTAGGCAGATATTGGAACCATTGGTGAGTATCCAGATGCTCCTGACTCATCTGCAGTTTGCGGCTGTGTTCTTCTATGGGAGGAACAACTTCATAGATATCGCCCTCCAGATCAGGGGCAATGCCGTAGTTGGTTGCCTTCATGGCCAGATTGACTGCCTGCTGGCTGTACTGCTGAGAACTGGCCAGAGTATCTATGGCCTTGGATGGATTGTGGAAACCAGCACTGTTTTCAGCAGAAACCCAGTCCCAATACCACTGACCCTTCCTGATTCTTTCCCTGGCCTGAATCATCAGCTCATCAAAGTCAGCTCTTTTGAAACCCCGGTATTCAGAAGCCAGACGAACAGCCTCATGAGCCTTGACTGACAGTTCCTGGGCAATCATAAGCTGTTCCCAGGTCCGTTCCTGGCTATATATTACTCTTTCCTTGAGATAGTCAGGCTGCTTGTCAGAATGGCATTGCAGGCAGGACTGCTCAATGTGTTTCAGGGGAGAAGTCCATCGGTGAGAAGAGATCTTTTTCTTACCATCCAGACGGACATAGGGCATATGACAGTCAGCACAGGATACTCCGGCAGCACCGTGAGTACCGTCCTGCCACATTTCAAACTCAGGGTGCTGGGCCTTGATCATGGGCGTGTCAGAAACAGGATGAGTCCAGTCTATAAACCAGCCTTCAAAGCCTTCTCTCGTGGTAGAGCCAAAGCTCTTATAATACTCATATGTTTCTGGTGGGTTATAGCCTTGTGTCCATGGGAATACAGGCTTGGCTGCTGCCCCAAATTTGGGATCCTGAAAATAGTATTCAACATGGCACTGAGCACAGACATAGGAGCGCATTTCATTTCGGGTGGCATTATCCAAGTCAATTCCAATCTTTTCAAATGCATCTCTTAAAGGCACGCTGGTTATCCGCAAATCCATTGTTTCCGGCTCATGGCAGATATTACAGCCAATGGTATGGTCATCCATGTCATGTTCTTCGCGAAACTGATGAAACTCCATGGCCCAGAAGTCATCGCCATATTTTTCAACATAGCCAGGGACCTTGTTGCTTTTGCAGTTCCAGCATGTAGAAGGCAGGCCTGCCTGCTCACTGTATCTGTTGATTCTGTCAATATCCAGGACATCATGTACAGCATAAGTATGGCCTCTTGCCCGGTTGTATTCAAAGCTGAAAGGGTAACCGAGCCACAGGTTTTTCAAGTAGGGCTGGCAATATTTATAAGCCCTTGGCAAATCACCGCACAAATGCTTTTCATGAGGAACAGAACCACCATATTCAGTCATCTGACTGTCATCTTCATTTTGAAGATATGTCTGGTAATGAATGGGAAAAAATGGCTCAAAAGCACTGTTTCGGTCTTCGCTTGCGTCCAGAGTTGTTTCATATGATGGGGTTACAGGATCCGGTATCTCTGTACAGCCCGCCACAAGATAAAAAGCAAAAAACATGAAAACTATTGCAAAGTATGTCTTACTCATCAGCAACCCTCCTTTGAGATATGGGCAGACTTCTTAAGTGAGGAACCTGTCGGTGGCAATCAGTACAATTAGGCTTGACGGTTTCAACATTAAGCGTGGTCATGGTATGACACCTGGTACAATTGTCATTGACCACTTCCTTTGTCCTTTCTGAAGCATGAATGACATCATATACAGTACCAAAAGTATTTTTATACATGTCTTTCATACCTGCGTAAGTCTTAAAGGTCATTTTGGGCATGAACGGGTCCGGCGTATGACATTCATTGCAGTCCAGCTGGGAGTGCACTGACTGCTGATGGGTACGCACTGCCTCGTACATGAGATGACAACTGCCGCAAAATTCGGCCTGATCCGTCGCCTTCATGGTGAATCCGGCTCCGGCTGTAAGGGCTATACCCACAAGCAGTATGGCCAGTACCGCCACAAGGGATATCCCTTCCTGTTTCTTCATACATCCACCTCCTTTTATCTTTGCTCCGAAGACTATTCTTCGGCTATGAGCGTGCTCAAGAGTTCAAAGTTATGTAAAATTATAGCCATTTGTATGTGGCATTATGGCATGACCCTTTTATTTTATAAATATATATCACTTCAGAGCTATGGACAGTCAAACATAATTTTAATGCTTTAAATCTGGCACAAAGGAACAGATAGATTTAGATATTAAGGCTTTTAATGAAGACAAACCATGTTCATAGCGGGCTTCAAATTCTTTAAGATATAATGGAAAACTTTCAGGTGAGAATTTGTGGTACCTGTCCAGCATTTCAAAACACATGGTCCAAAAAGATGATTCAGCCTCAAGGCTACGTCTGTGATCCAGAAAGTTATCACACCGTGTCTTTTTTCTAAGATATGCGCAACAGGAAAAAAGAAGATACCCATTTTCACCAGGATAGTCGCAGACAAACATGGATCTGCAAAATCTTTTTCTGGTCTGCATGAATAGCACTTCTTTAACATTCAGGCTGGGTACATACCCTACCTTAACTCCAGTGCCTGCGTACCTGACAGAAAATACAGGGGCATTCTCTCCCAGGCAGTGCTTGAACCTGGCATCACCCTCGGCCATGCTGCAATACGTTCTGATCTTTAGTGGATTTTCCAGGAGGGGAATAAAAGTTTCGTCTCTGATCAAAAGGCTTGAACGAATAACTTTGAGGGATTTATGGGCAAGATTATAACTGAGGTTTAAACTGCGGGCAATACTGGCTGCTGACCAGCCACTTATATAATATTTGATAATTTCTTCCCATGAGTTATGATCAAGAGAACAATAATTCAACCAGCGACCGGAAAAGTCATGAAATGTGTACTTGCAAAGAGAACACCTGTATCTATCACCCTTGAGCATATATATATTTTTGTTGCTGCACCTGGGGCAAAAGATATATCCGTCTTCCCAGCAAAATTCATGTAATGATGTATTATCCATCTTTGTCCAATTGTCAGAATAGTATGGATTCCCCAGTCAGGCTGGGGAATCCATAGCTGGTAGCATAATTAATGGGGTGAATCGTTACCAATACTCAAACTTAATCACTCCTTAGCCAAGTATGGCCTTAAGATCTTCATCAGGGGTGGAAATGGGTTTAATGTCATAATTTTCAACAAGATAATTCAGCACATTACCGCTCAGGAAGGCAGGCAATGATGGTCCAAGCCGGATATCTTTGATTCCAAGAGCCAGCAGTGAAAGAAGAATCGCCACTGCTTTCTGTTCATACCAGGACAGAATCATAGACAAAGGCAGGTCATTGACACCGCACTCAAAAGCATCAGCGAGAGCCATGGCAATCTTAACTGCGGAATATGCGTCATTGCACTGACCAACATCAAGAAGCCTGGGAATCCCCCCAATATCACCCAGATCCTTATCAAAAAACCTGAACTTGCCGCAAGCCAGAGTCAAAACCACGCAATCCTGTGGAACCTTCTCCACAAACTCAGTGTAGTAGTTGCGCCCCGGTTTGGCTCCGTCACATCCTGCAACCAGAAAGAAATGCTTAAGGTTGCCGCCTTTGACAGCCTCAATGACCGTTCCTGCTATAGACATAACTGCATTTCGTCCAAAACCCACCATAACATGTCCTTTGTCTTCATCATCTGCAAAGCCGTCCATGTTCAGGGCCTTATTGATTACCGGGCTGAAGTCTTTATCTTTTTCTCCTTTGCCAGCCATTCCTGCGGCGGCCTTGATGCGCTCCAGCAGAGACAAGCTTCCCTTATCACCATTGGCATGTGTAACTCCTGGCCAACCCACAAGTCCTGTAGTAAAGATTCTGTCCTTGTAAGAGTCACGGGGCTTCTGAATACAATTGGTAGTCATGAGAATGGGGCCTGGAAAAGCATCAAATTCCTTATGCTGATTTTGCCAGGCTGTGCCGTAATGCCCATGAAAATGGGAATATTTTTTGAACTCAGGATAACCGTGACAAGGAAGCATCTCTCCATGAGTGTAAATATTAACACCCTTACCCTCGGTCTGCTTAAGAAGCATTTCCAGATCCTTGAGGTCATGACCTGAAACCAGGATTGCCTTGCCTTTTTTAGCTCCAAGAGGCACTTTTGTTGGTTCAGGGTGTCCATAGGTTTCAGTATTTCCGGCATCCAGAAGCTCCATAACCCGAATGTTGTTTCTTCCGCATTCCATGGCCAGTTCAATCCATTGTTCAAGGCTCAGGTCCTGGCGCAAAGTTGAAGCAAGGGCTCTCTCTACATATTCATAAACCGCATCATCTTCCTGACCAAGTATAGCAGCATGATCGGCATAGGCGCAGATCCCCTTGATACCATAAATTACAGTTTCTTTCAGTGAATGAATATCTTCATTGGGATCCTTTTCCACCATGACCCCATGCTTTTCTCCCTGAGCTACCATACCCTCTAAGCTAACCTCGGGTGTAAAGGAGGCAGCTTCAGAATTGGGAACAGATCCCCCTGCATCTGACACCTGGGATCTGAGTTCATCACGTAGTTTGACAGTATCTCTAACCAGCCCTGCGATTCTTTCAGAATCAAAATTTACATTGGTCAGAGTTGAAAACATGGCTTCAGAAATAAACCGACCTACTTTTTGGTCTGCTACATTTTTTTCCCTTCCAGCCATTGCAACCTCTGAAAGCCCCTTAAGAGCAAAAATCAGAAGATCCTGAAGTTCAGCAGTATCAGACTGTTTTCCACATACGCCAACCTTTGTACATCCCTCGCCCTTAGCTGTCTGTTCGCACTGATAACAAAACATAATTATTCTCCTTGTATGGTTTAAGTTCAAATTACTACGTTCCCCTGTTCGTTCTGATTGCTAACCTACATCTTTATTGCTATAACACATTGACCTAAGTCAAAAGGATTCAAAAAATGAAAAAAAAACTGCAAATATTCCAAATTTTTTCCTCCCTTCCTCAGGAGCATATTAAAAGTCTGGAAAAAATTTCACAGACGAGAAAATATTCATCAGGAAAGACCATCTTTATGGAAAACGATCCTGGAAATGGCTTTTACGGAATCAGTGAGGGCAAAGTAAAAATATACAAAAGCTCACCTTTTGGAAAAGAGCATATTTTGCACATTTTCGGACCTGGAGAGATATTTGCAGAAGTTGCGGTCTTTGCCGGCATGAACTTTCCAGCCAATGCCCTGGCTCTTGAGGACAGCAGCTTAATATTTTTTCCCAGAAACAGATTTCGTGCTTTGCTGGCCGAAAATCCTGATCTGAGCATGAATCTGCTGGGCCTTATGTCCATGCGTCTCAGGCAAATGGTGGCTAAAGTCGAGGAATTGAGTCTCAAGGAAGTTCCGGCCAGGCTGGCTGCGCACCTGCTTTTGCTGCGTGAAGATACAGGTAAAGACGAATTTCAGCTCGATGTAAACAAAACTCAATTGGCCGCGCTACTGGGGACTATTCCGGAGACCCTGTCCAGAGTGATTCGCAAGATGAAAGAAGAGAAAATGATTACCATTAAGGGAAGCAAGGTAGGCATTCTCGACATTAACAATCTTAATAATCTGGCAGAAGGGTCTGTCAAACTTTGATTGAGTTATCATCATGTTGAGTGCCACTGGCTTTCAGTGGGTTGTGTGACATCAGCCTTCTGAAATAATTGACATAAAATTGTAGTTACTTGAAGGATGGGTATTAACCATGAAAGAGTTTGCAATTTTTTTCTGGGTTTTGTCCCTTTGCGTTTTTTGCCCGGCTGTGGCAATGGATGAGAATCACGAATTTTATGAAATTCCAGCATGGCCTGAACTAATCGATGAACTGCGCCAGGGAGGTTTTGTGCTTTACATGCGCCATGGCAGAACAGACTCATCTCAGCCGGATCAGGTCCCCATGGATCTTGATGACTGCTCTACACAGCGTCCCCTCACTGATGAAGGCAGACAGGAGATCATTCAGGTGGGACAGGCTATAATAGACTCCGGCATACCTGTTAAAGATGTTGTAAGCAGTCCTTTATGCAGGGCAAAAGAATCTGCACGACTGGCATTCGGGGACAACATTGTGGTGGAAGAAAACCTTATGTATACAGCTCATCTGACCAGTGAAGAAAAAATACCAATAGTGGAGAAAACCAGAGAACTGGTATCAAAGCCTGTTGAAGAGCCGGGTATGAACAGAATACTCGTAGCCCATGCCCCAAACCTGGCAGACTTGATGGATTACTTTCCTGAAGTCGAAGGAACAGTTGTAATCTTTAAACCGTTGGGCCAGGGCGAATTTGAATACATGGCCAGCATATTACCTCATGAATGGGGTCAGTTTATACCATGAAACCTGCTGCCAAATCATATCTGACTCAAATTCTGAAGTTTCTGTTTCCGGTTGCGCTCATGGCTTTACTGGGCGTAACCGTTACTGTAGCTTCACTGTATACTCTTAAACAGCAGTCAGATTCAAGCCTGAAACAAAATATCAGTCAGTTAGACATCATTGTTGAAGCCAATGAAATCAATGAAAGCATTGATCAACATCATAACATCATAAGTGATGCGCTGGATGCTGCACTGGCAGGTGAAAAATCCATGCTGCAGCTTTATCGGATACACTCGCGGGTTGTTGATAAAATGGCTGTACTTAGTGACAGAGTGAGCAGTCTGGCTGACTCCATAGTGTCTCTTGACATGATTTATGCCAGTGAAGTTGAAATGATGCTTGATGAGTTTGCAAGCTATCGCTCCTTTGTGATCATGGCCACTGACATCATAGCCATAGATCCTGATGTAGCGCAAAGGCACATTATTGATGCGCAGGATCATTATATTCAATACTCCTACCATGCCCTCAGGGTATCATCCCTGCTCTCTGAGTCCACGAGAAACTCCATCACCCATGGAGCAGAGCTTATCAACAATGTTTATTATCGATCTTTATGGTCCAGCATTCTGGGTCTGATAGTGGTGACCGCTATTGCGGGCTTTATGGCCAGATCCATGACCAGAAGCCTGCTTGATCTTGTGGAAAAGACCAGGGAAGCCAGTAAAGCCAAAGGAGAATTCCTGGCCAATATGAGCCATGAAATCAGAACCCCACTCAATGGGATTATCGGCATGACCGGTCTGCTGTTAGACACTCCTTTGAACAGGGAACAGGGCAAATATGCCCGAACCATACAATCCAGCGGCGAAAGCCTCATGCACATAGTCAATGATATTTTGGACTTCTCCAAGATTGAAGCCCGGAAAATGAATCTGGAAACAAGACAGTTCCATCTTGGACTCCTTTTAGATGAAGTTGTGGCCATCCTGTGTTTTAAGGCTGAAGAAAAAAATCTGACTTTCGGATACGAAATAGCTCCTCAGGTACCCAAAGTGATACATGGTGACCCTGACAGATTAAAACAGATATTAATCAACCTGGCTGGCAATGCCATCAAGTTCACTGAAAAGGGCAGTGTATCCATCCAGGTATCCCCTGAAAACATGCACGACAAACATCTCACGCTTATGTTCAGAGTCAGTGACACCGGGATAGGAATACCAGCTCATATGCAGGACAGGCTGTTCTCACCCTTTTCACAGGCAGACGGATCATCATCAAGAAAATTTGGAGGAACAGGTCTGGGCCTGGTTATTTCAAAGCAACTTGCTGAGTTAATGGGTGGATCTACGGGTTTTGAAAGCGTTGAACATCAGAGATCTGTTTTCTGGTTTACTGCCCGGTTTACAGTTGGCGATCAAAGCTGTGTCCAGGAACTTGAGCAGAGCTCTGAAACGAAAACCAATGCTCAGCAGTATACAGATTATAACAGTCTGAAAATCAGAATACTCATGGTGGAGGACAATCATACCAATCAGCAGGTAGCCACAGCTGTACTCAAAAAGATGGGTATTAACAATCTTGAATTCGCGGGGAATGGTCTTGAGGCTTTGAACATTCTAAGCTTGAGAAATTTTGATCTGATCCTCATGGACTGTCAGATGCCTGAAATGGACGGCTTTGAGGCTTCGCAAAAAATCCGCCAGGGCCAGGCCGGAAAAGCGGCACAAAACACTCCCATCATTGCCATGACCGCTTATGCCATGGCTGGAGACCGGGAAAAATGCCTGCAGGCCGGCATGGATGACTACCTGACCAAACCCATCAATCCTGATCTTTTGCGCAAGACAATAGACAAGCATTTAACCTTGACAGCACCACATGAAAAAGAAGCTCCACAGGCTGAACCTGCAGAGGGACAGAGCCAAAATCTATACCCGGCACAGGGCATTGATACCTCTGCTATTCTGGATGAGTCGGGATTCATGGACAGGGTGGGTAATGACTGCGAATTGTTTGCTGAAATACTTGGCATCGCCGGCAAAGAGCTGCCTGAACGTGCTGCACAATTGTCTGCAGCCATGTGTGAAAAGAACATCGAATCAGTAGCCCGTATCGCTCATAATATCAAAGGTACTGCTGCCAATATTTCAGCATCAAGACTTCAAAAGGTAGCACTTGACCTGGAAATGGCCTGTACAGCAGACGATCCGGACCAGGTCTTGACCCTGGAGCAGGAATTGAAGAAGGAACTTCACATTTTGATGAATTTACTGAATGAAAAGCTTGGCAGCAATGATTGCAAGCAGGGCAATAATTAGCTATTCTCCAAAAAAATCCCTGTACCATTCAACAAATTTACTTATCCCATCTTCAACACTGGTGTCCGGCTTATAACCCAGATCCTGAATCAAGTCTTCTACATCAGCATAAGTACTCGGCACATCCCCTGGTTGCAGAGGCATGAAATTGATTTTGGCTTTTTTACCAAGAACCTTTTCCAGGGTTTTGATAAAGTCCATGAGCTGAACTGGATTGTTATTACCAATGTTATATAGCTTGTAGGGAGCCTTAGAGGTACAAGGGTCGGGTTTTTTGCCGTCCCAGGCCTGATTGCCCTCAGGTATACGGTCTATTACCCGGATTACTCCTTCAACTATATCGTCTATATATGTAAAATCCCTTTGCATATCACCGTTATTAAAAACATTCATTGGCTTGTCATGGAGAATGGCCTGGGTGAACAAAAATAGAGCCATGTCCGGACGCCCCCAGGGTCCGTAGACTGTGAAAAATCTGAGCCCGGTGCAGGGCAGACCATAAAGATGGGCATAGGTATGAGCCATTAACTCGTTGCTTTTTTTGGTAGCTGCGTACAGGCTGATGGGATGATCCACATTATCATGGGTGGAAAAGGGCTGGACTTCATTAAGCCCGTATACACTGGAGCTGCTGGCAAATACAAAATGTTCCAGATTATTGTGTCTGCAGCATTCCAGAAGGTTCACATAACCAACCACATTGGAATCCACATACGCATGGGGGTTGGTCAGGCTGTATCTTACTCCTGCCTGAGCAGCGAGATTGCATACCCGGTCAAACTGCTGCTTCTTAAAGAGCTGCTCCAGATTATCGCGGTCCTCAAGATTGAGCTTAACGAATTTAAGGTTGGGATACTTGCCGGAGGTAAGAAGCCTGTTGTATTCATAGGGTCCGGAAAAGCCTGAATGTTCAAGACGGCCATACTTAACCCCCACATCATAATAGTCATTGATATTGTCAACGCCCACAACTTCATCCCCGCGCTTTGCAAGGGCAAGGGCGAGATGGAATCCAATAAATCCGGCTGTGCCGGTGATTAGTATTTTCATAGTGCCATTTATTAGTTACAGGTTGTCAGTGACCATGCTCAGGGAGAGCATTGCTATGCCCGAAATATCCTGTCAGGTATATCCGAGAAAAATCCCCTGGTATCAAGGACCGGAGCGCTCAGTGCATGAGGGTTGATGTCTTTATAAGCCTGGTGTGCCGTGCACAAAATAATCAGATCATAGTCTCCTTCCCATGGGCTTGACTTCCTGCCTGCATAATGAGCGTATTCCCTTGACGGCCTTATGACAGGAACAAACGGGTCATTATAATAAACCTGCGCTCCTTTGTGCTCCAGAAGTTCCATAATTCGATATGTCGGAGACTCACGGTCATCATCCACCTCAGCCTTGTAAGCCAGTCCAAGCAAGAGCACCTTGGAGTTTTTCAAAGGCTTTTCAAAATCATTGAGTACTTCTGTAGCACGCTGTACCACAAAATAGGGCATGGATGTATTGATCTCCCCTGCAAGCTCAATAAATCTGGTGGCTACGTCGTACTCCCTGGCCTTCCAGGTCAGGTAGAATGGATCAATGGGAATGCAGTGCCCCCCAAGCCCGGGCCCCGGATAAAAAGGCATAAAACCAAAAGGCTTGGTGGATGCAGCCCTGACCACTTCGAAGATGTCAATATCCATCTTCATAAATGCAGTTTTAAGCTCATTGACTAAAGCAATGTTTACACTTCTGAATATATTTTCCATGAGTTTTACTGCTTCTGCAGCCTGAGTAGATGAAACAGGAACGACTTTATCTATAACTTGTCCGTAAAGGGCAAGGCCTGCTTCCATGCAGTCCGGAGTAACTCCGCCGCAAACTTTGGGGATGGTGCGAGTGTTGAAGTCAGGATTTCCCGGGTCTTCACGTTCAGGAGAATATACGAGGAAAATGTTCTGACCAACTGAATACCCAGCCTTTTCAATGCGTGGTTTCAATTCTTCATCTGTTGTGCCGGGATAAGTCGTGGACTCTAAGGAAATAATCTGGCCGGGCCGCAGGTGAGGCAATATCTCTTCTAAAGACGAGATCACATATGACAGGTCAGGTTCACGGTGCTTATCCAAAGGAGTTGGCACACAGAGGATCAGAGCGTCAGCTTGCTCAGCTTGAGAAAAGTCGGTACTGCACTGGAGTTTGCCTGAGTTTACGTAAGTTTTGAGGGGTTCTGAAGGGATATGTTTGATATAACTTTTGCCAAGCATGAGCTGGTCAACTTTGGCCTGGTCAACATCCAGACCAAGGACCCGATAACCTACCTCTAAATAACGCAGTACCAAGGGCAGCCCAACATATCCCAGACCCACTACTCCGATAAGGGCCTGACGCGTGTTGAGTTTGTCAAGTAATGAAGTTTTCATTTGAAACCTTTCAATTGCTGAAGGAAAATGCAGGTTCACCCCGCAACATGGTGAACAGTTACACCAATTTTAAAAAAACGACGAAGAAAGACTATCTTTTATCACGAAAAAAAGCTATTCAAAAAATGAACTTGGCTACAAGCTCTCGAGTCTCATATCCCCAAAAAAAAGAGTTACTGAATTTATTCAGTAACTCCTTGAAATATTTGGTGGGCCACCAAGGAATCGAACCTTGAACCTCCGGATTAAGAGTCCGCTGCTCTGCCAATTGAGCTAGTGGCCCACTTTGTGTATCTGCAGTCAATGAAACGAAATTTCTAATTCCACTTCATACCAACTGTCAAGTGAAACTTTTACTTAAATGAACACCAAACTGAGAATTTTACTTACACTTGTTGCAGGGATTGTAGTTTTTTTAATTGCAGGAAGTGGAAACGCCCGGACCGGACCTCCTGCAGATACTTCCCTGCAGGCCTATTATCTGCCTGAGGATAAGTACCCGGAGTATCAGGGGCTGCTGGTTTTCAAAATCCATCCTGAACCAGGAATTTATACCTACTCCTTTGATCCAGGTCCCACTGGTTACCCTACCCGTTTATCCATAGACGGCCACCTCGCTGATGAGCTTAACATTTACTACCCGCCCGGAGTTATTCAACCCGATCCTTTTGAACCAGACCAGATGGCCTCTGTATATGTTGGAGATGTTCCTGTTTTTATTGCCATTCCCAATGATATTGATTTGAGCCAGACAGTGTCGGGCAGGGCATCTTTTTTACTATGCTCGGATAGAAATTGCTGGCCAGTCAACCAGCAGTTTGAATATGATTTGCGCAAACTGACCCGGCAAGACCTGAACAATATTAACAACACCGAGTGGTGGCCCAGCTGGACAAGTGCAGTACCCCAGGGTACCGATGTTTACTGGACTGCCATTATGAACCAGGATTCTACAGATCAGGAGGTCAGGGAATACAACTTCCAGGTAAGATCTTTTACTCCAGGACTTGAAGTACGCAGTATCTTTAAGGCCGCTCTTCTGGCAATCCTGGCGGGTCTGATTCTCAACTTCATGCCATGTGTTTTGCCGGTCATCAGCCTTAAGCTGAGAGGAATGATCCCGGATAATCATGGAAGCAACATTTTGCAGCACAAAAATGCCTTTCGCAAACACAACCTTTTTTTCGCTCTGGGCATGCTTCTGTTTTTCAGCATTCTGGCCATTGTCATTTCCATAACCGGAATGGCATGGGGTCAGATATTTCAAAGCCCCATAGCCATTGTCATATTGAGCGCCGCAGTATTTGGTCTGAGTCTGAGCCTTTTTGATCTGTATGATCTGCCCATGATTGACCTTAAGTCCAAAACCCAGACCAGAAACAAAAACCCCAATCTTGAAGCACTGTCCACCGGCATGCTGGCTACCCTGCTGGCAACACCATGCAGCGGTCCATTCCTTGGAGGTGTTCTGGCGTGGGCTCTTACCCAGTCGCCAGCAACTATTGCCATTGTACTTTTGTGCGTTGGGCTGGGCATGGCTGCCCCGTATATTGTGCTGTCCTTTTTTCCCTTTATGGTGCGCTTCCTGCCCCGGCCTGGCAACTGGACACTGTATCTTGAAAAAGGTCTGGGTTTTTTACTGCTGGCAACCTGTATTTATCTGATTACACTTCTGCCTGAAAGCCTCATCATGGAGACCCTTATTCTGTTCTGGATTATCGGAGTGGGAGCATGGATCTGGGGCAAATGGACCAATTACAGTCAAAGCACTCTGAAAAGAATTGGTATTCGAGGTGTTGCAGTTACACTGGTTCTCTTGGGGGCTTTTGTACTTTTTAAACCAAGAGCCTACTACCCTGCAGTATGGATTTCTTTCAGTCAGGACCGGTTTGAACAGGTTCTCGGACAAAAGAACTTTCTTGTGGAATTCACTGCGGACTGGTGCCCTAACTGCAAATTCCTGGAAAAAACAGTTTTGACTCCTGCCCATCTTGAACGAATAGGTGAAGAGTTTGACATGCTTTTTTTAAGGGTTGATCTGACTTACCAGAATCCTGCCGGAGAAAATCTTCTAAAGTCGTTGGACAGCATGAGTATTCCACTCGTTGCATTATTCAGTAAAGACAATCCCGAAAGTCCTCTGATTCTGCGCGATCTTTTTACTCGCAATCAACTGGCCAAAGCCCTGGACCAGGAATTTAAATGAAAAATAGTTAAATGCGGAAAGGAAAGACTTAGGGTTCCCTGTGTCAGCAGCGTTGTGCACACAACCCGCAGTGATGTATTCCTGAAATTCTGCCAGCGTGAAATTATACAAGAGGTTACATAATTTCAGTAAGTAAGCCGCTAATCTAAGGTTCAATAATTGACTGCCCACCCATATACGGCCTCAACACATCAGGAATTATAATACTTCCGTCTTCCTGCTGAAAATTTTCCAGGATAGCCACCATTGTCCGGCCTACTGCCAGCCCTGACCCATTCAAAGTATGTACAAAGCGCGCCTTTTTCTCCTGGGCCGGCTTGAATTTGATATCTGCCCTGCGTGCCTGAAAGTCTTCAAAATTTGAACAAGATGATATTTCCCTGTATTTTCCCTGGCCTGGCAGCCAGACCTCAATATCATAGGTTTTAGCTGAACCGAAACCCAGATCTCCGGTGCACAGCGTAACCACCCTGTAATGCAGTCCGAGAAGCTGCAAGATTTTTTCTGCATGACCGAGCAGGATTTCCAGTTGATCATAAGATTTATCAGGATGCGCGAACCAGACCAGCTCAACCTTGTTAAACTGATGCTGCCTGATAATGCCTTTGGTGTCCCGGCCATGAGAGCCTGCTTCAGATCTGAAGCATCCAGTGTACGCCACAAAGCCCTTAGGTAGATCACCTTCCTGAATAACTGCATTTTGGTAGATGTTGGTCAGCGGAACTTCTGCAGTGGGAATCAGATAGTAATCCCAGTTTTCCAGTTTGAAAAGATCAGACTTGAACTTGGGTAACTGACTGGTACCTGTGAGGCTCTGGCTGTTAACAATCATGGGAGGTATTGTTTCCAAATAGCCATGCTCTGAAGTCTGCACATCAAGCATAAGATTGATAAGAGCCCTTTCCATCCTGGCTGCCCAGCCGAAGTAAAATACAAACCTGGACCCAGTCACCTTGGCAGCAGTCTCAAAGTCCAGGCCTTTAAGCTCGGTTCCTATCTGCCAGTGCTCTTTCGGCGTAAAGGAAAAACTCGGGGCCTGTCCCCACTGGTGTACCTCAATATTATCTTCATCATCAACACCTTCAGGCACATCATCGTGTACGAGGTTGGGAACAGACATTACCCAGTCCTGAACTTTACTGTCTATATCTTTGAGCTGAGCATCCAGGTCCTTAATTCTAAAAGAAAGATCTCCGAGTCCCGACATCAGCTCTTTCGCATCCTCACCGTTTTTTCGGGCCTGAGCCACTGCTGCGGAGGCCTTGTTGCGCTGCATTTTAAGCTCTTCTGTCTGTTGAATTATTTTTCTTCGCTCAACATCCAGATTCAGGAAATATTCTATATCTAAGTCTGATTTGCGTTTTTTGAGACTTTGGGCAACAATTTCAGGATTTTTACGAATAAATTTTATATCCAGCATTTTTTCTCCGGCTATGACGCTAAGTGAAATATTAAAACAGCTATGTGAGGCGCTTTGAACATCAGCCATGGGACCTGATTTTCCTGCCCAAAAATATTCATTTTGTCAAAGAAAAGGATGCCATCGCCTTGCGGTGAGGCAGAGATTTGCATTGCAGGTACAGACAGCTTTTCACTGGAAGGATGTCCGCGAAAACATATCCTGTGTCTGCCTTTTAAGTCTGGCTTACTGTCTATGGCCAATAATTCTTTATTAAGTAAGGCTGAGGTTAACCCAAAACTATGGTGGTAAGTTACTAAAAATCAGCATTTTTTACTGACAGCACATACTCTTACAATTTTTTTTTAAAAAATGTTAGCACTCACCCTTGACGAGTGCTAACAGTATGTTTATAAGTCTCACTGCTTTTGATTGATCTCAAAAAAATCAAATAAAAATCTTTTACGGAGGTATTAATTATGAATTTGAAGCCGTTGCACGACCGGGTTCTGGTCAAACGACTCGAGGAAGAGGAAGTCACCAAAGGTGGAATCATCATCCCTGACACAGCCAAGGAAAAACCCATTAAGGGTGAAGTAGTGGCAGCAGGACCTGGCAAAACATCTGATGATGGCAAAGCAGTTCCCATGTCGGTAAAAGCAGGAGACAACGTGCTTTTCAACAAGTACGCTGGTACAGAAGTCAAGATAGATGGTGTTGAGCACCTGGTAATGCGTGAAGACGACATTCTGGCCATCATTGAGTAATTTTTTTTGTAATCATTTTAAGGAGGATATAACATGGCTGCCAAGCAGATATTGTTTGATGTAAAAGCACGCGAGAAATTGCAGAAAGGTTTAGATAAACTTGCAGAAGCTGTTAAGGTCACACTCGGACCCAAAGGCAGAAACGTAGTTATAGAAAAATCTTTTGGTTCCCCCACCATCACCAAGGATGGTGTTACAGTTGCCAAGGAAATCGAGCTTGATGACAAGTTTGAAAACATGGGCGCACAAATGGTTAAGGAAGTTGCATCCAAGACTAGTGACGTAGCTGGTGATGGAACAACCACAGCAACAGTTCTTGCACAGGCCATATTTAATGAAGGTGTAAAACTCGTGGCTGCAGGAAGAAACCCCATGGCCATTAAACGCGGCGTGGAAAAGGCTGTTGAGGCAGTTGTAGAGGAACTGGACAAAATCGCCAAGCCTACCAGAGATCAGAAGGAAATTGCTCAGGTTGGTACTATTTCAGCCAATAATGATGCAACAATCGGCAACATTATTGCCGAGGCCATGAACAAGGTAGGCAAGGAAGGCGTAATCACCGTAGAAGAAGCCAAGGGTCTGGAAACTACACTTGATGTAGTTGAAGGTATGCAGTTTGACCGTGGTTATCTCTCACCCTACTTTGTGACTGATGCCGAAAAGATGGTTTGCGAAATGGATGAGCCACTGATTCTTCTTTGTGAAAAGAAAATATCCGCTATGAAGGATCTGCTCCCTGTCCTTGAGCAGGTTGCTAAAATGAGTAAGCCACTGGTCATAATTGCTGAAGACATTGAAGGCGAGGCACTGGCAACTCTGGTCGTGAATAAACTTCGCGGCACTCTGCAGGTAACAGCAGTCAAGGCTCCTGGATTTGGTGAAAGACGCAAAGCCATGCTCCAGGACATAGCCATTCTCACTGGCGGCCAGGTAGTTTCCGAAGATCTTGGTATCAAACTGGAAAATATCACTGCTAATGATCTTGGAAGCGCCAAGCGAGTTGTGATTGACAAGGAAAACACAACTATAGTTGACGGCGCAGGTAAAGGTGACGACATTAAGGCCAGAGTTAAGCAGATCAGGGCTGAAATTGATGAAACCTCTTCAGACTACGATCGTGAAAAATTACAGGAAAGACTGGCCAAAATTGTTGGCGGAGTCGCAGTAATTAATGTCGGCGCTGCAACTGAAACAGAAATGAAAGAGAAAAAGGCTCGTGTAGAAGATGCGCTCAATGCAACCCGCGCTGCTGTTGAAGAAGGCATTGTCCCTGGTGGAGGTGTTGCATTTATCAGAACTCTACCTGTGTTAGACAAGGTAAAGCCGGCTGATGACGATGAAAATGCAGGCGTTGAGATTGTACGCAAGGCCATTGTTGCTCCATTGCGTCAAATCTGCATGAACGCTGGTTTTGAAGGTGCTTTGATTATTGAAAAAGTTAAGACCAGCAAGGACGGTGAAGGCTTTAACGCTGCAACTGGTGAATATGAAGACCTCATCGCTGCAGGTGTGATCGATCCTAAGAAGGTCAGCCGCATTGCCCTTCAAAACGCATCTTCAGTGGCTGCCCTCCTTATGACCACAGAGGCTGCCATCGCTGAAAAGCCAGATGACAAGAAGGATGCACCTCCAATGCCTGGTGGAATGGGCGGAATGGGAGGAATGGGCGGTATGTACTAACATCCCCCGTTTTTTATATATATTGTCAAAAGGCCGGACCAAGTCCGGCCTTTTTTCTTTTCAACTTCACTTATATTTTGTAAAAGCTTCTAAGTAACTAAAACCAAATTAGTAATAAATTCAGATCATTACGGTTTTACCAAACAGATTGCTTCGGTCTCTCAAGCTCCCTCGTGGGTGACAGGTTTTCAGCAAGTACATCCCTGACAGCTCAGGTGTCATTGCGAGCGAGTCTTCGAGCGGGGCAATCCTTGTTGCGAGCGAAGCGAAGTAATCTCGTGCTAAGGCTATTTCAAATTACTAACAGGTTAGGTCCCGGACCCCCGGGGTAAGGAGCTTGTAAATCCCGGGAGCAATATATATAATGTGCGCATCATTGGTAAGCCTTCATTCAGGATGGGTTCATAATGTCACTTTGCACTAAAAAGTTAATCAGGTCACATGGTGGAGAGATTTACAGTGCTGCAAAGATCCTGGGCTGTGATCCAAAAGAAATCACTGATTTTTCTTCCAGCATAAACCCTTTTGGCCCACCGGACAGCGTATATCCTGCCATAGCTTCCAGCCTATGGAACATTTCAAGCTACCCTGATCCTTTCAGCACTGAATTGATCAATTCAGCGGCCAGAAGATTTAAAATACCTCCGCAAAATGTCTGTGCCTCCAATGGTGCAACAGAGATTATTGATTTACTGCCTTCGCTGCTTGATGTGCAACAGGTAGTAATTCCCTGCCCTGCCTACAATGGATACAGAGAAGCCGCGCAACGGTTTGAAGTACATCACAAACTGGTTTTTGCATCTAATACACCCGAGAGCATCTTTCCCGGCCTTGATGAAATCAAATCATCTTTGAGCGTGCCGTCACTAATATTTATTGGAAGACCAAATAATCCCACCAGCCATATGCCTGACGTCAATATGCTCATGCGTCTTGCAAGCGAGCATCCAGACTCATACCTGATAATTGACGAATCCTTTCTGAACTTTGTTCCTGACACAGACAGTTTGATTCATCTTAATCTGCCTAACGTGGTAATTATTTACTCATTAACCAAATTCTTCTCCATCCCGGGCTTACGGCTGGGACTCGCCATGGGGCCTCCTGACATAATATCCGGACTTGCCGCTCTTATTTCCGGATGGTCTGTTAATGTCTTTGCCCAGGCTGCAGGCAAGGCATGTCTTGAAGATGATGCATTTATAAACAAAAATATATTGCGCGTGAATTCTGCCAGAAAATCACTTTTACGCAAACTGCAATCCTTCCCACAACTTGCTACCTTCCATCCTCAGGCCAACTTTATTTTGTGTCGACTTACTGATTCTCAGCTATGTGCCAGTGAACTCAAATCAAAACTGCTGAAAAATAAAATTTTGATCAGGTCTTGTGAGGACTTTGATGGACTTGATGCATCATTTTTTCGTCTGGCAGTCAAATCTGAAGAAGATCAAAACAAGCTCGTCCAGTCACTAAGCCTGATATTTCGCAATGATAGTTACTTCATAAGAAGAGACAGATCCAAAACACCGTCTATTATGATTCAAGGCACCTCATCCGGAGCAGGAAAAAGCCTGATCTGTGCCGCGCTTTGCCGAATACTTTATCAGGATGGGGTAAAGGTTGCCCCTTTCAAGTCGCAGAATATGTCTTTAAACTCATTCGTTACCCGTGCAGGGCATGAGATGGGGAGGGCCCAGGTTGTTCAGGCACGTGCATGCGGCCTTGATCCTGATGCCCGCATGAATCCTGTTTTGCTCAAACCCAACTCCGACACAGGTTCACAGGTTATTGTCATGGGCAAACCGGCTGGAAACATGAATGTAGACCAGTACATCACGTACAAGAAAGAACTTTTTGAAAAAATCAAGTCCATCTATGACGAATTTGCGGCAGAATTTGAGGTCATCATCCTTGAAGGGGCAGGCAGTCCTGCAGAAATAAACCTGAAAAGCCATGATCTGGTTAACATGAACATGGCTGGCTTTGCCGAATCTAAAGTGCTTCTTACAGGCGATATTGACCGTGGTGGCGTTTTTGCATCTTTTGCAGGAACCATTCAAATGCTTGAACCATGGGAAAAAGAGATGGTTTCAGGTTTGATAATAAACAAGTTTAGAGGTCAGAAAAATCTTCTGCAAAGTGCCATTGATTACACAACCATAGCTACTGCGAAACCATGCCTTGGCGTGATTCCCTATGTTTACAATCTGACACTTCCTGAAGAGGATTCCGTGACCTTTAAAAACCACCAGTCTAATAAAACTGCACTGCGCCCTGACTCTGTTCATATTGGCATATTAGATCTGCCCCATATTTCCAACTTCACTGATTTTGATCCTCTGTATTGTGAACCAGATGTTAATATTACCATTATCAGAACCTTAAGTGATATCCCTGAAGATTTGGATGTATTGCTTCTTCCTGGCAGCAAGAATGTTCCCAGCGATTTTAATCAACTCAAAATCTCCGGCCTGGCCAATTTCATAAAAGCCTTCTCAAAACAGCCTGACAAGGAGGTTTTTGGAATATGCGCCGGCCTGCAGATGCTAGGACTTTCCATAACAGACTACCATGGTCTTGAGTCAAGTAATATTGAAACCCCTGGACTTGGCCTGCTGCCCATTAAGACCGGGATGATGTTAGAAAAAACTTTGCGACAGGTTCACGCCAAATGGATATGGAGTTCAGGTGAACAAGCAGACCTGACCGGATACGAAATTCATCATGGCCGAACCAGAGTTACCGGTTCAGTCCTTCAGCCAATAACAGCTGAGGATGACTATTTGCTTGGGGTTGCGCACCCAGTGCTGCACATTTCAGGTACATACCTGCATGGAATATTTGATGCTGATCAGTTCAGAAGGCAATGGATTGATAAAATCAGAACAAGAAAAGGGCTAACGACTCTGGTTCAGGTTCAAAGTGTGTATGATATTGATCTCAGCCTGAATCGGCTGGCAGAAGTTGTTAGAGAAAATATAGATATGAGAGAGATTTACAGACTATTGAAGATTAGATGAAGCTTTTCATAGTCACTCATTCTTGTACTCACTCATCCCCCCCATGAGCACATAAAGATTGGTATATCCGTTATCCTTAAGATAATGATATGCAGCCTGGCTGCGATTTTGAGTCCTGCAGAGGATGACTATATGACGATTTTTATCAAGGCCGGGATTCTGAACAAGAAGATTAAGCTGTGAAAGTGGTATATTTAATGATCCCTCAATCTTTCCGAGAGGACCGGATCTTTCGTGAGGCTCTCTGACATCAAGAATTATCAGATCATCATGCTTTTTCTGGATTTTATTTAACTCATGCTGATTAATAAAAAAACCAGACTCATCAGCGCAGGCTGCAACTGAAAGCAATGTTAAGCATAAGATTAATAGTGAAATAGGCTGAAAAAAGTAATTATGAAATGGCATTGAAAAAGTAATTGGAGGTGTTTGCTGGGCTGTGTTACCTAAGCTTGCACGCAGCATAATGAGAGTTATAAGCTCCTCACCCGCCCCGCCCGGGACTCAAAAAAACCTGTAATTAACTTGAAATAGCCCTTAAGCGTCAGGTATTGCCGCGCCCGCCCCAGATATAATGGCTGCGCCTGCACTGCGTTTAATCAACGGTATAAAATGACTCGCTCGCAATGACAATGACACCTGACCCGTCAGGGATGCAGATGCTCGAAACCTGTCATTATTTCATGTTTTTTGTTACAGGCTTGCAGCGGTAAATCATCAGATAAGCCCTTTGATCTGGTTCTGTGAAATATTGAAAGCTACAGAAAAAAGATGGTGTATGAAGTCAACATATTCCACGGCTATGGTGGGTGGGGCAGTGATGCGCGCTGGCGCAAAGTTGACAATACCCTTAATGCCGGCCTCAACAAGGTAATTGGCAGCTCGCTGCGCTCTTTCAGGTGGTGTGGTTATAATGCCGATTTCTACATATAGCTGCCTGGTTTGCTCTGGCAGCTTGCTGGAACAGATAACTTCCAGCCCGGCAATTTCTTCTCCGATCTTAAAAGGGTCACAGTCAAACGCACCAACTATGATAAACCCGCGTTTACGAAGAACTCCGTGGCGCAGCAAGGCTCGACCAAGATTACCAACCCCAACCAGAACCACATTCCATGTCCGATCCAGTCCCAGGCTCTGTTTTATAGCCTCTTTCAATTCATAGACATAATAGCCTACGCCTCGAACTCCGAATTCACCGAAATAGGCCAGATCCTTCCTGATTTGTGATGGGTTCACACCACATGAAGCTGCAAGCTTTTCTGAAGACACTACCTTGATCCCCTGATGCTCCATACCTTCTAATTCTTGAACGTATATGGCTAACCTGGAGATGGTCGCTCTGGGAATTCGGTCGTACTTCTGGTGACTCATAGTGAAAATAATAACAAGTATGTGTTTAAAAAAAGGGGAAGAGAAATCTCTTCCCCTTGTTCATTTCAACTTAAATGAAAGGATTAGCGAACAGGAGAATCAAGTTGATAACCAGAGCGTAAATGGCCAGAGATTCGATCATGGCCAGACCGATGAGCATGGTAACTGTGATTTTACCACTGGCTTCAGGGTTACGGGCTGTACCTTCACAAGCGCCCTTAAGACCAAGACCCTGTCCGATGCCTGTTCCAAATGCAGCAATACCCATACCAATGGCAGTTGCGAGAGCAATGTTGGAAATTACCTGTGGAGCAACTTCAGCAGCAAAAGCAACACTGGCCAGACCAACCAAGAAAACAGTGTTAAGAATAATCAGAAAAGTCTTACGCATTACAAAACCTCCTAAAAGTGTTATTATATACGGTCAAATGACCATTTCCCCCGAATCAGTTTCCATTCCTAATCTTTCATAAAATGCTGAAACCTGCTGATTAATGAGCTTCTTCAAAAGCACCCTTGAGATACATCATGGACAGCATGAAGAATACAAAAGCCTGCATAGTCTTCATAAGCAAAAAGAGCAGGAATATTGGTAATGAGCCAAGCAATGGAGCCAGAAGGAACATCAGAGCGATAACAATTTCTTCACCGCGAATGTTTCCGAAGAGCCTGAGAGTAAGTGAAAGCGGCCTGGCAAGATGGCTGACTATTTCAATGGGAAACATAATAGGTGCCAGCCACCAGTATGGACCCATGAAGTGTTTGATATATTTAAGCCCGTGAAGCTTGAATCCCCAGTAATTATAGTAGATAAAAACAAAGAGAGCCATACAGGCGGTTGTATTAATGTTGGCTGTAGGTGCATCAATACTTGGTATCAAACCGGCGACATTAAGTATCCAGATGTATATGAGCAGGGTGAACAGAACCGGGAACACCTTTCTTCCTGGCTCTCCCATATTAGCAACTACAAAGTCCTCAACTGCCTTGATCAAAAATTCAAAAAAATTCTGTACACCTCTTGGCACGAGAGTCATCTTGCGCGTAGCCATCCACCCCAGCAGCACCAGGATGGCGATAAAAAACCAGGAGTAAAGTACATGATGAGGTATATTCAGCCCTAGAAAACTGAAGAATTCCTTCAAAAACATCCATTGGTAAAGATCTTCCATTTATTAAGCCTCCTTGAATTTTTGACCAACCAGAGTGGCGCCAAATATTAAAACATTCAACAGAACAATACTTAACCCGATCAGCAAAGCGTATATGCTGGCTCCCCAATAAACAATGGCCAGGAACAAAACCAGTCCGGTCAGCCCCAGCCTTATATAAAAACTGAAAAGAAGCGGCGTAACCGCGCCTTTTCTCATATGCACCAACTCTTGAATAAGCTTGGCAAGAAAATAAAAATTAAAAGTTCCAAGTGCAGCGCCGGTTAAAAAACCTGTCAGCATAGGTACTGAAAAAAATATGGCAAAAAAAATCGTGCCCAGAACACATAAGTAAATCTGATTACGAACCAGCACCCTGACCTGATGCAAGACCAGGCCCCTGCCATGCAAAAATCGCTCAACCTGCCTGTTGATCCTGCCCGGAATCACGTTTTTTTTCTTCCTCATGAATCTTTTTCGCTTCAATATACATATTTTTGAATCCGGCTGCAATCCCAAAAAACAGGAACCCGATCAAAAACCAGGGCTGAGTACCCAGCCATTTGTCCAGAAAATAACCAATGGCAAACCCCACAAATGTGCAGGATACTAAATGAATACCTAACAGACTCGCCTTGCCGAGATCTCCTAAAAGAGCCTGCTTATTTTTGGACTTAAAAAACATATTTGAAGATAATTCCGTTTTGATTATTTACACTCAGCCTGCATGTCATTATGCCGATCATATGGCTGCAGAGCAACGTATAAAAGTGCTTTCGTTCACAAGTTCTGCCGTTTATCACACCACCTTGCACTAAGTCAATGCTTAACTCTTATCAAATTTAAAATCAGTGCGATTTTTTTCTCGCCCCATGATTGCCTCTCATAAGGCTCAGCCCAACAAGTCAGCAAGGCTGTTCTCATGTGAAAAAAGGCATGCAAAAATAACAATCTTGCTTTTTGAAGCCAGGAGAGCTAAATTAAAAAGTTATTTGCTGAATCATTCTGGTGTGTATGCCCAACTTCTACCCTCCGGTGGAACGGCTTATAAATTCAGGTATCTGCTCGGGAGCATTACGCGTTTCTGAAAAGTCAATTGGGGACAGCCCCCCTCCGGGCTGTTAGCCTCCGGGCAGGAAGCCGGGTCAAGCTGTCACAATCAAGTTTATACCCCAAAAAACAGTTATGACATGCAATTCGGATTTAAAGTTTTCAGAAACGCGTAATGCTCCCATATGTTCCCATCACGCCTGACAAACACCAAACCTCTCTCAATTCAAAAACAGGAATCAGAGCATGAAAAAAACCAAGCCTTTGCAGTCTTCCAAGCTAAGCGTATCCCTTTCGCCTTCAAGACTAAAATTTTCAGAAACCAGGGCAGCCCGCTATGGTTCATTTGATTCTAAAAAGTGTCAACACAGGGCTTTCGAGGCTTCTGTTCTCGCTCTTGCCATTAATCGACCTGGTTACAATATCTATCTTTCCGGAGAAAAAGGACTTGGCAGAACCCACTTTATTCGAGACTTTTTAAACCCCAGAGCATCTGATATGCTCTCTCCCCCTGATCAAATATATGTCTGCAATTTTCAGAACCAGGATAATCCCAGGCTAATTACCATTTCATCAGGTTCAGGTCATACTTTCAAGCGTGACATGTCAGCTGCCCTTAAAACCATCAGGGAATCTATTCCAGCCGGATTTGAGCAGGATTTCTATGTTCGCAAGCACGGAGACATTATTAAGGAATATAATGATACTCGTGACAGCCTGCTTAATCGTATGGAAAATCAGGCTAATCAAAACGGATTCAGCCTCAACGTTGATGAAAATGGATCTCTGACTCTTTTCCCCCTTGTGGAGGGCAAGGTTTTGACTCCCGAGGAATTTGAAAAGCTGGACCAGGATTTGAAAAAAAATCTCAAGGATGAAAGTGCAAGGATCATGGAAGCTCTTCTTGGGCTATCTCGCCAGATCACCAAAAAAGAGCAGGATTTGCGTGAAAATGAGAAGAGGCTGGACCAGGAAGTGGCTGGTGAAAGAATTGATCAGTGCTTAAAGGATGTTCGTGAAAAATATGGCAATATCCAGGAGATCAAGTCCTTTTTGTCTGATTTGCGCTTCGATATTCTGGAAAATTTAGAACAGTTTCGTCCTCGGGAACAGCAGGCTGAAACCCAGACAGACCTCTTCGGCGCAAGCAACGAAGGTTTTTTTTCCCGGTATGAAGTCAACCTGTTTGTTGACAATTCCCAGGTCAAGGGTGCGCCGGTAATAGTAGCTGACAATCCTAACTATTTCAACTTATTGGGATGTATTGAGCGTGAATCTGAAATGGGCACTTACTATACAGACTTCACCCTGCTCAAAGCCGGAAGCATACATCAGGCTAATGGAGGATTTCTGATTATGCGGGCCGAGGATATTCTTGCCCAGCCTCAATCATGGGAAGGCCTGCTGCGTTGTTTGCGCTCAGGAAAAGCTGAAATAGACGACCCTTCGGATCATTACGATATGGTTCGCACCAGAACCATTCGACCTGACCCTGTTCCCTTAAACCTCAAAATTATTATTATCGGCTCGGATGAGCTTTATGAAATCCTTCTCGATGCTGATGAGAGGTTTGGCAAGCTTTTCAAGATTAAGGCTCATATGCGGGAAACCATGCCCCGCAACCAGGAATCCATACATGAACAGAGCCTGATTCTTGCCCGCATTGCAGCTGAAAATGATCTAAGGACCTTCACAAGAGAAGCTGTTGCCTCACTCATTGACCACTCATCCCGGCTTGCAGGAGATCAGCAAAAACTTTCCCTGAAATTTTCATTGATATCAGAACTTATGATTGAAGCTGATGCCTTTGCCTCCATGGACAGGAAGACCAAAGTTGATACTGACTCTGTCCAGAGAGCGCTTGAAGCAAGAAAGTACCGCATGAACCTTTACGAAGATGAGTTTTTATCGGAATATGAACGTGAAGCCATCAAGGTGCAAACCAGCGGCTATGCAGTAGGACGAGCCAATGGACTGGCCGTGTCTGTCTATGGAGACTATGTTCTGGCACTGCCTCATCAGATTTCATGCACCATTGGAGTCGGCCACGGCGGCATCATGGATCTTGAGCGGGAAGCCGAACTGGGTGGCCCCATCCACACCAAGGGCATGATGATAATCAAGGGCTTTCTGCAGAATCTTTTTGCCCAGGACAAGCCACTTGTGCTTTCCGGAAGTCTTTGCTTTGAGCAGAGCTATGTGCACATTGATGGAGACTCAGCTTCAGGAGCAGAGCTGGCAGCACTTCTGTCTGCTCTTTCAGGCTGTCCTATTAACCTTTCCTATGCTTTTACAGGAGCCGTAAGCCAGTCAGGAGCTGTTATGGCCGTGGGTGAGGTCACCAGAAAAATTGAAGGCTACTATGAAGTCTGTAAACGAAAGGGCCTTACCGGTCAACAGGGAGTCATCATTCCCAGAGATAATGTCACCAACCTTATGCTCAGTCAGGAAGTGGTGGATGCTGCCAGCCAGGGCAGGTTCAGCATTTATCCAGTGGAAAATATAGAACAGGCCATGGAGATCATGACCGGGATCAAGGCAGGGCAAAGGCTGAGCAGCGGCAACTTCTCTCCCAGTTCACTATATATGAAGGTAAATGACTGTCTGAGACAGCTTGCTCATCTTGCAGATCAAAAAGTCAAAAAAAGCAATCCCAGGAAAAAAAACATGTAATGCGGGCTGTGCTCTCAACCCAATTTAAACAAGGATCGTTAAGCTGGGGCGATAACCATAATTTTCAGACTGAAGGCTGAAGGCTGAAGACTGAAGGCTGAAGAGTAAGGATCCTGGGTATTATTGCTCTTGTCAGGGTTAAAAATTATCTTGTTTTTCTATACAGGATTGAGGCAGTAAGTTACTAAGCTTTTTCCGCGACCTTGCACGGAAAAAGTGACCCCTTCGGGGCAAAAGAGACTGCCCACCCCGGTTGAATGGAAGAGATTCAACTGGGCAGGCGGAATACTCGGACAAACACTGAATAAAGAAAAGAGACATTTTCCGTGTCCTTCCGTGTGTTCCGTGGGCAAAACCTCTTGGCTTTCTTTGAAAATGAAACAACATGTTGGTTTTAAATTTCCCCTAAGCGCCTAATGGATAACCGACATCATGCCTCTGACTCTTCAGGACTGATTCGAAACAGGATGACATACAGAATCGGGGCCACAATCAGGGTAAGTATTGTGGCAAAAGTCAGCCCGAACACAATGGCGATGGCCATGGATATCCAGAAGTGGTCAAACAGCAGCGGAGTCATGCCCATAACCGTTGACAGAGTGGCCATCATCACCGGCCGCAGCCTGCTCACTGAAGCATCTAATACAGCATCATATCGCTTTCGTCCCTCTTCTATATACATATCGATCTGATCAATCAGGACAACCACATTTTTTATTAGCATTCCCGAAAGACTGAGGACACCCAGCAAAGCAAGAAAGCCAAACGGCTGACTTGTCAGGAGCAGACCTGCAGTAACTCCCACCATGGTTAGAGGCAAAACAAAAAGTATGATCAATGGCTGTTTGAAACTGCTGAACAGCCCCACAACCACTATGGCCATAAGCATGAAGCTTATGGGAACTCCTGCCAAAACCTCCTGCTGGGAATCACTGGATTTCTCATACTCTCCACCCCAGTGCATACTGTAGCCTGGCGGCAGTTGAATGGATTCTATATCATGCTGAATTCTGTTCATCATTTCCTGGGCATTACCGGAAATGGTCTCTGCCTGAGCCGTAATGGTCCGCTGATTATTACGTCTGATTATCAGGGCATCTTCCCATGTCAGATCTGCACTGCTGACCGTCTGCCCCAGCGGAACTCCCTGCTGTGCTTCGGGTGTTCGCACATCGAGAGCATAAATATCTTCCAGGCGCTGTCTGTATTCCAGTGGCGGACGCAAGACTATGGGCATCAGCTTGTCATCCTCGCGAAACAGTCCGATACTGATGCCGTCAAAATTAAGTTTCAGGGCTCTGGCAATATCTTCACGCTGGACCCCGGACCTGATACCTCTTGCCTGCGAATATTCCAGCTGGTAAAGCTTAACCTGATGTCTCCAGTTCTGGCGCACCTCTTTGGCATCATGATCAAGGCGCATGATATCCTTGGCCTGGCTGGCCAGTCCGCGCAGCACATCTCTGTCTGGTCCACTGAACCTTACCTCCACTGAATATTCAACTGGCGGTCCCATGGGGAACTTGCGCACCCTGGGCTCAGCATACGGATAATTATTCAACAGATAATTCTCAGCATCGTCTTTTACTCTGTCCAAATGTTCTGGATCATTAATATTCAGGATAATCTGAGCGTAGCTGCTGTTGGGAAATCTCGGTTCCATGGGAAGATAAAATCTTGGAGCTCCTTCACCTATAAATGAGGCTACCGCTTCAATGTCAGGATGTTCCAGTAAAGTCTTTTCAATGGTTTTCAGGTCTTCAGAAACTGACTGCAGCCTGGATCCCTCCGGCAGCCAGTAATCTACTTTGAGCTGAGGTCTTGTGGATGGAGGGAAGAATGACTGCTCCACTTGCGTGAATCCAGTTAGAGACACTGCAAACATTATTACCATCAAAAGAAGCACCAATGACTTTTTATTCATGCTCCAGGCAAGCAAAGCCCTGTATATCCTGTAAAGTCTCCCTCCATGCGGGTTGGAACGGGCATTTCTGGAATCAACATCCTTGCCGAGAAACATGTGACACCAGAGAGGAGTCACGCTCATGGCTAGAAACCAGCTAACTATGAGTGATACTGCAATGACAGTGAACAATCCTCTTGTGTATTCTCCAGTGTCATCTCCGGCCAGCACTATGGGCATGAATGCAAAAATTGCTACCAGTGTAGCCCCGAGAAGGGGCCAGGCTGTTTCTCGGACAGTTGCAGCAGCCGCTTCCAGCTTTTTCATGCCGGTCTGCATTTTTACCATAACGCCTTCTGTAATGACTATTGAGTTGTCCACCAGCATACCCAGTGCAATAATCAGTGCTCCCAGGCTGACCCGGTCCAGGTCCATACCCATATAGCGCATAAAGGCAAAGGTGATCAAAATGGTCAGAAGCAGGCCGTTGCCAATAATCAGCCCGCTTCTAAGCCCCATGAAAAGCAAAAGAAGAATGACGACAATGGCCACTGCCTGCATTAAATTGAGCATGAAAGTGTTGATTGCCTCATTGACCTGATCAGCCTCAAAGGCAATATAGTGGGTTTCGAGCCCTGGAGGAAGACGGTCCTGCATCTGTTCCAGCCGATCAGTAACTCCCTGCCCCATCTCAATTACATTTCCGCCTGCAACCGTTGAAACAGCTATGCCTATGGCATCCTGACCATTATAGCGAAGCATGCTGGTTTTCGGTTCCAGCACACCCTTATAAACATTGGCCACATCCCGTAAAAGTACAACATGCTCGGATCCGGTTTCCTGCTCAGCTAAACCAAGCATTAGATCGCCTATTGAATCCGCACTTTTAAACTCACCGCTTAGTGATAACCTAAGCCTTTCCCTTCCCAGATCTGCGTAACCCGAATCCATAACCTTGCTCAACTGTTCAAGCTGTGAAACCACTCTGCCAAAGGGTATTCCAAGCTGAGCAAGTCTTGCGCGGGATATTTCCACATAAACACATTCAGTCTGTTCACCCCAGAGCTCCACTCTCGCTACCTGGTCCACCAGAAACAGCTCGGTTTTAATCAGGTCGGCATATTTTTTCAGCTCCGCGTACTCATAATCTTTACCGGTGAGGGCAATGAGAACTCCGAAAACGTCGCCAAAATCGTCGATAACTATGGATGGGCCTGCACCGGGGGGGAGTTGAGCCTGAACATCATGAATCTTGCGCCTTAAATGGTCCCATTGCTGAGGAACTTCACCTGATGAAAGGCCTTCGTCCAGAAAGACATGGGCTACAGAAAGACCGGCTCTTGACTCGGTTTCAATATAAAACAGGCGATCAAGTTTCTGAACAGCCTGCTCGATCTTTTCCGAGACCTCCTTTTCCACCTGAAGAGGTGAAGCACCGGGATAAGATGTGACGACCAGGGCAACCTTGACAGTAAACTGTGGATCTTCCAGCTTGCCCATTTTAAAGTAGGAAACCAGTCCTGAAACAGCCAGTACTACAGAAAGAAACAAAAAAAAGGTCTTGCGCTTAACTGCTGCTTCCGCAATACTCATGGTTTAATCTTGCCCCAGGTTTCTAACTGGCTGCCCTTCCCACAAATAACCAGCACCTGCAATTACAATAATTTCGCCAGGTTCTAATCCATCAACTATTTCTACTTTATTGCCACTGATTCGGCCTGTCCCGACCTTTCTGGAAAAAACCCTGTCCTCAACTGGGTCCAGCACCCATACAAGAGGAGTTGCATCATCTGCGGCCACCAGGGCAGTTTCTGGAATTTTGATCCTGGTTAAAGAATCTGCAGGCTGATTTATATGGAGAAAAACATCAGCAGCCATTGAGGGGTATACAGAAAGATTGCCCGGGCGTTGAAACTCAGCATTAAGGATGTAAGTGCGAGACACGGGAGATGCATCAGTGGAAATTTCCGTGATAACAGCAGGCAGTTCAAGAGCAGGATAAGCTTCGAGCACAACCCTGACTTTCTTGATATGATCTTTATGCAGCATTATCTGCTCTGGAATGTTGACTGATACTTCAAATGAAGATTGATCCTGCAGGTTGAAAATGGACTGCCCGGCCTGAACTAAATCAAAATTATCAACATATTTTTGAGAAATATATCCGCTGAAAGGAGCCATTAGCACAGAATCCTTCTTAGCAGAAACAGCCTCGTCAAGATTAGCCTCCAACGACCTGATCAAGGAACGTGCAGCGTCAATCTCCTCCTGTCGGGCTCCTGTCCTGGCTTTTTCAAGCTCCATTTGAAGCGATCTGACCTGACTTGTTGCTTCCACCCTTTTGCTGCGTGCGCTATCAAGATCAGCTGCTGCTACAGCCCCCATATGGTAAAGTCGCTCAATTCTGGAATATTGCAGATGAGCTTCGTCGGAAGCGGCCATGGCTGCATCAAGCTCGGCTTCAAGAGATCTGATATCTTCTTGCCTGGCCCCGGCAAGCATGGCCTGCAGGTTTGATCTGGCTTCATCCAGCCTGCCGCTGATATTTCTGACAGCAATGGAAAAATCTCGTTCATCCAGTCTGGCGAGTACCTGTCCCTGCTCAACAAAATCTCCTTTTTGGACATAAAGCTTATTAATCTGATTGGAAACCCTGAAAGCCAGGTTTACTTCCTGAACAGGCTTGACCAGACCGGGCAGCATTATGGAAGTGATTGTCGAACTCTCAGGCACAAGCATGGTCTTAACCGGGCGTAACACCTGCTCGCGAGGCTCCTGTGCATCACACCCCATACAAAACAACAGGAGAAAAAATACTGAAAATTTTTTAATAGACATATTTATGATCCATCATTCAAAAACTTCCCAAGGCAATATTTTTCTGCCCCATGGCATTGTATATGGAAGCCAGGGCCTTGAGATAGTCAGCATTGGCACTGATAAGATTTGCTTCCGCCCCGGAAAGCTTGGCCTGGGCATCCAGAACATCGGTATTGGTCCCAACCTGAGCCTCATACCTTGCTTGAGCCATTCGGTAACTTTCTCTTGCTTCTTCCAGAGCCTGGCGGGCTACCATAATTCTTTTACGGCTTTCTGAAATTTGCAGATATCCTACCTTGACTTCAAAGGCCACATTTCTGATAAGACTTTCATATTCCGCCATAAGCTCCCTTATCTTCTGTCCATCCTGCTTATACGCGTAATATGTTCTCCCCCACTCAAACAGAGTCCATTCCATCCTGAGACTTGCTCTCCATTCATCCCTGTCCTGAAGTTTGCTGCCACTCACTGCAGGACTGTCCCCTCTGCGGTAATAGTCAAAATTAGCCCCCAGACTGGGATAAAAAGAACTGGCTGTAATTCTTTCATCCTTCAACGCCATTTGAACACTTTTGTCTGCCATAAAAATGTCCGGCCTGTTGGCCAGTGCCAGCTCTCTGCATTCTTCAAGCTCCAGCTCAAAAGGTATGTAGATGAGTTCTCCCTGATATTTGGTATTTTGGCCCAGCGGAATAAACAAAAGCATGTCCAGTTTTGCTTCAAGGTTATCCACAGCGTTTTCAGCTGAAATAAGATCCTGCTCCGCCTGCGCAACATCCACCTGAGCCTGAAGCACATCCAGTTTTGGTGCCAGTCCCACATCATAAAATGACTGACTGACGTTAAGATGAGACTTCAGCCTTGTCAGTGAATCATTTGCTACCCGGACCGATTCCCTTGCTGCCAGCAGATCCATAAAAGTTCTCTGAATTTCCAGAATCAAATCCAGTTCCGCTTTGGTTAGTTGAGAATTGACCATTTCATTACCAAGCCTGGCTTTTTCGTAGCTGCTTAAAATACGATACCCAGTAAAAATCGGCTGCTGTACATTCAAATTAAAAGACCACATATCACGAGAGTCTTTTATCCTTCTGCCAGTGGCCGGATCCATGCCACTGGGCCTTTCATCGAGACGAGTATATGTGTATGTGGATTTAAGGGTCGGCCCAAAAGCCCCTCTTGCCGACTTTACACCATACTCTGATCCCAGCAGGGCTTCACGAACCGCTTGCAGTGACTGGTTACGTTCAAGCCCCAAACGAACTGCTTTTTCAAGATCCAAGGCGCTCTCAGCCTGAGCTTTGGCACCAGGCATGAACAAAAATAAACAGAGCACAGCAAATACAGCTATTAAATTCAATAAACGCATAATAAACTCCTGACAGAAATTAAGTATCAGTTCAGCATCTTGTAGTGCAAAGGTCAACCCACAAGTATTTTGATATAATGCAATTGCTCGCCACCCCATAGCCTGCTCTCAAGCCTTTAGAATTACAACCTTTTTGTGTCAACATAGCGCTTCTAAGTAACTGGAATAGTTTTGCTAATAAAATCAGATATTTACAGCTTTCACATTTTGACGATTTTTGCTTTGATTGATGCACATTTGCCAGCAAAATTCCGTCAAAGATGGGAACTTTGCACCTGGCACAGCTTCCTGCCCGGAGGCTTACAGCCCGGAGGGGGACTGTCCCTCGCTGTGTAAATTTTTCCATTGAAGCAAATTTCTTCCAGGAATCAATGGAGCATCAATCTGTTTTATAGTACCTCGCGTGGACTGTCCCAGTTTCCAAATATGGGACAGCTCTTCAAGGTGGAGGCGGCTTCCAGCCGCCTGGAATTTAATAGCCTGCAGGATGCAGGCTCCACTTTAAAGACAGTTACTCGCAGGTTCGGTCCTGGTTCGCCCAGGTGAGGAGCTTACAAGTAACTAGAATCGAATATGTAATAAATTCAGAATATTATGGTTTTACCATACAGATTGCTTCGGTCGCTTAGGCTCACTTGTGGGTGACAGGTTTTGAGCAACCACATCCCTGACAGCTCAGGTGTCATTGCGAGCGAAGCGAAGCAATCTCGCGCTAAGGCTGTTTTTCTTGTTCCCAGGCTCCAGCCTGGGAATACCACTTTTTTGGTGGCTCCAGCCACATTTTGAAGAAGCGGCTGGTGCCGCAAGAACTAAACGTCCCCAGGCTGGAGCCTGGGAACGAGGGGTGTAAGTTACTCACACGTTCAGTCCCGGTCCCCCCGGTGAGGAGCTTTCAAGCAAAACAGGAGGCAGGCAGCGTCAAGCATCGAGCAGATAACCATTTTCAACCAATGATCTCAGCATGGTAATGTCATAACAACTAATCCCGCAAAGCTGCAACCTCTTCAATAGTAAGACCGGTTTTCAAAGCAATGGTTTCATCGTCCAGAACCTCCAGAAGGTTTCGAGCCATTTTTAAAGTAGTCTCTTCGCGCCCTTTTACCAACCCTTGTTTCAAACCCTCTTCACGCCCTTTTGCCAATCCTTGCTCAATGCCTTCTTCCCGCCCTTTTACCAAGCCTTGTTCAAGGCCTTCCTTCCGCCCTTTTACCAAGCCTTGCTCATGGCCTTCTTCGAGTCCTTCATCACGTGCCGTATCCAGAACATTTTTCAAGTCCCGATAATATTTCAAACTGTCCTCGTATTTCAAAACCTCATCCCGGCTAAAGTTGGCGATTTCTGCCACCTGGAAAAATTTTTCGAAAATCTGTTCCCTTAATGCGTCAGGAACCCTGTCCAACCGGTCAAGGTGCTTGATGGCATAAAGCCACTTGTCAAACCTGGTTTCCAGCTGATCAAGACTTTTGCGGAATTTGGGCAACTCCAGATAGATAAAGGTCAGCTTGTCGTAGAACACCTTGTTGGTGACTATGTCCTGGAGTTTGATGTCGTACCGATACTTGTCAGGATCATTTTTATCCTCGTCAAAAATAAAATCAAGAATGCCGATGGTGTACACGGCCTTGAGTTCAAAATTCCAATCCCCGCGCTGGGCTTGATGCTGGATGGGAAAAGTAGCATAAAATACGCTGCGATCCTTGAAAAAATTCTGCTTGGCCTTTTGCAGCTCTACAATAAACTTCTCGCCGCGCTGGTTTTCACAGTACAGGTCAAAAATTGCCTTGCGGTCAAGACCTGTGGCACCAAGATGTTCGTCTTTAAGATATGTCAAATCTACGATTTCCCCCTGTTCATCCTTGAGCAGCTCGTTTAAAAAGTCACGCAGCAAATCCTTGTTGGGTTCTTCACCAAAAAGGCGCTTAAACCCATAGTCAGTAAAAAAATTGACATAGCGATCTTTTAAATACGTCATATAAAACTCCTCACAAAGTGATCTTCCAGGTAACCCAACCGTATAAGCAATAAATTCACAGCATTATGGCTCTACCATACAGATTGCTTCAGTCTATTAGGCTCCCTCGCAATGACATGCCTTGAGCAACTACTTCCCTTACAGATATAACAGCTCAGGTGTCATTGCGAGCGAGTCTTTTTCCGTTAAATACACGCAGGTCGGGCGCAGCCATTCAACAATAGCGAACGGACGGTTAAAATATCTTATTTTGGTTGAGTGCGAAGTCAGGAACATCCCCAGAGCCAGGCCGTCACAATCAGATTTCAAACCAAAATAACTATGACATACAACTCAAATTTTAAATTTTTTAGAAACGCGTAATATTCCCTCCAGGATTCTTCAGTTAATTTTTAGCCAAGTTGTATTATTAGTCAACCCGTTTAACGAGACACAAAGCAACCCCGCCAGGATCACGAGTCATCGCATCTAAGACTGTCAAAATCTATCTCCTGAATATTGGCAAACGCTATCAAAAATAAATCCTTGCATTGCTTAAAAAAAAAAATTAATCAAATAATTACTGTTTCGGCGAAACCAAAAATCAAGCCACATTACCATGGTTAGATGCTAAGATATGAGTAAGGCAGACATGATGTAAACAAGTAAAGGCCGGGACATAAGACAGGAGTAAATGGAGCTGCATTTAAATGCTCCCACATTCATAAACCTTACAACTAATTTTTAAATGGAGACTGTTATGTTGGAAGGCATTATTCTATTGACCGCTTTGCTCGTATTAGGCGTGATCCTTAAGGCCCTGCACAGTGAACATGGTCCTCATAAAAATGGAAATCATTAATTTTCGTTGCGGATAAACCCTGGGGTTTACACCGTAAAACAAACTGACATCAGTACTGTGCGCCCGTAGCTCAGCCGGATAGAGCGTCGGACTTCGAATCCGCAGGCCGGGGGTTCGAATCCCTCCGGGCGCACCAATAAATCTCAATTATTTCAATATGTTATACTGTAGCGGAACTTCCGCCTGCTGGGGTGACTCACCCCTATGACTCACCACCCCTTCAGTCTTGGCAGAAGATTGAGGGGGTTCTTTTTTGATAAATACATTCACCAGGTCTGCCTTTACTTCGCGAAGTGAGTGCAGGTACTTAGTAGCTCCTCACCTGGGCGGCCCGGGATAAAACTTGTGAGAAACTGTCTTTAAAGTGGAGCCTGCATCCTGCAGGCTATTTAATTCCAGGCGGCTGGAAGCCGCCTCCACCTTGAAGAACAGTCCCATATTTGGAAATTGGGACAGTCCCCGCGAGGTACTATAAAAAAGATTGATGCTGCATTGGTTCCTGGAAGTAATTTGCTTCAATGGAAAAATTTACACAGCGAGGGACAGTCCCCCTCCGGGCTGTAAGCCTCCGGGCAGGAAGCTGTGCCAGGCGCGGTAGATGTCAAGAAAGATGTCGCATCTAAGCCGCTTTTTTTTCTGTGTTAGATGTTCTTTTTTTATTCAAGGTAACTTCAGTCGGTGCGCTCCAATTTCTGGTA
>NZ_JYNP01000052.1 GCF_000934755.1 Desulfonatronovibrio magnus
GCCTCAAGTTTTTCTTTAGAGGACCAATCCTGGGGACGTTTTTCATGTTTAGCCATCGTGGTACTTCCTGGGTGCTGGATTGTTTTAAGCCAGTATCGCATGGTAGACGCAGGTACTCCCATATCTTTGGCGACCTGAGCTTGAGAATTAGAACCTGTAAGTACCATTTTGACTACATTTTCCTTAAAATGCAAAGAGTAAGACATTGAAATAACTCCTGCCCCTTGTGATATTAAAAATAGGATGAAAGAGATATTTGGCTCCAAGAGGAGGCCCCCCGGGGGGCCTCCTCTTGGCCCTCCCTCAAAATTCATCCAAGGCGACATCTATCCTGACACATGGGGCTTGTTTGTTCAACGGAACCGTCAACGGTCAAACATCGCTGGCAGAAGAGTCAACTTAATCTACCTGATTCACGCATATCCTCAAAATGAGCATTGAAGGAATCTAATACACACTACTCAGCAGACGGTTTAGTCATACGTGACTTATTTCGAGCGTTCGAATATACACTCAGGGCAGTAACAGTGACCAAAATCAGTCCCATGCCGAAAATCTGCGGGGAGGCCAGGGTTTCATTTAAAATCAGAACCCCGAATAGAGAAGCAGTGGCTGGCTCGACCATCGCCACAATAGATGCTACAGTCGGTGTGGTATGTTTCAGGCCGATGATATAGAGAATAAACGACAAGCCGGTGCCAAACAGCCCCAAGGCCACGAACAGCGGCCAACTCGGAGCTTTCAGCACTGCCAGGGCTTGATCGGCATCGCTTAGCCACATAAGTATTACTGTGAGTACAGCTAAGGCTATCACAAGGATCCCTTGCGGGCTGCCGTGGGGAGCAGCATACTTAAATCCGAAGATGAATACCGCATAGGACAGGCCGGAAAGCAGCCCGGCAGCGGCGGCGATGGGTGTAACCTCTCCCGCTCCGCCCTTGTAAATGCCTGTGAGCAACACCACTCCAAACATCACCATAGCGATAGCAGCCCACTTGAACAGAGCCGGTTTTTCAAGCTTAAGTGTGAAGGACAGGAGATAGACGAACACCGGGGCACAGTACATCAGGGTCACCGCAACCGCGACACTGCCCTCTGCGATGCTTATTAAATAAAATGCCAGGTTGCCAGCTACGCCCACACCGGCAATCGTAGACCAGAACCACAGTCGGCCACTTGTTAGACCGCTGCCGTGCGGACGAATCGATAGCCATACAATAACGAACAAAAACCCGATGGCACCCCAGTAGAATGACACCACAACCGGATCCCAGCCCTGGGCCGTAAGAATGCCGGCAATCCCGCCGGACAGTCCCCAGCATAGTGCTGCAAGTGCTACGAAAGTCGTACTGAGCAGACCATTCTGTTTGATAAAAAAACCTCATTAGCAGCCATGGAAAGGTGAGTGATCGCCCTTGGTCTTAACCCAGCCAAGGATGATCCCACGGGTTCCTGTTCGCTCAAGGGGGTAGATTTTCAACACAATGGAGCCCTGTCTGCTTCCCTTGCTCTGCCAACCCTTGTTGTCCAGGAAGGGGACTACAGAGTTGGTTCGTTGGGGGGCAACGCCCGCCATTACTTTGAAGGACTGGCAGGTGGTTCCTGATTTCTGTCCTTTCATTGCAGTTACTGAGTTCATGACTGACCGGAAACAACCATATCTGGTGCACAATTGGTTTAATGTCTGTTGATTGAAAAGATTCATCCGAAAGCGTTGCCCCCGGATGAATCTTTTTTCGTCGCAGTTGATTACATTTTTTTAACCCAGATAGGATTGGTCAAAGCCTTATTTCCTTCCTTATCTTCAATGACCAGGGCATACCAGGTATCTTTCTCAGGATTTAAGTCAAAAGATAGTATTTTGCTTTGACTGCCGTCTAAGTTCTCCTGCAGTACATAGCCTTCAATTTCGCCTTCATCATTGAAACCTGCCCCTTCAGACACTACAGTCACTTTTTCCAGACCATTCACTGAAAAGGCTTCAAACCTGAAAGCAAAGGTGTCTGAACTCAGCTGAACAGTATTTCCAAAATCATGCTCAGGGTATACAAGTGGACCCTGTGATGTATAGGAACGTCCACTTTTCAGGGACTTGTAATACTTTTCCAGAGTAAAGTCACCGTCAATTCCGGCATAAGTTCTCAGGTTGCCTGAAGAATATCTCCACACATCGTGAACATCACTTCCACCTGCCAGGTAATATCTCTGGTTATTGCTCCAGAAGTCCCATGCTCTTTGGGTAGCTTTCCGGTTGTCTGATGCAGAGATAGCACCATTGAGTTCAATGAGGTCAAAGTCAGGATCCCATCCTCCAGGAGCCATGTCCTGTTCCAGACTGTGGAAATACCCGTATGTAATGTATGGGTGCGCAATCATTACCAGTGCATCCATTTCTCTGGCTCTGGCAAATATTTCACTTACACTTCCTGCCGGGTCAATACTGACATCACTTCCGTTCAAGGGAAGGGGAAAGACATTAATATGACCCCAGTTGGGGGAAACTTCAATTCCTGAAATAAAAGGTACATTTCTTGACTGAGCAAGATTCTCAATTTCCAGATTGTTGGCTATGGAGTCATGATCACTTACAAATACAATATCCAGACCACTGGCCAGCTGTGATCTGACCATATATTCAGGAGGCGTGACACCGTCCAGAATATCTGAATGATGGTGAAGATCAGTTGAGTACCAGCCTCTTTGTGCGGGATCAATGTCAATGGAGACAGACTGGGTAATGCTGTGATTGCCTTCCGGCTCTACAGTCATACTCACCTGCTCACCTTTGGAAATGAAACCAGCACCGTGTGAAACTGTAAACTCATATTCCCCTGGAGCAACCACAAAATCAGCAACTCCGAGGCTATCCAGTTTGGTAAAAAAAGTGCTTGCGCCAACATACTCAACCAGTATTTCCGGACCCTGCGTCACCTCAATCCGGGCGTCAACAGGTGTATTATCTGCCTTGTCAGTTACTTTGACCGTAACATTACCGCCTTTTTGCATATCACTGAAGTTCATCTCGATTTTTTCATCGTTTCTGACAGCTGCTGTCTGAACAGATGTCAGAGAATAGCCCTTGGCCACAGCGTGAACCTGGTATTCACCAGCAGGCAGCGGTATTTCGTAGACTCCATTGTCACCAACGGTCCAGGCGTAGAGAAGATTTTCCCCACAAGGCGTGGCCTTTTCAAAAATGACAACCGGCTTGTCAATGATGTTGCCATCAGTTGTTTTGACCATTCCGGATACTTTTCCAAAGTTTTGGTCCTTGATATCCAGGTTCTTATTCATGACCTGAGCAGTGCTTCCAATATCCTCGAACTGAATCCAGGCTTCTAAGGTTACACTGTCCCCGGGCTTCATGGTTTTGCTCTGATAGAGATCGCGCCATCCTGTTCCCCAGGCAAAGTCGGTAAAGCCTGGATAATGCAGGGCCATGGCAAAATTTTCATCATAACCTAATACAAAGTCGCCAAACCAGTCCTCGCCAACCTGACCATATCCTCGCTCAGTCGTGCCCCATGGGCCGAACATATATCCGCTAAGAGTGCACAGGGAATAGCCGGCCAGCAAATCTTCGTATGTCTTTTCTCCCTCATTGGTCATCTCGGTGGAAACCATGAGGACTGTGCTGCCTGATTCAACAATATAAGTTGTAATCAGGGCTATATCCTCATCATAATCTCTTTTTATCTGGATGACAGCCTTTTCAGGGGTATGGCTGACTATGCTCACTTCCTGATAGCTGCTTGGCCACGCAGACCAGCCATGGGGCAAAAAATCAATTAGTGCTGTTCTGTTATCGGTCCACTCTCCATCAACAAATATTGCAGAATCAACAATGGATCCATGGGGAACTCCCCAGGGTGGCGTGGTACCTACGGCAAAGGATATTTTGTAGAACTCATTGGATACTGTCAGGTCTTCTTCGTGAAGAGCAATGCCGTTAACAATATCTGTTGGACCGATTTTAATGCTGACACCCTGGGGTGCTGTTCCAGCCTGAGCAAAACCAAATCCCGCTGTAAGAAAAAAAATGAACATTAAGAAAATGTTGAAAAAATATCGCACATTTACCTCTCTGGTTAAAATTAATAAAAATCGTATCTGTTTAGCGCTTTTAAGGAAAGCAGGGACAGGCACTCCGGGACCCACTTGATCATCAATTTGTGCTCAAAATGACTCATTTTTGGGACAAGAGGGTCCCGGAAGAGCCAGTCCCCCTCCGGGCTGTATGCCTCCGGGCAGGAAGCCGTGCCACATCCAAAGCGCTAAACAGATACTAAAAATCAAATCTTGACCTGTAAGTTAGCCTCGCTGCTGCAAAGTCTTATAAAAGCCCTCCTTTGTTTATGCGTAAAATCCTTTAACAGCCTGTTGAAAAAGTCCTTATTGAACGGCCTGTTAAAGCTTAAATTTCTTTTCCAGCCTGACCCCAGTTCTTTGCAAAGTTTCTAAGGAAGGACTGCCATTTTCATCCCAGCCTCTGATCTGGTAATAATCCTTAAGCAGATATTTCATGTCATCCTCTGTAATGTGGTGTCCTTTATGCGGGCCGCTGGGCAGTGGTTCTTCCACAAAACGCTGGGGCAGTCTTTCATCCCTTATGTCCATTCCTTCTCTTAAGTTAAAAATCCGGGTTACATTCCAGATCCTCTCGCCAAGTTCATCAAAAAATGATGCCTGTATATCACTGCCTGTTGCAGCGTTTAAGAGCAAAGCATAAGTTTCAGGGCTTACCCCCATGGCTCCAAAGTCGCATTTCACCAGACAATCAGTTCCAGCGAGATAATTCTGCAGAGAAAAGACCAGCTCGGCCTTGCCTTCCAGCTCCAGGGCCTTGACCGGCTTTCCTTTCCATTCCATACCTGTGGATTCATATCCTGCTGGAAATCCTCGCTGATGACAGGCTCCTCTATCAGCAGTCATATAGGCCAGGCCCATACCTGGAGTGCCTCTGGGTCCCCAGGCAGGCATTTCCATGCCTTTGACATGAATAGCCAGGTGTTCAGCCTCTGGACCAAGCTCCTGGGCAGCACGTTTCACCCCTTGGGAAAGCAGTCTCCCGAGATGACCTTTTCCAAAGGCAATCATTTCAATCAAATCAGCTGCAGCTTTGGCATTGCCGAATTCCAGTTTCAGATCATCTTTAGATTCGATGAGTCCTTTTTCAGCTGCTTCAAAAGCAAAACTTATGCATGCCCCGGCTGATATGGTATCTACACCCAGCTCATCGCAAAGCCGGTTTAAGTGGGCTACAGCCCTGGGATCTCCTATTTCAAGGTTGGTTCCCAGCATGGCTGCAGTCTCATACTCCACAATATCGGTTACAAAAGAAGCATATCTCCCGGTTCGGACAGCTCCCATCTGAGAGCAGGCTATGGGACAGCCGAAACAGGCAGATCTGGAAAGCCAGAGTTTTTGGGATTGTCCCTTGTCTCCAAGTTTTGCAGCCAGGGGGGAAGTGCCATCGGAAAAGTTTCTGGATGGAATCAAACCTGTTTCATTGGCAAATTCAACCGACCCGGCAGTACCTGTAGCCATGAGCCCCTGACAATCCAGACTGTCATAGATCTCTTTGTTAGCCCTGCTTAAAGCCAGGTTGAACTTTTTGTGGTCATGGATTTTGACCAGTTTGTTACCTTTGAGAGCTATGGCCTTGAGATTTTTTGAGCCCATAACAGCGCCTGCTCCGCCGCGTCCTGCCTGTCGGTTGGTTTCACAGCAGATCAGGGCAAAAGGAACCTGGTTTTCTCCGGCAGGTCCTATGGTGGCAATTTTAAAATTATCATCACCCAGTTTGGCCTTGATGCTCTGATTGCTTTTAATGGCATCCTGTCCCCAGATATCATGGGCTGGCACTAAACCTGGGCCGTTATGATCAATCTGAAGAAAAACCGGATCAGGCGACTTTCCGGTAAATATCAGGGCATCATACCCGGCATACTTTATTTCCGGACCAAAATAGCCGCCAAAATATGAGTCCAGAAATGTATTGGTTAGGGGGGACTTGGTGACTACGCAGGCCCTCATGGCCGGAGCCAGGGTTGCAGTCAAAGGACCGGTCAGAAACATAAGTGCGTTTTCAGGGCCGAGGGGATCAGCTTTTTCCGGAACAATATCCAGAAGCATTCTGGCTCCCCAGCCTTTGCCACCAAGATAGTCATCAAACATCCAGGCAGGCGGCTCGAAAGCATTAAAACTTCCCCTGCTCAGTTCTATATGCAGTATCTGGTTCATATATGATTGTGCCATCTTACTCTCCACTTTGCCTGTTTTCTTGTCCAAGTTCCAGGGCTCCAAAAGGACAGACCTGAACACATTGCGGGTTGCCCTGACACAAGTCACACTTATAGGCCTTCTGGGTTTCCAGATCCCTGTGGATTACTCCAAGAGGACAGTATTGACTGCACAGCCTGCAGGAGATGCACTTTTTTTGATCAATAACTACAGCCTGTGTCTGTTCATCTCTATAAATGGCCTTTACCGGACAGACCTTCATGCACATGGCATTCCGGCACTGCTGACACACTACAGGGATATGAGCCAGATTTTCCCATAAATGCCTTATAATCAGCATCCCCTTATTGGGATTGTATCCTCCGAACACATGCATGGAACATGCAGTTTTGCATAATGCACAGCCTGTACAAAGATCAAAGTGGGTACGAATGAATACTTGTGGTTTTGTTTGTTCCATGATTTTCCTGCAAAAAGTCGGGAAAAAATTATTCAGCAAAAAACATCTCCATAACTCTTTGTCTTTACTGACTCCTGACCCCTGCCTGCCCGGTTAAACAAATCCGAAGGATTTCCTGCAAAGCAGGGTTTAACAGGGCCTGCCCCGTGAAACAGCCCGCAGGGCTCCCTGTCGAAGACAGGGGTTTCACTGGGGACACCTGACTGCTGTGGCTGCAAAAATATTTTTTGCAGCCAAATCTTCCATGCAGGGCTCTTGAAAAAAATAATCCAAGGGCTAATGCCTGAGCAGACACCAGCCCCTGGATTGAACTTAGTTTTTTTTACTGATTTAATGCAGCTTCAAATACCGGCAGTGCAGGCTGACCATCAGCTGTAGTTATGCCTTCAAGCCATCCCTGGTATACTTCGGGATTATTTCTGAGCCATACCAGCCCGGCATCCAGATGTTCCATGGTATTGTCTTCATGAAGCATAGTCATGGCTTCATTGACCATATCAATGGGAACCAGATAGTTTTCCAGGAAGCTGTTTACCATGGGATGATCATCAGCAAAGCCATTCCTAACGTTAATATAGACTGTAGCAGTACCGTCATTTTCTCCAAAAGTAGTTTCATCACTGCCCTTCAGATATTCCATATCAATAATATTGTTCATCCAGTGCGGTGACCAGCCCAGAAAAACGATCCATTGATTGTTTCTGGTATAACTCTGAACCTGTGAAAGCATCCCTGTCTCACTGGAAGGAATTATGTCAAAATCCCCAAGGCCGAACATGTTTTCTGCAATCATCATTTCAATGACTTCATTGCCGTCATTACCTTCTTCAATGCCGTAGATCTTATAATCCAGCTTGTCTGCAAATTTGGCAATATCTTCAAAGTGCTGCAATCCGCCTTCATATACATAACGAGGTACTGCCAGGGTGTACTTTGCGTTTTCCATAATGGGGTCCATCTGAATAACCCTGCCGCTTTCAAAATGAGGGGTGGCAATACCGCTCATGGTAGGCATCCAATTACCCAGGAATACATCCGCTTCGTCAGTTGCCAGGGCCTGGTAGGCAATGGGCACGGACAGCATCATGCTCGAGGCTCTATACCCAAGATTATCAAGAATAAATTCAGCAACTTCAGTTTTAACTGTTACACAGGTCCAGGGAACATATACAAAGCGAACTTCCTTGGATGCAAAAGCCTTGGATCCCATTATTATTGTCAGTAAAAAAAATACCATTACCATTAGTCTCATCAGTCGTTTTTCCATTTTTAAACTCCTTGTTATCTGGTTAAAAATAAGTTTGGCCCTGTGTCGTCCTGGTGGGACGCTTCAAAAAAAACTGGACCCCGAATCAAGTTCGGGGTGACGGTTAAAGAAAGTACTTACTCATTTCCGTCATTCCGGCGAAAGCCGGAATCCAGGTTTTGATGGGTGTAATTTACTTGCGTTATTTCTCGTGCCTGTAAAAATTCAGGTTTGAGGCGGGCAGAGGAGTGTTGCCAAGAATAATATCAGCGGCTTTTTCCCCAATCATCAGTACCGGCGCACATATGTTTCCGTTGGTAATTTCAGGCATGACAGATGCGTCAACTACTCTTAAGCCCTCAATTCCATGCACTTTTAACTCACTGTCTACAACAGACATGTCATCATAGCCCATCTTGCAGGTGCAACTGGGATGATAGGCGCTTTCACCTTCTCTCGCTACAAAATCCAGGATCTGTTCATCGGTCTTGATATCCGGTCCTGGGGATAATTCTTTATCACGCAGTTCATCAAAGGCCTTCTGATTAAATATTCTGCGGGAACATTTGATGGCTTCAACCCACTCCTTGCGATCCTTTTCTGTGGAAAGGTAATTAAACAGGATCTTAGGGTATTTTGTAGGATCATTGGAGGTAATTTTTACATGTCCTTTGGCGTCACTGTACATTGGTCCCACGTGAAGCTGAAATCCGTGTCCCTCACTCGGAGCTGAGCCATCATAGCGAATGGCAATGGGCAGAAAATGAAACTGAAGATTGGGATACTCCACTTCATCATTGCTGCGGATAAACCCTCCAGCCTCAAAATGATTGCTTGCTCCAATACCCTTTTTGGCAAAAAGCCATTCAAGGCCGATTTTGGGCATGTTCCAGGGTTTAAGGGCTGGATAGAGGCTGACTGGTTTTTTGGCAGCGCACTGGATATATGTTTCTAAGTGGTCTTTAAGATTCTCACCGACTCCGGGCAGATTCATCACCACTGGTATTCCAAGTGCCTTAAGTTCTTGTGCATTTCCAATGCCTGAAAGCTGTAGAAGTTGGGGTGAATTTATGGCACCCCCGCAGCAGATTATTTCAGAAGCATGTGCTGTGTACTTATTTTTGCCTTTTTTATATTCAACACCAACAGCCTTTTTGCCTTTGAATAATATCCTGGTGGTCAGGGCCTTGGTAACAACCTTGAGGTTGGAACGATGCATGGCCGGGTGGAGATAGCCCCTGGCTGTACTCCAGCGCCTGCTGCGATAGGTAGTACTTTCAAACCTGGCAAAGCCTTCCTGCTGATACCCGTTGACATCTTTGGTCAAGGGATAACCTGCCTGTTGAACTGCCTTGAAAAAGGCATCAAACAACGGATTGTCACACTTGGGTGTAGTCAGGTACTGACGACCGTTATCACCCTGATAAGCATCAGCACCTTTAAGCCTGTATTCCATTTTTTTGAAATAAGGCAGGCAGTGGGCATAATCCCAGTTTTCAAGGCCTTTGATGGCCCCCCACTTTTCATAATCCATGGCATTGCCGCGAATATGGATCATGCCGTTGATGGAACTTGAACCACCAAACACTTTACCTCTGGGCTGGGCAATGCGCCGGTTATGCATAAAAGGCTCCGGCTCTGATTCATACCCCCAGTTATAAAAATTGTTTGTCAGATTGAAGGACAAAGCAGAAGGCATGTGAATCCGGAAATCTAAGCGGTGGTCCCTGCGGCCCGCCTCCAGAACCAGCACTTTTCTGTCCGGATCAGCACTGAGTCGGTTAGCGAGAATGCTTCCGGCAGTTCCTGCGCCAATTATAATGGTGTCATATTTTTTTGTCATTTAAGTCTCCGTAATTTTATGTATTTGTTTGTGTGCTCACTTTTTTCCTTAATATCAGATAATGATAGCTGATGTATGATTTGGCCTTGATGGGATCTGAAGCAGCAATCTCTTTCGCAGTATGCTGCCAGTTCTCCACTGCGTAGGCCCTGTACTCAGCATCTTCATACAGGGCATTATCCATGGAACTGAAGCCAAGCTGAATGGCCCGCATTATCCATTCAAAAATTGGATTTTTCGTCATCTGGGCAAAAAGGATATTCAGCTCCCTGTCTAACTCCACCAGGCTTTCAAGAGACTGACCATCGGCTTTGACAGTTTCAGCCAACATGTCAGTCTTTTCAATAAGCATTTCTTTTTCTTTTTTTGTGCCCCTGGCAATGGCCAGGTCAGTTATTACATAGTCCAGGCTTTCTCGAAATTCGATAATCTGCATGGAATCTGTCTGGTTTTGCCTCAAAAAAAGAGCAAACGATTCACTGACATTTACTACTTCAAGATTCTTGACGTAAGCCCCACCCTTAGACCCCTTGAGTATGTCGATGAGGCCCTTCTGCTTCAGAACCTGAAGGGCTTCCCTGACAACACCACGACCTGTCTTAAACAGGTTTTGCAGCTCTCGTTCACTGGGGAGTCTTTGCCCTGGAGTGATCTTGCCGGCAAGAATTGCGGCCTGGATCTGCAGGGCAATGTCTTCACCTGCACGCCCTGCTTTTACAGGCTCAAAAAGATTATTAGTCATCATTCAGGCTTAATGGACCTACCATTTTATTGGGCGTTAAAGTTTTTTTGTGCATAGAAAAGAATGATTCAGGGCTTATTATGACCAGGAATTGAGGCCAGAGCGCATGATTGAGAGCTTTTTTGGCTCAAATGGTAAGACCATTCTATACAATAATCATACGTTGTCAACCATCAAAGTATGTTGATTTTTGAATTTAAGGGAATTAAACTGCGCTTACTTATATGCGCCTCGCATGGGGACCCTGGACGAACTTGTGAGTAACTTATATCCACTCGTTTCCAGGCTGGAGCCTTGGAACAAGAACAATAAGGAAGTGATCATTTAGATCAAACCTCCCCCAACCCCTCCTTGAAAAGGAGGGGAGTAGTCCGTGCTGTGCTCTAAATACTACAGGGTTGTGCTACATCAACCATCTGAAATAATAGGCATAAAATTGTAGTTACTTAGCAGCTCCTCACCCGGGTGTCCCGGGACCGAACTTGTGAGTAACTGCCTTGATAAGTGGAGCCTGCATCCTGCAGACTATTTAATTCAAGGCGGCTGGAAGCCGCCTCCACATTGAAGAACAGTCCCATATCTGAAAATTGGGACAGTCCCCGCGAGGAAACATTAAAAAGTTTGATACTGCATTGGTTTCTGGCAAAAATCGGTTTTAATGAAAAAATTTACATAGCGAGGGACAGTCCCCCTCCGGGCTGTAAGCCTCCGGGCAGGAAGCTGTGCCATGCGCAAAGTTCCCATCTTTGACGGAACTTTTCATTCGTTCACAGGCTTCAGCTTAGTGATGTTTTGCTCTCGCTACTTTAATCACTTCATTAAAATGTGGCTGGTGCTACCAAAAAGCGATGCTCTCAGGCTGGGTTCTAAGTACAAGAGCTGAAAGAACCTTCCGGAAAATGGTCTTGCTAACACTGCTCAAAAGAATTAGCATAATCCTTCACGTTGACTGTGAATCAATACTATAGACAACTATTTCAGGTTTTCCATGCAAAATGCCAGACAACCCATAAACAGATGGTTAGACCGACTTGATCCGGATGGTTCAAGATACCTTTTCAATGGTATATGTTCTCAATGGGAACAGATAGTTGGCCCTGAAGTTGCGCAAATGGTCAGCCCGTTGGCTCGAAAAAATAAAACCCTGATCTTAGGGGCTGAGGACAACTTTGTTTTGCAGGAGTTTACATTTATGTCTCAAGAAATTGTGGACAGAGTAAACGAGTTTTGCGGATCTGTTTTTTTTGACAAGGCCCATGTAGAACTGCTAAAGGGCAGAACTCCACTTGATCAGATACAGGTTTTAAAACCTGCAGTTAAGACAAAAGCTAAAAAGCCGCCAAACCTTGGTAAGCTCGGAGACACTGTGCCCAGTGATTCACCTGTCTGGCGCGTATACAGGCAATATGTAGATTTTTTTAACAAGAAAGCGTAAGCAGATAAAACAAATTACCCAATACAATCACCCAAGGAGGACCTTATAATGAGCAATGAGATTAATCTTGATCTGAAAAAACCCTTAGACAAAATGACATCTAAAGAACTTAAGCAGCTTGCCATGGATAAAATCCCCCAGATTACTGGAGCTTCTGGCATGGATAAGGAATCACTGCTTTCAGCCATTAAGGAAGTACTCGGCATAACTGAAGAAGAGGGCTCAGCCAAAAAAGCTTACCAGGACCAGATCAAGTCCATCAAGCAAACTATCAAGGAATTGCAGGCCAAAAAGCTTGATTTACCCAAGAAAGAAAAACAGGCTCGCGAGGCCCTGCGCAAAAAAATTCACAGCCTCAAAAAACGCACCAGACGATTAAGCGCTCATTAGTACTTACTCCTGAAACCCTGTCATAAAAAAACAAGAAATTTTGAACCGCAAAGGCGCGAAGGACTCAAAGTTAAGACTATAAAGAAGATATTTTTTTGAAAACCAGGCATCGGTTTTCAAAAAGTTCTTTCTTCCTTTGCGCCCTTTGCGTCTTGAGTGAGTCTTCGAACGGGCGGTTAAGATATTTTTTTTGACAATAGATTTGAGGCTACCGCCATGGAACCAACAGACAACGAATTTGCACTGTACCCCATAGGTTATGTGGAGTCTGAATTCACAAACAAGAAAGACTGCCCATGCCAGGGCAACAATTCCTGCCCTCCGGCCATAATCCGCATCAAACCACAGTTCAAGCAGGCCATGTCAGGATTGGCTGCTGGTCAAAACATCGTTCTTATTACTTTCCTGAACAGGGGAAACAGAAATGTTCTGCAGTGCCATCCAAGAAATGATAAAACACTGCCCATAACCGGTGTGTTTGCTACTCGAAGCCCCAACAGGCCCAATCCTCTGGGCATGCATCAGGTTGAAATTCTGTCCATGGGAGATGACTTTATCCAGGTTCATCCGCTGGAAGTACTGGATCAGACCCCGGTAGTTGATATCAAGCCTGTATTGGGAACCTCAGAAAAAAATAGGAAGGAAAGCTCAGACTGCAGCGATGTTGCACGCTTTTTTACAGAAGATGAGATTCAAGGTCTTATTAGAATCTCGCGGTATGCCTGCACAAAAGGTTTGCTTAGCGGTTTTAACGGCAATCTGAGCATTAAAAAACAGGACTATGTCCTGATTACTGGCTCTAACAGGCCCAAACCATTTTTATCCGCTCAGGATATGTGTGTTATGAGTCTAAGCTCAGGAACACAAGTGGCAGGAAGTGCAAAAGCTTCTACAGAGGCAGAAATGCATTTGGAGATTTATAGAAATCAATGTGAAGCAGGTGCTGTTGCTCATACCCACCCCAAAAATTTACTGTCCCTCAGCAGGGTAATGGGCAATTTATCTCTGAGTGATATTGAGCTTTATGAGGCAAAACATCTGGCTGGGAAGGTTTGTAATGTGCGGGCTTTTCAGCCAGGCAGCCTGGAACTGGCTCTCGATGTTGGGTCTGCAAGCCTTAAGCATAGTTGCATTTTTATGATCAACCACGGACTGACCTGTTGGGGACAAAGCTTAGAACAGGCTATGGCTTTGAGTGATGAACTTGATGCCCTGGCCGGCATCCAGCTCAACAAGCTAATGACTGATGAAGCAAACTCATCAAAGGGTATTTAAAAACATTCCATCATCCCTAAGGAAAACTTTCCGGATAATTGCAGTTTTACCATTTATATATGGCATTGGGACCGACTCTTCCGGGACCCACTTCCTCAAAAACAAGTCGTTTAAAACATCTTTTGACTCTCAAATAAGCCCCGGAATGCCTGTCCCCTGCTTTTTCCCGAAAAAAACAAACTGTTAATCTCGATAAAATCTCTCAAGGCTAAAGATTTGCCTTTTGATACTCATAAATAAAAGTCGCGTATTCTTCATAACTGCCGAATGAAATCTCCTGCTCTCCAAAATCTCCGGTCAGGGTCAGATTGAAAACCTTGGAACCGCTGGAGCTGTCCATTTTTTCAGTTTTTCCTTTTATTTCAGACAAAGGAATCTTTTTGCTGAAAAACAACCATTGAGGAATTGAAACCGCCTTGTTCTGTGCGTCAAATTTGGCCTGACCCATGCTGACCTCCCTTAGATTAAGTTAGTAAAAAATATAATTGATAAAACATTAACCCTACCAATTTAAAGTTTTCTTCCAGGCCTTTGCCAAATCAGAAATTCTGGCGGACATGAGCAATTTTTCTCCGCTTTGAACCTTAAGCTCATCAGCTGATATTGTTTCACCAATGCAGGCCCATATCTGTCCGGAAAACAGTTTTTCAAAATCTGCCCTGTCCTCAGGCCTTACGCTTACCAGAAAACGACTCGCAGATTCACTGTAGAAGAGGTCCGGCCAATAGGCGTTATGATCATCAGCTGGTACCAGATCCATGTCAATGCAAGCCCCCTTTCCGCCGCCTATGGCCATTTCAGTCAAAGCAACTCCGAGCCCACCGTCGGAAAGGTCATGACAGGCAGTTACTAATTTTTTGCGCATGGCCTCATGTAACGTAAGGTATCTTTGCCGGGCTGAAAGTGCGTCTACCTGAGGAACCTGCCCACAATTAACGCCAAGCCTGGAATGGTATTCACTGCCGCCCAGCTCTACCCTGGTCAACCCCAGAATATAAATTGCCTCCTGAGATGACTTGAAGTCAGATGACACGCACAGATTGATATCGTCAATTACACTCATAACGGAAAAAAGCACTGTGGGCGGTATGGATATCCTCATATCTCCGGATACATAATCGTTTTTCATGGAATCCTTTCCTGAAACACAGGGAACCCCATAAGCTCGACAATAGTGAGCCAGGGCCTGATTGGCCCGGACCAGCTGAGCCAGCTTATACCGGCCATCTGGATTTTTATCTGAAACTACAGGATCACACCAGCAAAAGTTATCAACACCGGCCATGTGCCGCAAATTTCCACCTACTGCCACATTATTGCGCACAGCCTCATCAATGGCATTGGCCATCATCCAGTAGGCATCATAATCGCTGTATTTTGGGCAAATGCCATTGGAGATGACCAACCCTGTGTTTTTGGCAAGATCCGGCCTGACAACTGCAGCATCACCTGGACCATCAGCATTCACTCCCATTAGTGGTTTAATGACGCTGCCACCCTGCACTTCATGATCATATTGCCTGATGATATATTCCCTGGAACAGATATTGAGCCTGCCAAGCATTTCAGACAAAAATTCACCTGATTCCTGAACACCTTTTTGAATGACCTGTTCAGGAAAGACAGGCTTTTGCCATTCAGCCTCCAGCTTCATCTGGGACAAACCATTGTGTAGAAAATCCATTTCAAGACAGGCCACATGCTTTGCACCGTACCTTACCTTGAACATGCCGTCAGAAGTAAAACGACCAAGTACAGTGGCTTCAACATCCATCTCTGCGGCCAGGGAAAGAAACTCCTCAATCCTGCTTTCCGGAACAGCCAGTGTCATCCGCTCCTGAGCTTCGGACAAAAGAATTTCCCAGGGCTTTAAACCGTCATATTTTAAAGGAGCAAGACTGAGATCTAAGTCACAACCACCTGAATCCTCAGCCATCTCGCCTACTGAAGACGAGAGCCCTCCTGCGCCGTTGTCGGTTATAGCATTATACAGTCCCATATCTCTGGCCCGCATTATAAAGTCATACATTTTGCGCTGGGTGATGGGATCACCAATCTGGACAGCAGTAGCTGGAGAACCTTCATGAAGTTCTTCAGAAGAAAATGTAGCACCGTGGATTCCATCCTTACCTATGCGCCCCCCGGTCATGACTATCAGGTCTCCAGGCAGAGCCTTTTTTTCATATCCGGGCCGGCCATGAATAAAGGCTGGCATCGTGCCCACTGTGCCGCAAAAGACTAAGGGTTTACCAAGATATCGTTCCTCAAAAACCACAGCGCCGTTGACTGTAGGAATACCTGATTTGTTGCCTCCGTGCTCAACTCCTTCTCGCACTCCCTCCATGACCCTGCGCGGATGCAGCAGCCTGGGAGGAAGTTTCTGGTCATAAAATGGAGAAGCAAAACAAAATACATCTGTGTTGCATAAAAGATTCGCACCCATGCCTGTACCCATGGGATCGCGGTTTACCCCGACAATTCCAGTGAGGGCTCCTCCATAAGGATCAAGAGCGGATGGGCTGTTATGAGTCTCAACCTTGATGCATACATCCATTTCTTCATCAAAAGCGATAACTCCGGCATTATCTTTGAAGACAGACTGACAAAAATCTTTGTCCCCCTTTTGCCTGCGAATATCTTTGGTACTGCCCGCAATGAAAGTATTAAACAGACTGTCTACCCGTTCTGTTCTGCCGGTATCTTTGTTGTGATAATTGATCAAAGCATTGAAAATCTTGTGTTTGCAGTGCTCGGACCAGGTCTGGGCGAGGCATTCCAGCTCAACATCAGTGGGTTGCCCTGGAAGCTTCAGGGATTTCCTGTTCTCGGATATCTGTGGCCTGTCGTAATATTCTCTTATGGTATGCATCTCTTCTAAACTTAAGGCCAGAACCATCTCGCGGCTAAGACGCATAAGTTCTTCATCATTTAAGCTTTTCAAGTCAATGGTTTCTACCTTGTCACCGGCTTTGCCGGTCACTTTGGGCTCAACCAGATCAAATCCAGGTTCCTGCTGCCATTGCTGAAGATTTTTAATATCAAAGCGCTGAATAAGCTCATTGGCGAGAAGATCTGCAGCAATATGTTCTATTGTTTCCCGCGTTAATTCGCCTTTTATCAGGTACTGCCTGCTGGTGTAGACCTGAATTCTCTCATCTTTTTCTCCAAGGACCATGCGCAGGGTCTGGGCTGCAGTGCGTCCCTGATTGTCAGTAACTCCCGGGCGATATCCCACTTCTATGATCCAGTCGAAGTCCCGGGCCAGTGGTGTAAAAGAAGGCTGATGCAGAACCGGATCATGCAGTATCTGTTTTTCCAGTACCTCCTGCTGCTGCATACCGGTTATGCCGGATATGGTAAAACAGTCAATCACCCTGACCGAATCTACAGCAATTTTCAGTTCATCAGCGATCTTTCCCGCAATCTTCCTGCCCTGAACATCTACAACTCTTTCAAGAAGACCAAGTTCTAATTTAACCAGCATGATTTATGAAACTCCTAAACTTTTTGAAAAAGGACTAAACTGTTGCATTAACGTGGAACACCTGACAGTAAAAGATATCAGGAGAAAAACATGGCTTATGCCCATATATATGAATTTCCAGGATTTTTCTTAGCTGCAAACAAAGCCTTATCAGCCCTGCCAAGCAATTCTTCCTTGCTCTCTCCATCCTGCATAATAGCCAGGCCAATGCTCAAACTGACATTGTAGTCGAAATCTGATTCAAAGGACTTGATAAATCTTTTGACCAGTTCCTCAAGCCGTTTTGCGTCGGTTTCCGTAATCAGCAGCACAAATTCATCACCGCCAAATCTGAAAGGATAGTCCATGCCTCTTCTGGAATTGTTAATGAGCAGCCTTCCAAAACTTCTCAATGCTTCATCGCCAGCCTGGTGACCATAACGATCGTTGAACTCCTTGAACATATCCAGATCAAAAAAAACGAGCCCCAGTCCCAGGTTCTTACGTACAGCGCGCTGGGTTTCCCTCTCTAAAAATATGGCAAACTGATGCCGGTTGAAAACCCTGGTCAGGTGATCAAAAGTAGCCTGTTTTTTAATCTTGGCTTCCAGCCTGCGGATGGCTGTCAGATCTCTGCCCACTATAAGATATCGTGGACTTGATGTTCCGCTCAAGGGAGTGCAGATAAGTTCCAGTGACTTACTGGTGCTGTTCATGATAAGATTGACTTCAATGGGTATCTCTGTCTTGTTCAGGACATCTGGGCCCCAGCCCAGTCCAAGTATAGATGATGGCTGTGCCATATTAAAAAAATTCTTACCAGTCAGCTCTTTTTTATATTGCGGAGAAACAAATTGAATTATGCCATTTTTATCCACAATAAAAACAAGATCCTGCATGGAGTTGACAATACCTCGCAATTGCTCGCTCTGCCTGAAAACATCCTTTTCAAGAGTTGTCACTTCTGTAATGTCTTCCAGCAGAACAAGAATCTGAAGCACACCATCCACGCTAACCTTGTGAGCACTAAGATGCCAGCACGGTTCATGACTGTTTTCCATGCGTGTCTCTAAAGGACAAAAAAGCTTGCTGTACTTTGTCTGATTCGGGCTCAGGAAATCATTCCAGGTCTCATCATCAGGAATGTGCGTCAACTCAGCTGCCAATTCCCAGAACTGTCTGTCGCCCGGTTCTGCATCAAGACTGAAAATTTCTTTGAAGCGATTATTTGTCTGCAGAATTTTTCCAGCACTTGAAACCCTGGCTACAGCTACCGGCAGAGAATCCATAATCATGGCCTTGCAAGTAGTGCTCATGGTCCTGTAATAATAGGCTTCAAAGGTACGGGTCAGGAAATTGATGTATAAATCTACTTCAGCGACAGTTTCTTCGCCCAGCGATCCAGACACCTTTATATAGCCTTTATCCTGCAGGTAAAAATGAATTCCGGCCTTATCTAATCTGTCTTCATCCACAGTCTGATTAGGCAGGGGCTCAACTCCATTGGCCCGCGAACAAAAATAATGATTCATCTCCCCGGTCATGGGCGACAAAAGCGCAATTTCAAACTCATCTATCCCCCACAACCAGTGCAGCTGTTTAAGTATTGTCCTCACCACATGGTACAGATCACCCTGAACATCCTGCAATTCCTGAGCGGCAAAGTACAGATCCTGAATTTTGACTACGGGAAAATTATGATATTCTATTTCTTCGTCATTGCTGCTTATGCTTAAACTCTGACACATTGTCTTGAAACGGGTGGAGATGGTTGACCTGACCCGCTCAAAAGCATCTTCGTCTAACCCCAGGATATTCCTGGCAATACTGCGCACCCTGAACAGCTGAGAAATATTGTTTTCACTCATCTCCACTTCAGCCCAGTAAGTAGCAAGGATCAATGTCCGGGCAGGGGAATCATGGTCTTTAATGTTTTCAAGGTCGTGATGACTAATTAACAATTCGCATTCTGACCGGGGAAATCCCCAGGAGGAGAGCAGATCCATTGTCAGAAAAGTATGGTTAACCCCCCAGTGACTTTCTTCTTCCTCAAGCTGATGTGGACGCAAAGTAAGCAGACCATATTTTTCTTTCCTGCATAACGAGGCATACTTTTTCAGTCTTGGATCATCAGAACAACACAGCAGTAGAAGGGACAAGTCTTTAACCATGGCACAAACATACAAAGAATCAGCCTGTGGAAGCTTGAGTTCCCTGGCCAGCAGTTCTGCAGCCATGGCACTCCAGAGAATAACAGCCCAGTTCTGGTATTCTAAATGCTCACATTTACTAAGACGCTCTGTCAGGCTTTTTTTCATGGTTACGGATATGGCCAGCTTGAGTATCTCGGCACTGCCAAGGATAACCATGGCCCTTTTCAAGTCGCTGACTTTCTGATTCAGACCATAATATGGTGAATTGGCGAGAGACATGATCGTTACTGTAAGGCCTGGATCAATTGAGACAATTTTGCTCATCTCGGAAAAATCCGGAGAAGACTTGGAAGCCTCTTTAATCAGTTGCGGCATTACAGGAGGGAAAACAAGATTCAGGCAGTCCCGTAATGGCTTGATAATATCTCTCGAAATATTGCTGTCCATAGGTTTAGAATTTCCTGGTTTTGACCAGAACCAGCATCTCGTCCAGCATATCCCGTTCGTCGCACGCAGGAAATGAGTACAGCGCAGCTCTTGCTCTTTCAAGATAGCCGTCAGCCAGTTCCCTGACCCTGTGATCAAAGCCATCATGCTGGATATTTAAAATAATATTTTCCAGTCCTTGCGGGTCCAGGCTGTTATTTGAGATTTTTTGGAGCAGGCCGCTTTTTTCTGAACTCGAAAGAGATTCAAGATAAAGTATCAATGGCAGAGTTATCTTGCCTTCTCTTATGTCGTTACCATGCGGCTTGCCAAGCATACTGGTTTCTGCAGAGTAATCTAAGGCATCGTCCACAAGCTGAAATGCTATGCCAAGATTCATCCCGAATGAGGCAGCCATATCCTGCAAAAATTTGTCTGCCCGGGCCGCCATAGCTCCGCAACTGGCTGCTGCCTGGATCAGATAAGCGGTTTTACCCCGCACTATCTGAAAATAAATCTTCTCGTTCATCTCAGGATTTCTGCAGTTGTCAATTTCTTCTACTTCACCAGAAGCAGTCTGTAAAATGGCTTCTGCTACACAATAATTCATGGCTGGCACATCATACCTCGCCACAATCATATTAGCGAGGGCAAGCAAGGCATCACCTGCCAGAACTGTACGTTTTATACCAAATACCACATGAGCGGATTTTTTCCCTCTTCTAAGCTCAGCCTCATCAAGAATATCATCATGAATAAGCGTTGCTGAATGCAGAAATTCAAGAGAACAGGCCAGAGGATATATATCTTTGCAGCTGTGCTTAAGGCATCTGGCAATCAGCAGGGTCAACAAGGGGCGCAGCCTTTTACCGCCAGCGAGAAGAGTATACTCACCCACTTCTTTGACTAAGGGATTAAGAACCTGCAGCTCCTTTTGCAGCACAGTGTTAATGTTAGGCAGTTCTGAATTAAAAAAATCCTTAAGTTTGCTCATTAATTTTCCCTATTGTTGTAATAATTTAGACCTTTGTGTCTGTCCCCTGCTTTCCGGAACAAGTCTAAAAATATTACCTGTTGTTCACACCCTCTTTCATTCACTTACGCAGTACCTTCATTACCTCTTTCTATAACCCTGTTCCTGAGAAATTCCAGAGCTCTCAAGCCCTGGTCCCCCATGTCATAACTGTAGCGGTTAACATAGGCATTAATATGTTCACTTATAACCTGGTCATTTATTTCCCTGGCAAGACTTCTTATCAAGGGCATGACCTGCTCAGGGTGCAATCTGACCAGGTCAAGACTCTTTCTGATCATCTGTTCAGCGTGTCGGACAAGCTCCGAGCCTGATTTTTTTCTGACCACAATGAGTCCCAAAGGCAATGGCAGACATTCTGTAGCCCTGTCCCACCAGTCACCGATATCCAAAGAAATCTCCAAACCAAGACTTTTATAAATCAACGCTGTTTCATGAATCAAGAGGCCCGCACAAACTGTGCCTTGCCTGACTGCCTGAGGGATTTCATGAAAAAGCATGGGAACAGGTTCAAAATCAAAATCAGCAGCTGCCTTTAACAGGGCATAGGCAGTAGTCTGCATACCTGGCACGGCAATAGTACGCGGCACTTTTTGCCATCCCGAGCGAACTACCAGTTTAGGTCCCTGTCCAAGACCGAACGCGCCCCCGCAACTGAGAACTTTATAATCTTCAAGAACAATGCCCTGGACCGCGGATACCTTGATCATATCAACCAGACCTTCTGCTGCCATTTCATTGAGAGTCTGGACATCCTCCCAGACAAACCTGGTTCGCGCAAAGGGCAGATCACCCACTAAACCCAGAATCCATGCCCCGAAAACATATGTATCATTGGGGCACGGGGAGATTGCCGCCAGCAATGACTGCTTCTGGTATATTGTCATATTCTGACTTTAGAGTTCAAAGTTCCTGGTTCCTGGTTCTTCGTTCCTGGTTGAAAGAAATTTCATCAATATATTGGGTTATATACCTGGTCTGGTCCGAAAGACATGTTAAGTTTAAAAGCTCCTCACCCGGGCGGCCCGGGATTGAACGTGTGAGTAACTGTCTTTAAAGTGGAGCCTGCATCCTGCAGGCTATTTAATTCCAGACGGCTGGAAGCCGCCTCCACATTGAAGAACAGTCCCTTATTTGCAAATTGGGACAGTCCCCGCGAGGTACTATAAAAAAGATTGATGCTGCATTGGTTCCTGGAAGAAATTTGCTTTGATGAAAAAATCTACACAGCGAGGGACAATCCCTGTGCCAAGTGCAAAGTTCCCATCTTTGACGGAATTTTTCAGGCAAATGTGCATCAATCATAAGCAAAAATCGTAAAAATATGAGAATTGTAACCGTCTGATTTTGTTAGCAAAACGATTCCAGTTACTTAGAAGAAGCTAATAGTTAATAGTTGAAGGGCAATAGCCTGAATTCACTGCCTTTCCCTAATAACAAATAACAAATAACTAATAACGAATAACGAATAACGAATAACAAATAACGGATAACAGATAACTGCGTTGTGGGCACAGCCCGCATTAGATATTCTGATTGAAAAGATGAATAAATGCGCCCGTTCAAGAAGTCTGAAGTGCTCGAGTCATATAGTGCCATGTTCTGTTCAGAGCACTAAACGCGGATTTAAAGTTCCAGTCTTTTTTGTCCCTTGATCCCGCAAGATTTGATATTGTTCTGATTTCCAGGAAAGGAATATCGTGCCTGAAACAGGAGTACGCCAGAGCAAAACCTTCCATGTTTTCTATCTGTCCATGAAAATCAGAACGCAGCACCTTTGCATGTTCCGGTGTTGAACTGACACCAGCCACAGTGACACTGACTACTTCCATCCAGCTCGGATCAAGTTTCAGACCACCATAAGTAAACCCGCGCTCCACTAGTGAAAGACGATTCCAGACAACACGTTCGCCTTCCTGATAAATGGGAAAACCAAGTATGGAAGCATCAGCAAAAAAGCCTGACCTCACCCCGTATTCAGGCCATACTTCCTCGCGAACTACGCAAACAGATCCCAATGGCAGAGTTTTGATATCATAAGATCCGGCAATGCCAAAATTAATTACCTGTTTAATCTGTGGGTTTGCAGCAAGGCATGCTTCTAAGGAAATGGCAGCATTTAAAGGCCCGACTCCACAGATTAAAAAACCAAACATGTTCCAGGTGAAGCGCTCTCCCACAATGATGCCCTCTAAATCTCTAAGGCTGATGGCGCCCCGCAGCAGCCAGTCCATTTCTTTGCCTGTGGCTGCAACAATTAGAATCACTCTATCTCCTTCCCGCCCTGACCTTCATCTTTTGTTCTTGCGATTTATACTTTGAGAATATATAGTTTCGGTTATGCAGTTTGATTTTTCTCTGTTTATAACCGCGCTGGGACTTGCGTTTGTCATTGAAGGGCTTCCATATTTCATCTGGGCGGAAAAAATGCCCCGCTTCCTGGAAATGATGTCTAAGCAACCAACCGCTAATCTGCGCAGGCTGGGTTTCACAGCCATTATCCTGGGCATTCTCGTCATCTTTTTTGGCCGAAGCCTTTAACGCTTGCGAATTAAAAGTTATCTGTTATCAGCTGCAAGCGCTTCAATTGAACGCGTCCGGGACTGAATGTGTGAGTAACTTACACCCATCAAAACCTGGATTCCGGCTTTCGCCGGAATGACGGTAAAGAGTAAGTACTTGCTTTAACCGTCATCCCGAACTTGATTCGGGATCCAGTTTCTTTAAGTTGCTTGTAAAATCACCTGTCAAAAAGTTCCCATTCAAGACCTTTTATTTTTCAGCCACATGCACATACACAATCCCCGAACTTAATGGATAGTAAAATACCCGGGTGAATCCTGCCCTTTTCATCTCTAAGGCCAGCTCATCCTGATGTGGAAACCCCTTGATGGTTTCAGCAAGATATGTGTAAGCACCTTTATCTCTTGAAATAAGGCGGCCTATCAACGGTAATACCCTGGTCAGATAAAAATTGTATGCTCCGCGCCATATCTTTTGCTTGCCAGTACCAAATTCCAGAATACAGAGCCTTCCTCCGGGTTTGAGAACACGCAGTATTTCCCTGTAGGCTTCATGTCTTGGTTTAATATTTCTGATCCCAAAAGCTATGGTCAAGCTTTCAACGCACTCATCAGGCAGAGGAAGCAATCTTCCATCTGCCTGAACAAGGCCGGACCTTGTGCGGGCAAAATCCGTCTTGGGGCGCCCGCGGACCAGCATAGGCAAGGTAAAGTCCAGGGCCAGAACCTTGGATTCGGGTTTTTTCCTGAGAATTTCCCGGGTAACATCAAGAGTTCCTGCAGCAAGATCAACAATCAGGCCGTTGGCTCCGCATCTGGCATGCCTGATCAGCCGTTTTCTCCAGTAAATATCCTGTCCAAAACTAAGAAAATGGTTCAAAAAGTCATACCAGTTCACAATGCCGGAAAAATATCCAGCCACCATCCTGCTGTGTTCAGACCGATTCATTAATCCGTGTCTCCATCTTCTGCAGTAACTTCCTGCTGGGATTGAATGTCTGCTTCAATGGTCTGCAACACCTCTTTATATATCTGAGAGAATAATTCATGGCAGTTGCTGGGGGAAATCCTGCCAACCTCAATAAACTTAACCACAATTTCCTTGGTGACCTGCAAGGCCTGTTTTTGAGCCTGATTCATCCTGCCTCCTGAATTACTCCATTTAATACTGGAAAACCGCCCGGTGGGGAAATGGCTTGACCTGACAAGACATTAACGGGCGGTAAACAGAGAAAACCTTGCAGCCCTCCCTGTTTAAGATTATTACTCTATCACCAAGATCAGATACAGTCGAGTAACTATTTACCGGAACCTATCATGGCGGATATCTCGTCTCGTATAACCCTGGCAGCCGCCTGAGGTACCTGCTTGAGGATATACTCCTCCAGCTCCACTTTAAGCTGGGAAGCCAGATGCTTAAGCTCAGGCCTGGTTACTGCATCCTGAGTCAAACTTTCAAGCTTTTCCTCAACCTCAGGTTCAAGTTGAGCTTTTTTATCTCTAAGTTCACCTATATCCTGGCTTAGTACTGTGAGCTTTTCCTGCATCTTGCCCCAAAACTTTAGAGCATTTTCCAGTTCACCGGCCAGAGCTTTTTTTTCAGTTTGCCAGGATTCTATCAGAGCGTTGATTTTATCCTCAACCACAGCGTTGACTTCTTCTTGCAGGGACGATCCCTCAGGCTGTTTTTCTTCTAAGAGTACTTGCACATCATCCATTATTTCTTTTCTGAGATCCTCAGGATCAGGAATACTCAGTTCTGCAAATTTAGTTTCTAACTCGCCAATCCTGTCTGCCATCTCAAGGACGCTCTTTTTATCCAGCTCCGGGTCGGAATCTTCAAGAGCATCAGAACTTTCAGCATCATCCTGCTTAACTTCCTGGTCAATAAGTTCCTGAACTTTTTCCATAATCTCCGGCATTAACATGCTGGACAGCTTTCGCCCCATTTCAGGCAGAAAGTCAGGATCCTCAAGCCTCTGGCTCAAGACATGGCGCACTTTATCCTCAAAGTCTTCAGGATACTCAAAATCAGCTTGTGTTGGGCTTACCTTTTCATCCACATGCGATAAAATATCCTTTTTTAATTCAGCGCTGAGGTTTTCAGCGAATTCACTGATGAATTTCAGTTCCTGACCCTTTTCATCCACTGCTTCCAGAACTTTTTCCTTGAATCCTTCAATGGATTCCGGATCTATGCTCTCGGGTCCAGCCTGTTTATCATCTGTTTCAGCTGCAAGAGCGGCTTTGACATCCTCAGCTATTCTGGCACTCAATTCCGGTATAAAGCTTAGCTCCATACCCCTGGCCTCAACTGCATCAACTGCCTGAGCAGCTGATTCCTCAGGTGAAACATCAGGAGTGTCCGGGACTGCTTTCTCAAACCTGGCATCAAGATCCTGCTCTAATTCATTCTTAATCTCCTGAATTCGATTACTGAGGAACTCCCATTGGTGTCCTTTTTCTTCCAACACATCCATAACTCTCTCGGCAAAGCCGTCATCAGTATGGTCAAATCTTTCTTCTAATGCGTCCATTCTGCCTGACAGGGCCTGAATATGCTCATTAAAAGATTGAGAGTCTTCCGGGGAAACTTGTGGATCTGATTTATGAGAGGCTTCACCTGCATCTGAAGCCAATTCATGGTCTACCTGATCCACCTGCTTATCTGTCGGTTGATCTTCAGCTGGAGGCTCAAGAGATGAGGGGTCATCTTCCTGCAAGGTTTCAGAAGTATCAGCAGCAGGCATGACATCTTCATCCTGTAAAACTTCCTCAGATTCAGGTTCAATATCTGGGGCAGATTCAGTTTCAGACTGGGGTTCGGATGAAATTTCAGATTCAGATTTCTGATCTTTTTCCAGGCTCTGCTCAGGTTCGGTGGCAGGTTCGGATTCTGACTCGGGCTCAGCACTCTGCCTGCCTTCGGAAACATCATCATCGTCATCGTCATCAATATCGGCGAGCATCTGGTCAAGGTCAGGCATATCGTCATCATCGCCTTCTACTTCTGTATCCTGAGGCTCAACCTGCTGGTCTTGCTTATCATCATTTTCAGAAAGCAAATCATCAAGGTCGGCAAAGTCATCATCCTGATCCGAAGAATCTGCGAGATCTTCTTGAGATGATTTATCAGACTCCTGGGCACCGTCAGAGTCAGAGTCTTCATCTGAGTCATCAAGAAAATCTTTAAGAAAATCATCATCTGAAATATCATCTTCATGTTCGCTCTTTCCTGATGACGTACCAGGTTTTTCATCTTCGTCAAAAAGATCAGCAAAGTCATCGTCAGAGTCATCATCTGAGTTAAGGCTGTCAAAAAGATCATTCAGATCATCATCAAAATCGCTGTCCTGATCCGAATCGTCCTTTTGCTTTGCGCCCTTTTGTCCTGACGCAGGTACATTGCCTTCCTCAACCACCTCGGTCAAATCAATGATCTCATCATCTAAAATATCTTTTTCATTGTCTGAAGCCATAATTACCACCTTGGTTCACTGATATTCTGAAACTGCATACTGCCACATTACAAAAAAAATATCACCGTTGTAAAGTGACTTGACTGTCAAAAACTGGTCAATTTAAAGCTGTTGATGGATTTTTGAGGCTGGAAGTGAGTTTTGTACCTGCGAACAAGTTTTTTCATCACCTCTACTATGGCAATGCTAAGGGCATTTATCAACGAGGTCAGTTTCTGAGGCGGGGTTCGGAGCAGGGAATTTAGAGGTAATGACAAAAAAAGGGGAAGCTGAACTTCCCCTTTTATTCACCTGAAATTAATCATCTTTTGGATGACAATCCACGCATGCTGTAGGACCTGTAGGCTCACCAGCCTGACCAAGCTCACGATGACATCCAGTCATACACATATCATGATATGCTTTGTAAAAGTAACGGATATCCCTTCTGTCCCTTGGAGATTCGGCAACAGCCATGTCATGACAACCGGCGCTCATACAGCCGATAATCTTGTCATCTTCAGTTTTGGGATCCCCAAACTCATCATGGTGACAGTCACCGCAAGCAAAGGCAGCATGCACGCTGTGGGAGAAAGGCGAAGGCGCTTCCCTCATTTCACCATACTCCACTGGGGCGTACAGAAGCCAGTTGTCAGCAAATGTTCCGTGCTTGTAGGACATGTCCTGATCCAACTGCTCATGTTGAGTGGTCAATCCAGCGTAAAGGGTTGGCAGAACCAGAAAGCCCAGAAAAAAAGCAGCAATCACTCCTAAAATAACAGACTTCTTCATCTTCTTTCACCTCCTTGAAAAAAATTGCTTGTAAAAAAAATAACAATCTGCTTTAGCAGATAAGACACATTATTCTACTCTGTCAAGCATAGTAAAGGCATGGACAAAAAAATTATTCATGAACTACTGTTTTTGATATTACAATTAAGCTTCTCACCCAGGCGGCCCGGGACCGAACGTGTGAGTAACTGTCTGAAAAGTGGAGCCTGCATCCTGCAGGCTATTTAATTCCAGGCGGCTGGAAGCCGCCTCCACCTTGAAGAATAGTCCCATATCTGGAAATTGGGACAGTCCCCCTCCGGGCTGTAAGCCTCCGGGCAGGAAGCTGTGCCAGGCGCAAAGCTCCCATCTTTGACGGAACTTTTCTGGCAAATGTACATCAATCATAAGCAAAAATCGTAAAAACTTGAAAACTGTAACCATCTGATTTTGTTGGAAAAACGACTCCAGTTACTTAGAAGCTCCTCCCCCGGGTGGCCCGGGACCGAACTTGTGAGTAACTAAAAAATTAGCCTCAACACGTTTGAGATTGCCGCGCTCGAAGACTCGCTCGCAATGACACCTGAGCTGTCAGGGATGTAGTTGCTGAAAACCTGTCACCCACGAGGGAACCTAAGCGACCGAAGCAATCTTTATGGTAAAAGCATAATGCTTTGAATTTATTACTAATTTGGTTGTAGTTACTTGTAAGCAGGGAATGTAACATTATTCACAGCCTCCAAGGTTTTCTCCCATTGTTCAGGGCCATGAGCAAATGAGTTAAAGGCGCACTCAAAACCTGAAGGTGCAAGATAAATACCCTGTTCTCTCATCTGATTGTAAAACGCTTTGAACAATTCCTGATCAGACTTTTTAGCATCATCAAAATTGGAAACAGGTCCCTCAGTAAAGAAAATTGTAAATATGGAGCCTGCCTGGTTCAAGCAGACCGGAACCCCTTTTTCAGCAAGGATGTCCCTTATGCCAGTGGCGAGCGCGGCAGTGTCTGTTCCCAGCTGATCATAATTTTCCTCTTTCAGACGCTTTAAGGTATGGTAACCAGCGGTCATGGCCAGAGGGTTTCCGGAAAGAGTTCCTGCCTGATACACATCACCGCAGGGAGCAATGCGCTCCATGATTTCTTTCTTTCCGCCATAGGCTCCAACTGGCATGCCTCCTCCAATAATCTTACCGAGACAAGTCAAGTCGGGAGTAACGCCATAAACCCCCTGTGCCCCGGAAAACGAAAGTCGAAACCCGGTAATTACTTCATCAAAAACCAGAAGGGCACCATATTCCTGAGTAAGCGATCTCAAGCCCTGCAGAAAACCGTCTTCTGGAATTACCAGGCCCATATTACCTGCCGCAGGCTCCACAAAAACTGCTGCAATTTCATTGCCATGCTTCTCAAACAACTCTTTTGCGCCCTGCAGATCATTATAGTCGGCCAGTAAAGTGTCCGCTACTACCTGCTCGGGTACTCCTGGTGTGCCTGGAATACATAAAGTCGCTGCGCCGGAACCTGCACTGGCCAGAAAGGGATCAACATGACCATGATAGCATCCTTTGAATTTCAAGACCTTGGAACGGCCCGTATACCCTCTGGCGAGCCTGAGGGCACTCATCGCAGCTTCAGTGCCTGAATTGACCATGCGCACCAGATCAACTCCGGGCAAAGCTTCTACAATAATCTCAGCAAGATCAATTTCCGGCCTGCATGGAGCACCAAAACTTGTTCCCTGGTCCAGAGCCTGGTGCAGGGCCTTGTTTACCTGAGGATGATTATGCCCCAGAAGCATAGGCCCCCACGACATTACATAATCAATCATCTCACGGCCTTCTTCAGAATAAATAAACGGCCCATCTGCCCGGGCGATAAACATGGGAGTGGCATCCACGCCGGCGCATGTGCGAACTGGACTGTTAACACCGCCAGGTATAACTTTGCGGGCCTGTTCAAAAAGATCTTTGGAAATACTCATATCAACTCCTGTATTGTTCTATATGCTTTTGCTGGTTGTTGCAGCTATTTTGGCTAAAAATATTTCATTGATGTCTTTTTAAGTTCTTCTTCACTAAAAAGCATGGCGCACTGGCTGACTCCTGTCTCCTCCTGAAGTTCCCTGACCACCCTGGCACAGTCATTCTTTGAACGTCCATGAATCATGGTATAAAGATTATAAGGCCAGTCAAGGCAATTCTTTCTTTCATAACAATGAGTTATCTCTGGTCTTTTGGCCATGATCTTTCCGGTTTTTTCCAGATCACTATCATCTTCAACATACCAGGCCACCATGGAGTTAAAACCATATCCAGCCTGCTGATGACGCAGGGTTGCGCCAAAGCGACGGATATATCCCCCTGTTTTGAGACGCTGAAGTAAATTCAGCACATCCTCTTCCTTAACCCCTGCCATGCGGGCAATGTCTGCATATGGCTCAAGCGAGTCAGGCAAATCAGCCTGTACTACTTTTAAAACCTTCTTTTCCTTATCACTGAACTGAATTGCTGTCATTGGTCTTCCTTATAAGCGTTTACCGGGGGCCTGGGACCTGTCCCGTGAGTAACTGCCTTGATAAGTAGAGCCTGCATCCTGCAGGCTATTAAAGTCCAGGCGTGTGGAATCCGCCTCCACATAAAGGGGAGAGTCCCTCCAGGCGAATAGTTTTAACATGCCTCAATAGGTCTAACTATCCATAGTGATTCACAGCCTAATTTGCAAGATACGATTTATTTCCAAAAATAAATGCTAATTGATATAAGTCAAAGCTATATTGGCAAGAGTGCATAATATGCCCTCATTGAGCATGAAAAAGCAACTTCCTTATGCCGAAATCGGCCGGAAGGAGCTCATTTGATTCAACAATATGACCGCTGGTACTTCCAGCACCCTGAAATTAGTCTAATGCGGGCTGTGCCCACAACCCCAAAAAAAATATTTTAACCGCCTGTTGGAAGACTCACGCAAGACACAGAGGGCGCAAAGGAAGAAAGAAGTTTACTGTCTTTAACTTTGAGTTCTTCGCCTGCCCAGTTGAATTGCTCGAAAAGCAAGCCCCAAGGGCATTCAACCCGGGCGCCTTTGCGGTTCAAATTTTCTTGATTTTTATGACAGGGTTTCAGGAGTAAGTTACTAAAGGAGAGTAAAGCCATGATGAAAGCACAACGCGAAATAGTTAGAATTGATGAAGATCTTTGTGATGGTTGCGGACAATGCGTACCTGGATGTGAGGAAGGGGCAATAAAAATCATAAACGGCAAGGCCAGACTCATTGCGGACAATCTGTGCGACGGTTTGGGCGCATGCCTTGGCCAATGCCCCCAAAACGCAATCTCCATCATTACCCGACCAGCTGATCCATTTGATCATGATGCAGTAGAGCAGCATCTGAGCTTAAATCAGAAAAGTATTCCGAAACAGCCAGGGACTGCCCCCGGATTTCCCAACCTGGGCTGCGGATGTCCTGGGTCAGCAATGAAAACATTCAGCCCGGCCGGACAAAAAGCATCTCTTAGTTCAAATGATGAAGAAGATTCAGCTCTGAGTCACTGGCCTGTAAAAATCCGTCTCATTCCACCTCACGCGCCTTTTCTGAAAAATGCTGACCTTCTAATAGCAGCAGATTGCGCGTGCGCGGCTCTGCCCAGCCTCCATCAGCGCTTGCTTCCGGAAAAAGTAATCATGCTGGGCTGCCCCAAATTTGATGAAGTTCATGACTACATTAGGCGCTTCGTTGATATTCTGAAGCAAAACCAGATAAAGAGCATTACAGTACTGTCCATGGAGGTACCTTGCTGCGCCGGTCTGGCTCATATTGTCAGGCAGGCCATTGCCACAGTCAGGCAGGATATTCCATTTGAGGAAATCAAAATTACCCGACAGGGAGTTACCTTTACTGAAAAACCTGCTGATCAGCTTTTTCAGCCATTATCCTTATGATCAAGTTGCCAGGTTAAGGATTTCGTTCAGAAACCAATGCAGTATCAATCCTTTAGTACCTCGCGGGGACTGTTCTAATTCCCATATATGAGACTGCCCTTCAATGTGGAGGCGGCTTCCAGCCGCCTTTGCTTTAACAGCCTGAAAGTTGCTCACAGGTTCAGTCCCAGTCCGCCGGAGTGGAGCGCTTACAAGTAACTGGAATCGTTTTGCTAATAAAATCAAATGTTTACAGTTATCACATTTTGACGATTTTTGCTCATGATTGCTGCACATTTGCCAGAAAAGTTCCGTCAAAGATGGGAGCTTTGCGCCTGGCAAAGGGACTGTCCCTCGCTGTGTAAATTTTTACATTAAGGCAAATTTCTTCCATGAACCAATGGAGTATCAGTCTTTTTTATAGTACCTCGCGGGGACTGTCCCAATTTTCAGAAAAGTGACAGTATCCTAAAGTTACTCACAAGTTCGGTCCCGGGCCGCCCGGGTGAGGAGCTTACAAAGCATTAAACTTATACATCATAAGCAAAAAGCTCATTGATAACTCTTATCAGCTGTTTTTTCTCAAACGGCTTGATCAGAACAGCCTCAATGCCCGCATTCAATGCAGCCTCTTTCTGAGCAGCCGGTAAATGAGCACAGACCCCAACAATTCTGGCTGGCTGTTGCCCCTTTTCCTGCTCGTATTCACGCATGAGTTCAGCTGCTTCTATACCACTTAACCCTGCCAGCCTGATTTCCAGCAAAACCAGATCAAACCGGCCCGAGGCAAAGGCTTCAAATGCCTCAAGTCCATTGCCCACCACATGGACCTCACAGCCGCACTGCTCAAGATAATACTTCATGACCTGCCTGGAAGCAGGAACATCAGCAAGCAGAACACGCAAGTGCCCTGGCGGACAAGTAGATGTGGGTATAACAACCGGACCTATCTTCAGATTCAAGGCCCTGACCAGGGAATCTGAAAGGTGCGAAAGTGAGAATGGCTGCTTCAGAATAACATATGCATCGTTAAAAACCCCGGGAAAATGACCTTGACTACCTTTTGAGTCGCAAATAACAATAATACCTGGAAGAAAGTCCTGATCTCTGGTCAAAGCCTTTAAACTCTGCCGGGTAATCTTTTGGGAGAAGTCGCTTGCCATTCTTGCAGGAATGAGGATCAGATCAAAATTATTTCGGCTTGTGCAGACCTCTTCCCAGCATGAAAAGGCCTTATCCATGCTATCCGCCTCAAGAAAATCAACACCCAGATTAGTCAAGTTTTCACATAAAACAAATCTATGCGCATATACATCATCCACTACCAGAGCCTTGATGCCTTGCATTTTTTCCCTGAAAACAGCCAGCCCGGTCTCAACTAAGCTTGACTCAAGCCTGACAGAAAAGACATATGTCAAATCTGCATTTTTTCCCTGAAGGGTATGAATGGAGCCCCCCATGGCTCTTATTATTCTTTCACAGATGGGCAAACCTAATCCATTGTGAACTGAAGGCAGGGGGGAAGCGCCCGGCCTGTAGGGCAAATGGCCGTCCATATCGGATGCTGACCCCGACAATGAAACACTGTCACTATGCAGAGTAAAAGTGTACACACCGCTCTGTTCTTCCATTTTCAAGGACAGACTTACAGTTCCATCATAACTTTGCTGAATCATACCGTTTAGCAGGGTACTCAAAACCTGGCTCAAACGATTGGCATCCCCTTTGACCAGAGAATTTATATCCGGGTCAATCTCACTTTTTAAAATACAGTCTCTTTCCCGAGCAGTCAGCCCCGCGTGCTGAACAACATTTTCCGTTACTTCGTACAGACTGAAAAAATTGTTTTCCAGAACAAAGGTCTTATCTTCAAAACCAATGAGGTCCATAACATCATTGAGAACTAAAGTAAGACTCTGGCATGCATGCCTGGCCATATGGAAAATCATATCTTCCTGCCGATTTGTGGGGTATCCAGGAAACATATCACATGCTCCGAGTATACTCATCAGAGGTGTTCTGACCCCGTTGTTAATCAGCTGCAACAGTTCATCCCTGAGCCGGGAAGAACTTTCAGCCAGTGTTCTGGCATTTTGAATCTCTTCAACAGCCTGCTTTCTCTCGGTACAGTCCTCTACATACCCTTCGATTAGATTCTGGCCATCTTCCCAAACCTGATGAGCCGACACACTGCCCCAGAACCATGATCCATCCTTTTTCCAGAGCATGGCTTCAAAATTGAATACTTTCTCCTCTTCTCTAAGTATCCGAAAAAAATCCCTGAATACATTTTTATCCACAAACAGCTCAGATACAGGGCCAGTGATACTTTTTGTAAAGTCTTCTGGCGACTCATAACCATGCATTCCGGCCAGAGCCGGGTTTACACTGATCACTTCTCCATCAAAGGAAACCTGAAAAATACCCTCTAAGGCATTTTCAAAAAGCCCGCGATATTTCTGTTCCTTTTGCCTGGCTTTTGCCAGAAGGCTGGACAGTGTAGCCATATATCTTGAACCCAAACCCCGGGCAATGTCTGATTGAGTTAAAATCCCTGCCACTTGTCCACATGGATCAAGCACAACCAGTCTGCGCAGATCTTGCGCAGACATCTTTTCAAGGGCAAGCTGCAATGGTTCATCTTTGCAAACAGCCTGAACAGGGCTGCTCATAACCTGAAAAAGTTTTAGATGATCAAGATCAGGCAGTGCATCATGCACAATCCTTACGCAATCACGTTCAGTGAGAATGCCTGCGGCTACATGCGATGCCTTCTGAGGCATTTGAGAGCTATCGTGCACAATCACCAGACAGCTGATTTGCTGTTCAGCCATAACCCGAAAATAATCGCGCACCATACCGTCTAACGGAGCAGTAATGACCTGGGGATTAAAAAAATCAGCAACAGTGGTTTCCTGGTCCAGCCCCCCTTCCATCAGGGATTTGATGAGATTGGTCAGGGTAATCACACCCATGACATTCTGATTGTCATCCAGAATAACCAGGTGCCTTATGTTCATTCGTCGCATATGATCGTAAGCATCCAGCACAGTGGTGGCACTCTTTTGAGAATATACAGGAAAACTCATATTGAGCTTCACTGGTGATTTGGTCATATCAATGCCCTGGGCTACTGACCAGAGCAGATTGTGCTCTGTAAAGATGCCCACTGGAGACTGGTCGTCCATAATCACCACACACGATACACGATGCTCGCGCATTTTTCTGACCACATTGATGGCAGGTGCGCTCTGGTCAATGCTGACTACGTCCGAACTGAGTATTTCAGCAACTGTCTTGTTTAACATGGCTTTATCTTTCCTTGGCTCAGCAGTGTCAGGAGATAGATTCAAAATGACCTTGGCCAATATCTGGGTTATCATGTATAAGTTTCAAAAATACTGATACGCATTTGGAACATAGATGATTACCAGTGGCACTGCCAATTATTTCAAGAGCTTTATCAAACCCCATGGGATCTCTGTATGGCCTGCTGCTGGTTACAGCATGATAGACGTCCGCCACAGCAATGATTCTCGCCCAGAGATGAATGGCATCGCCGGAGAGACCGTAAGGATATCCTGACCCATCTATCTTTTCATGATGCTGCAATACTCCTGGAATTATTTCGCTCATACTGGGTATGGGTTTTAAAATTTGGGCCCCCATAAGTGGATGACGCTGAATTTCGGAAAACTCTTCATGAGTCAAGCGTCCTGGCTTGAGTAGTACCTTGTCCGGAATGCCTATTTTTCCAATGTCATGCAGCCGGGCGCACAAAGTGATGTCGTGCAGTTCTGATTCAGAAAAATCCATTTCTTTAGCAATCAGGGAAGCAATGGCAGCCACTGATTCTGAATGGCCTCTGGTATAAGGATCTCGTGCCTCCAAAGCCTGAATAAGGCTGGCAATGCTGCCCACAAGCATATCCCGGTCATGTGTCAGGCGCTGTTTATCCAGAAGAAGTAGTCGAAAGTGATCAGAAAGCAGTTTTTCAGCATATATCACAAGCTGATCAAGATTGAATGGCTTAAGTATATATCCTGATGCCCCCCGCTGCATCATTTCTCTCATCAATCGACGATCACTCTCAGAACTCATGATCAGCACAGGCACATCATCAAGCTCTGAACGGGAGCGGATATTTTCGCACAACTCTATACCGTCCATGACCGGCATATTCAGATCAGTAATGATCATATCAGGCTTAAGATTACCCAGAATTTCCAGGGCCTTCATACCATTTTCAGCCAGTTCCACACCGAAACCATTCTCCATCAGACCACGGGACACTATACCCCTGATATATTTGGAATCATCCACTACAAGAACCTTGCTGTTGCGCAACATGACTGACTTTTCCAGAATGTCATTGACCCTGGGCAACAAGTCCCTGCTGGCATTGATTTTGGGTACATATGCAGTTGCGCCGACTTCAAAACCTTTTTCAATATATTCCTCATTCTCATTGGCACTTAGCATGAGTACGGGAATATGCCTGGTTCTCTCGTCAGACTTAAGCTGCCTGCACAGTTCAAAACCATTCATCCTGGGCATATCTATATCAGTTATGATCATGTGAGGCATATGTTCTAAGGCCTTTTCCAGTCCTTCCTGCCCGTCCTCACCTTCAAAAAGTTCAGCCTTGAAAGACGCAAGCTGCTTGAGCAGCACCTTTCTAATGGTTTTACTGTCATCTACAATAAGTATTCGTGATTTATTCATTAGGTTTCCATTTGGCCGGCAATTTGGCCAGCACTCAAAACACATAAAATCAATCTGCAAAAAAACTGTTGCAATGCCTGTTGGTCAGCTTGTAAAAATTCCTGAAGTCAGTAATAATATGCTACCAATATGAAATTTGCAAGGACTCCACCCAAGCCTCGCACACTGCAAACTGTTGCCTCTTAAGAATGAACACGGAGTAAAAGGTCCCGTCATTATGATCAAAAATATTATTCAAACCGGACTGGACAGATGTTTTGATGAGCAGGAAAATGAAATTCACTGTTTAAATGCCGGCCAGGATCCCACTTATGCCGTTGGCGAACCATGGCCTGTGCCCAGATTTACTCTTTTAGACAAGGACGTTGTCAAGGATGAATTAACCGGCCTCAACTGGACTCGCAAGGCAAACTTCTTTGAATTCCCTCTGACATGGGACCAGGCCTTTGCAGAGATCGACCAACTGAATAACCAGGGTTTTGGCGGATTTAATGACTGGAGGATGCCCAATCGTCGTGAAATGCGCTCCATCCTGTCTCATGGTGCGAGAAAGCCGGCACTGCCACAGGACCATCCATTTGCAGATGTCTTCCTGGGCTGGTATTGGACTTCCACTTCATCTGCCATGGCACCAGCATATGCCTGGTACGTTCACCTTGAAGGTGCAAGAATGTTTTACGGCGGTAAAAACCAGAGGTACCTGGTATGGCCTGTAAGGGGGAAATCTGTTCACATACCTGCCACAGGTCAGACAATGTGTCATGACACCCAGGGGCAAACCATAGACTGTAAAGGCTCAGGCCAGGACTCTGAAATCCAGACAGGACAACCGTGGCCTGAACCACGATTTGTTAAACACGGGCCCCACTTTCTTGATAAGCTGACAAACCTTGTATGGCATGATCCCGGCAAAATAAGTGGAGGGCCTTTCACCTGGATACAAGCCCTGGATGCTGTGGCAGAAATCAAGGGGAATGGATGGCGAATGCCCAACATTAATGAGCTTGAGTCCCTGGTAGATGCCTCAAACCACTCCCCTGCACTGCCTGACCAGCATCAATTCACAGGACTGCAGGAAGGATACTGGTCATCTACCACAAGCTTCTTTGAAGCAGACTGGGCATACGTTCTGTATCTGCACAAAGGCGCAGTTGGTGTTGGATTCAAGCCCTATGCCGAATTTTACCTCTGGCCGGTACGAAGTGAGCTTTGAGCTTATTTAACAGATTCACCATTATCAAAAGAATGACCATGGGAAGCCTGTGCTTCACCTATCAGTAAATTACAGGGTTGGGCATTAATGCCCGGCGACAGAACTCAATTGCTGTGTACTCATAAGAAGATTCGCTTATTCTACCAAGAAGTTTTCTATGGATTACTCCTTTTAAAAGACACGCAATGACTATTACCAACTCTTCTACTGGATGGGCATCAAACTCGCCAGCGGCATTTCCAGTTTCGAGACAATCCCGCAGGTATCCGGTAATAAGATCATGTCTTTCCTGCATTATTTCATGGTAGATGTGAGTATTTTTTTTCAGACTGGAAGGACAGTGGGACAGGATCAACCTTCCGTCATTGGGTCTGTTTGCAGCAATATTAATATGCAAGCGAATCAGGTTGCTGATTTTATCGAACTGGGTACCTGGATTTTGAGGCAGGGACTTGATGTGAGCGAAGTATTCCTCATATACACTTCTTATTATCTCGATAAAAATATCTTCTTTGCCTCTAAAGTGATAATACATCAAAGGCTCAGTCACCCCTGTGCCATCAGCTATCTGCTGGAGTGAAGTGCTGTCAAAACCTTGAGTGGCAAACAGCTTTTTAGCTGTGGCAACAATTTTAACTTTTCTGTTTTTAGCCATGACTCGCGTCTCCTGATTTTTTTATTAACTTGGTAACTTATTGCTGCAGGCCACTAAAGGAAGCACTATAAAAAGCAGGCGAGGTTGCCAAAGCTCTGGGCGACCATATTGATGTCATGCGTAAGCGCCTGCTGGCTGATATATATCCAGAACCAAAACTTTACAAGGGAAAAGGACACAGGCGGTTTACTGCCAGGGAGGTGTTGGAAGGGCTGAGATTAAGGAAAAGATTGAGTTGTAAGCCGCATACAGATTGCTTCGGTCGCTTGGGCTTGCTAACAATGACAGGTTTTGAGCAACTACATCCCTGACAGCTCAGGTGTCATTGCGAGCGAGTCTTCGAGCGCGGCAATCTCTAACGTGTTAAGGGTGTTTTTCTTGTTCCCAAGCTCAAGCCTGGGAATACCTTTTTTTTGTGGCTCCAGCCACATTTTGAAGAAGCGGCTGGAGCCGCAAGAGAAAAACTTCCCCAGGCTGGAGCCTGTGAACTAAGGGTATAAGTTACTCACAGGTTCGGTCCCGGTCCGCCCGGGTGAGGAGCCTATAAATCCTGGCTCCTTAGTTGTTATTGATGACTTTCTTGCCCGAAAAGTTTCTATGGAGCTGAATCTGAATCTTACATGAACTGCTGGCATACTAATAGCGGCAAAGTTAAAGGGACTTATTGATAGTGTTGGTCCTTATTTATTGAGCGTCCGGGGTTTATCAAAAAGCTGGCAAAACTGTGCCGGAGAGTGTGCAGCTTTACGTCTTCCAGACCAGCTTTTTCTCTAACTGTAAACCATATAATTGGCCCAACCGGAAGTATCAACTAAAAGCTGATATTTAATCTTCTTGCATTGTCCCAAACCATAAGATATCTTTTCACTATGTCATTTGAAATTCCATCCCCACACGATGCAGGCTTTAAGACCTTTTTCCAGGATGAAGAGCTGGTCCGAGATTTCATCAAATATTACATACCGGATGAAATCAAGGCCTACTTAGATCTGTCAGTAATAGAAATTGATATTAGCGGGTTTGTAGCTGAAGAGTTCAAAGAGTTTCTTACTGACGTGGTTGTCAGGGT
>NZ_JYNP01000055.1 GCF_000934755.1 Desulfonatronovibrio magnus
AACCCATAATGCCTGAAAGTGCAGAGTCTTTGCCTCGGATGCCTGGTGTGAATACCAGCCTTGGCCTGTCTAAGGCTTCAGGTAATCAGGCTCTGTATACCGGAATGCTTGGCAAATTTCAGAACAAGTATCTGGATTCCATCCAGCAGATAGAACGTATGCTGCAGGAAAATCAGCTTCAGGAGGCTTTACGTCTGGCCCACACCCTAAAAGGTACAGCTGGCAATCTGGGTATGCAGGAGCTTTACAAGGCTGCAGCGGCTTTGGAACAAGGCATTAAAGGCCAGGCCCGGGACCTGAATCAGTTGTTTGCCACAGCCAGGTCCAGCATGAATACAGTACAGGAGTCTTTGCAGAAAATCCTGGCCTCTCCCCCCCACCATCAGCAAACTGTAGAACCGGGCACAGTAGACATTAAACAGGCTGCAGCCCTGGTCCAGGAGGCATCCATGCTGCTGGACGAAAACATCAGTCAGGCCATGGAAAAACTGCAGGAGCTATTGCAGATGCCGGTGTCTTCTGATTTGCAGACCAGACTGCAGGAGGCTTACAGACTCGTGGAAGAATTTGAAACTGACGAGGCCCGCAAAGAGCTGGAAGAAATTGCCGCTGACCTTAATTGAGCAGTGCGCAGCTGATGGTATAACAGAACAGTTCTTGGGGCTGGCAGCCATTTTGAGTCAGACCTCAGCACGTTTACCCTGTAGCTACATTTGAAAGCTCTAATGTCAATTACTGTATTGTAGGATTGTGAGGCACAACTGTAACTCCTTTTCTTGGAAGCTTGGCTGCCCTGAATCTTACAAACGAAGTGTTGGGATCTTCTCCCATGCTCTGGATAATAATGACCATTCCTATTTGGAGCTTAGCATAATAGAAGAAGCTTGAAGGCTTTCCTCCAAGAAAAAAAGGGCCGTGGTAAAAGTCGAACTCTTTATTGTAGGTAATCAACATATTGGTAATTTTAGCATCCGGCCTTACAAACTGCTTGCCGACCTCTTTAAGGACCTGCTTCATCAGTTTATCTTTTACTAACTTTCCTGCTGACATAAAACTTCTGTCATCAGGAAAGTGGTCGAGAAAGTATTTTCCCACCTCAACGATGTCCACTGCATTTTGAAGCAGGTCGCTTAATTCTTCGATTTTTCTAAAGTAATCTGGTTTTGCTTTCATGTTCATAATCCTTGTAATAGTTTACCATCAAGGCCCGGAATAGACCTCTTCCCACCATATCCTCTCAAATCCAAGGCTGACCACAGCATAACCGCGCAGTCGCAGGTGGTCGTGCTTCCTGCTTAAGCTCTCCATGTTCCTGCGCACCTGTTCCCTGGCCTCGGCCATGGCCTGTTGCATGAGCTTCATGGACTCAAGCTTTTCTCTGTCCATGGTTCTAACTTCTTCTCCGCCTGTTCCAGCGTCCTTGAGGCTGACGAACTTGAACTCCACAAGTATGTCCAGAATTTTGTATTGCCGTGCGTCAGGGCGGATAATCATGGTCAGGTCCGTCCGGCCTCGTTCAATCTCTAATTCTGAATCCATGACGTATAGATTGTCGTTGTAGAGCAGGGTGAGAAAAGCGGTTTTTACAGTCAGTTCATTGGCCCAGCGGTAGTCTGCAGTGTGAAAAACCTTGAAATACTTCTGCTCTATGAACCGACAGATGGGATCCATATCGCCTGTCTGATAAAGTTTTTCAGCAGCCCATTTTCCTTCATCTCTGCGTATGGGGTCAGGCAGAAGCATTTCAGCGATCTGCTCCACATAAAGCTTTCGTATTACAAGATTTGGCACCCGCAGGATCAGCTTGCCCAGATCTGTCCTGCCCTGTAATGAAAGCACTCCGAAATAGTAGAGCAGCGAAACCATGAAGCTATTGTCCTTGCTCTGATCCCTGAGCATATCCCGCATGCCGAACCTGCTGACAATATCATCAACTTCTACTACATAGCCATCCGTAGTCAGGTCCAGCAGCAGCTGACCACCACCTGGAATTTGAGAAATATATTCCAGCTTGCTGCGGTCAGTGGCCATATTATCATCCAGCATATTGCGGGGATAGGTACATTCCTGTTCCAGGGTATCAAGAAAAAAAAGTGCCAGTGTGGGATTGATGACCATGTTTCTGGCATCAGGGCTGAACAGGTAGCCATCATACCAGATTTTAATCATGGATGCTGCACCAAGGCCTGCACTTTCATCAAAGCCGCAATCTTCTGCAACTGCTTCAACTGCCTTCTGTGTTTCTAATAATGTAAAACCGCAAAGATCATTATGCTGCTGGTTCAGGTAAATATTTCTGGCAATATTAAATCCGCTGGTGATATCACTCATAACCACCGGCGAGACTCCGGTAATAAAAATGCGGTCAATAAGCGACTGGCTGGTGGCTGACTTGACAGCCTTAAACAGTGTTCGCAAAGGCCCTTCCTCAAAGACCAATGCCTCATAGCGGCGCTTGTTGTCCATGGCTGCCCCCATCATAACTTCATTGGCGAAATTATCATATTCGTCAATGAGCAGGTAAAGAGGATGACCGCTCATGCGCAAAGAGTAAACCAGTGAATCTATGGAACTGAGAGCATCGTCGGGATTGATGTTTACACTCTGAATATCAAATTCTTGATAATACTTCAAAAAACCTTCAATGCGAACATTGATGTGATTATGCAAAGCCCGCTTTATCTGCTGGACATTCCCTGTAGGGTCAACACATGAAAAATCCCACTGCAGAATAAAATATTTATTGCGATAAGGGGTAGGATTCTTTCCTATGGATAAATGTCCAAACATATCATCAAAAAGATGAGCTGAAGCCAGGTCATAATAGTTGAATAATGTTGAAAGGAGCAAAGTCTTGCCGAATCGTCTGGGGCGAATAAAAAGCTGGTATTTACCATGCTCCAGCAAGGGGATGCGGCTGGTGCGGTCAGCGTAAAAGTAGTCACTTAAAGTAATCTCTCGAAAATTGGATATACCATACGGAAACTTCATAATCAGCCCTGGGTTGCCTGTTATCTCTTAATTGGGCTCCATTTTGATTTTAATTCTTCAGCCTTCAGCCTTTTTAGCCTTCAACCTTCAACCTTCAACCTTCAGCCTTCAGCCTTCTAAGCCTTCAGCCTGTATAACCACAACTTAACGATTCTTGTTGAATTTGGGTTGTGGGCACAGCCGGCATTAACAATTGCTATTTTATTTCACTGAAATGTTCGCGCAAGAGCGACAAGGCATCATCATCCCAGCCTGGCGGCTCTGTTAATGCCACCCAGGCATCAAAATAATGTTCTGCAGCATATTCATGGCCGTAGCCTGGTGGAGATTTTCCAGCTGCCATATCAGCAGCAAGCTGAAGCATGGTGATAATGGGGAACCAGCGCAGGTCCGAGGACACATCCGGGCCGCGAGGATCCCGCATCCATGCAGGTTCCTGATAGAATGAATCCGGAGAAAAAAAAGTGATGGGATCGCTGGCATACTGCAGAAACGCAATACGAAAGTCGCCCCAGGGGGCTTCACCCTGATCTAACCCCCCTGCCTGGTTGGCAAACCGAACCACAGAGTCATCCCGGAAGCTGGGCAGCCACTCCGGCGTGCCGGGCCGACGGCGTTGAGTTATATCTCTCCATGTGTCCATCCGGAAAGGCGGGCCAACCCAGAGAGCACCATTGAAAGGATCATCAATAATATCGTAGAAATCAAAGGAGCGATCCAGATTCATGGCACCCAGGCTCAATCCAAACAAATAGAGGGCAGGTCTTTCGTTCTCCGGCAAGTCACGCCAGCGGCCATAAACAGCCTCAAACAGGGCACGGGTACTCTCTACTCCATAGTTGCCGTCAGCCACCACCGATAATGGGCTTGGCAGATAGCTGTACTGAGCAGCAACACTGGCCACATCACCCCGGTGCAGATACTCTAAAGTATCCACCCCTGCCGGATCAATCCAGCCAGTGCCAGTGGGAGCAATGAGTACCAGCAGGGAGCGATTGAAACCGCCAATCCGCTCAAGCTCGGCCAGAGCCAGGTCGGCTCGCTCCTGTGGTGTTTCAGCAGCATTCAGACCAACGTAGACTCTCAAAGGATCTTTTGTCTGCTCTGTTGTAAACACTGCAATATCCTGTGCTGTAGGGCCACCCGCTAAATAACGACGGCCCTGTCGCCCCATGGTTTCCCAGGAAATCAGCGACTCCGGGCTGCCAGCGCGCAGGGCATCCTGAGGCTGGGACTGTTCGGGTTCAATCAGGGCATCAACCTGTTGATGAGAATAATCTGCGCTTCTCAAAAGTGATGAAAAAAGAACTCCGTTCATCATGGCCCAGAAAAGATAGAACGACATGAGCAAACCAGTCACCACAGAGACCCTGTGGGGCACGACACGGCGTAAATGGTGCGAAAAGAATTTTCTGATGGCTGTAAATAGCTTACCCAGTGCCAGCAAGCTTAGAAACACCAGCACTGCCACCAGACCAACCCACAGTGCCCGCACACCCGGGACTTCCTCCATGCCCATGAGAGCGCGTATATCATTCTGCCACTGACTGGCCTGCAGAAGAAAACTGATGGCCAGCAAAGCGCAAAGACTTGCAACAACAGCATGAATGATGCGCTGAATGCGTTTTGATGGGCAAGGCAGCTCAAAATAGCGCCACAGCACACAACCAAGTACACCGGTTGCATACCCGGCAGCCATGGATAAGCCTGAAATGATACCCTGAACAGTATCCCCACGGGGCACCAGGCTTGGAGTCAGGGAGAGCGCAAAAAAAGAAGTGCCCACAAGCAGGCCGACGGTTGAAAAATAATGTCCAATGCGAATCATGGCCAGACCTTTGTTTGAAAGCGGATCTAACGCAACAGAGAAACAAATTTAGTAAGTTGCTTGCCCTGCATGGTTTTGGGCAAGATCAGAACATCTGGACAGCCTGATAACAGATTTGATGGTATTGCAGCAAAATCCAGATCCTGTGTGGTTTAAATGCTTTAACGCAAATCTGCGGGAAGCTTCAGCCTCAGGGACTGGTCATCACTTTTATTGCTTTTAGACTCTCTCTTGTCTCAGGCGATAAATTTTCAATGTGCTCATCTTTCAGTATACCGTGAAACTGAAGATGTGTCAGCTTCATCAAAAAGCTTGACCGCTTAAAATCATTGAAGCAATCTCCAACAATCCGGTCTGATTTTTCAATGTGCCGGTACAGGGCAATGTATTTATCATACTCAGAACCCTCACCCTGTCTGAGGATGTCCATGGATTTACTGTTGATCCGGGTGCACAGGGAGCAAAGTAAATCATTTTTTATTTTACGTATGTACTTCCAGTCTCTCTCTGGTGGCAAAAAAGCCATTTCTTCACTCCTTATTCTGATGTATCTGTTTAGCGCTTTTAAGGAAAGCAGGGGACAGGCACTCCGGGACCCACTTGAGCATCAATTTGTGCTCAAAGTGACTCATTTTTGGCACAAGTGGGTCCCGGAAGAGCCAGTCCCCCTCCGGGCTGTATCCCTCCGGGCAGGAAGCCGTGCCACATCCAAAGCGTTAAACAGATACATTCTGATTGAATGATTTATCTGAAAAAAGCTGCGCAGCAAGAAATTCAGCCAAAAATATCTTCATAAACCGCAAATGTTTACCACTATCCAAATTTCGTGGGCCTGAGCACAAAAAAGGGCTACATGTGGCTGGAGAGAACTCTCCAGCTTAAAAAAAATCACCTGCCCAGAGCATTGTTTTGCAAATTTCAATCATAAATTGAAATATGCATGCATTTTTCAAACAGATAATTCGATATTCTATTCCTGAGAGCAAGGTTTGCACCATTTGGCTCGTCATGTTTTATGCGCCTGCAGCCTCAATAACGCTTAATTCATGCCGCAACATTTTTTAAATTTTTTTTCGCTGCCGCATGGGCATGGTTCATTTCTTCCGATTTTGCGGGCTGACCGCTTTATTGTTCCGCGCTGTTCCTGTTGGAGACGTGAAGCATTTGATTTTCTTTGCTGATCAAAATAATCATAAATCTTGGGAACACCTACAGCCAGAGTGGTCAGTATTTCTTTTCGCTCGTCTGAAGGGATAGGGCCTGGCCATAGCTTGGAATCAGGGTTTTGTTCGTTAGCAAGCAGCAAAATTGGAATCAAGGCATATGATTGGTCATCGTCTTCAATATACGCATGCCAGCCATCTCCTCACAGATTAATGCCAAACAGAAAGCCGGAAGCCCAGTCATTGCCAATGTATCCTTCCTCATGTTCAAGCATGAAAGGAATGAAAACATCGTTATTATCAAGCTGACTTATAATGGAATTCCAGTGCCTGAGAATCAGTCCCGCATACTTTTGGGCCTGCTCAGCTGTTTCAAATTCACGTTCCTCTCCCCAGATATAGTGCAAAAAATCACCGGGCATGACCAGCTCCGGTGAACAGACAATCGCTGCCAGAAAACCATCCATCATTTCAATGTTCATGGACTCTGGACCTTCACCAAGAAAACCTGCCAGTTCTTCCAGCTCATGATCCGAAAGCTGCTCATGACCAGATTGAAGTAATTCGCTCATTATAACCACCTTCTTAGGTCTTTTTTACCTTGAATTTTCCTCTCCAAACTCACGAAGATTTTTAGTATCATTTCATTAGATTGCCATATTCACTCTGAAAAAAATTATACCCAATTCTCAAGTCACGTAAAGAACGCAGTGTCTCATGACCATTTTCAGCCATTTTGCAAAATTCTGCTTTTCTTTTCAACTTACAAGTAACTAGAATCGTTTTGCTAATAAATTCAGATGGTTACAATTTTCACATTTTTATGATTTTTGCTTATGATTCATGTACATTTGCCAGCAAAGTTCCGTCAAAGATGGGAACTTTGAGCCTGGCACAGCTTCCTGCCCGGAGGCTTACAGCCCGGAGGGGGACTGTCCCTCGCTGTGTAAATTTTGTCATTAAAGCCAATTTCTTCCAGGGACCAATGCAGCATCAAACTTTTTTATAGTACCTCGCGGGGACTGTCCCAATTTCCAGAAAAGTGACAGACTCGTAAAGTTACTCACACGTTCGGTCCCGGTCCGCCCGGGTGAGGAGCTTCTAAGTAACCAGAACCAAATTAGCAATAAATTCAGAGCATTATGTCTTTACCATACAGATTGCTCCGGTCTCTCAGGCTCCCTCGTGGGTGACAGGTTTTCAGCAACCACATCCCAGACACTTCAGATGTCATTGCGAGCGAGTTTTCGAGCGCGGCAATCCCTAACGCGTAAAGGCTGATTTTTTAGTTACTCACAAGTTCGGTCCCGGTCCCCCCCAGGTGAGGAGCTTACAAGTAACTTCAAAAAAACTGGACCCCGGATCAAGTCCGGGGTGACGGTTAAAGCAAGCTATTACTCTTTATCGTCATTCCGGCGAAAGCCGGAATCCAGGCTTTTCCTTGTTCTCAAGCTCCAGCCTGGGAATGAGGGGTAATATTTTTACTTATGATTGATTCTCAATCACCAGAAAAATTCCGTCAAAGATGGAAACTTTGCGCTTAGCACAGCTTCCTGCCCGGAGGCTTACAGCCCGGAGGGGGACTGTCCCTCGCTGTGTAAATTTTTCCATTGAAGCAAATTTCCTCCAGGAACCAATGCAGCATCAGTCTTGTTTGTAGCACCTCGCGGGGACTGTCCCAATTTCCAGATATGGGACTGTTCTTCAAGGTGGAGGCGGCTTCCAGCCGCCTGGAATTAAATAGCCTGCAGGATGCAGGCTCCACTATAAAGACAGTTACTCACAAGTTCGGTCCCGGGGACCCTGTGAGGAGCTTCTATGTAAGTACCATAGGAGGATAAAGTAAACTGTGCAGGCGCTGACCACATATTCTGGCTGTTAATCTTTTGGGAAAGCAAGTGACCGGATTATGCTGGCACTGTCCGCACAATCTATGATGTATCAATAGGATTTCAGTGGTCATTTATAGACTGCTAAAATAGCAGAAAGGATCTTTGTAGAGCGATTTGTGGGCTTTATAATATCAGGGGGTGGACAGGTAAATGGCGGAGAGGGAGGGATTTGAACCCTCGATGGACGGTTAAGCCCATACACGCTTAGCAGGCGCGCGCCTTCAGCCAGCTCGGCCACCTCTCCTTAACTCAGCGGGCAAATATGTAATAAGCCCTTGCGATAAGATCACAAATTATCTAAATCCCTGATTGCCGTCAACCATATTATTTGACATTTGTCCAAAATAAAAACTATTATCATAAACAGGTTGCTGCATTTGCCAGGGAATCATGGCTGCTGCAGCGGATAATATGCACTGGTGCTGCGGTTTGACTAAAACTGATTTTTATTATTCTCAAAAAGGAGCTCCATATGTCCGAATTCGCCAGAATAAACCGACTCCCTCCCTATGTCTTTGCCATTGTTAATGAACTGAAAATGCAGATGCGCCGTCAAGGCGAGGATATTATTGACCTTGGCATGGGCAATCCAGATCTGGCAACCCCTAAACACATTGTCGACAAGCTTGTGGAAGCTGCCCGGAAAGAAGTCAATCATCGCTATTCAGCCTCGCGCGGGATTCCCAATCTGCGCCGGGCCATTTGCGACTGGTATAAAAGGCGCTACAACGTAGATCTGAACCCTGAAACAGAGGCCATTGCCACCATGGGTGCCAAAGAAGGACTGTCACACCTCGCTATGGCCATGCTCAGCCCCGGGGATGTAGTTTTTTCACAGGACCCAACCTACCCCATTCATCCTTACTCAGCCATCATCGCTGGTGCAGACGTCAGGAGAATCCCCATTGGACTGGACCGCGATTTTTTCGAAGATCTGCTTGTAGCTACAAGACAGACCTGGCCTCAGCCCAAAGTCCTGATTATCTGCTATCCGCACAATCCCACCACAGCTACTGTGGACCTGAACTTTTTTCAGAAGATTGTTGATTTTGCAAAGGAACATAAGATCTATGTAATTCATGATCTTGCTTATGCTGATCTTTGTTTTGATGGATATAAAGCACCCAGCTTCCTCGAGATACCCGGTGCCAAAGACATAGGTGTTGAATTCTTTTCCCTGTCCAAAAGTTATTCCATGCCGGGCTGGCGCATGGGATTCTGCTGCGGCAACTCCACCCTGGTCAACGCTCTGACAAGAATCAAAAGCTATCTTGACTATGGCATATTTCAACCCATTCAGATAGCCTCCATCATTGCCCTCAATGGTCCTCAGGATTGTGTCCAGGAAATCGTGGATATCTACGAAGACCGGCGCAACGCTCTCGTGGAGGGTCTTAACAGAATTGGATGGGCAGTGGAAAAACCCAAGGCTACCATGTTTGTATGGGCCCGAATACCCGATGAATTTAAGAAACTCGGGTCAGTGGAATTCTCCAAGCTTCTGCTTCAGGAAGGCAAGGTGGCTGTATCACCGGGTCTTGGCTTTGGTCATTACGGTGATGATCATGTGCGATTTGCCCTTGTAGAAAACAGACACCGCATCAATCAGGCCCTTCGCGGCATTAAAAAAGTTCTGGGGGGATAATGGATAAAGATGTAATCAATCTGGCTCTGGCAGGTTTTGGCACTGTAGGAACCGGACTGGCCAGAATAATCCAGGAAAACAATGAATGGATTGAACGAAGAATCGGCAAAAAACTGGTTATAACCAAGGTCCTGGTTCGGGATACTTCCAAGGTCAGATCTTTTATTCCCGGACCTGAGACCAGATTCACCGACAATCTTGACGATATTCTTGAAGACCAGGAAACCGATATTCTGGTGGAACTTATGGGCGGTACGGAAATACCCCGCAAGCTCATTGAGGCTGGCCTCAAAAGCGGCAAACATGTTGTTACTGCCAACAAGGCCCTGCTGGCTGAGTACGGCAATGAACTTTTTGCCCTGGCTCATGACCAGAATCAGGGGCTTTATTACGAGGCCAGTGTTGCCGGAGGAATACCCATTGTACAAACCCTCAAGGACAGTCTGGCGGGCAACAAAATCAAATCCATCACCGGCATCCTCAATGGCACAGCCAACTTTATCCTGAGTGAAATGACTGCCAGGGGCCATGATTTCAGTGAGGCCCTGAAGGCTGCCCAGGATCTTGGCTATGCCGAGGCTGATCCTGCCTTAGACATTGAAGGGATGGATGCAGCGCATAAGCTGGTCATACTGATACGCCTGGCCCACGGAGCTGATTATCCCCTGAAAATTCTTCCTGTTCAGGGAGTATCCAAGGTTCAGGCAACAGATATATCGCTGGCCGGTGAATTTGGTTATGTGTTGAAACTGATCGCCCAGGTACGGGAAAAATCAGGCCATCTGCAGGCAGGTGTGTTCCCGGCCCTTTTGCCCAAAAATCATATTCTGGCCAAGGTGGATGGCCCCTTCAATTCCATCCTTCTCGAAGGCAATGCAGTGGGCCCCATTATGCTTTACGGTCAGGGTGCCGGCGATCTGCCCACAGGAAGCGCTGTTCTGGCCGATATTATGGCGCTGGCCATAAGTCATGCCCAGATTAATAATACCGGGTTCAGGGAAAGGACATTACCTTCAGCGAGAATCGTTGAGCCTGACCTTGGTGTTTCTGAGCACTATTTCCGCATGACAGCCTTGGACAAACCAGGAGTTCTGTCAGCGGTTACCGGGGTCCTGGGAGAGCATAACATCAGCATAGCCCAGGCAGTGCAAAAGCCCGGACCTCAAGGCAAGAACGTCCCCATAGTCTTTCTGACTCACAGGGCACAGTTAAAGGCCATAAACTCAGCACTGAAGGTTATTGATGAATTTGATTTCATCACTGCGCCAACAGTACACTACAGGATTTTGTGATGACCAAGGTTCTTATGCTTGTAGCCGACGGCATGGGCGACTGGCCCATCCCTGAACTGGACAATCAGACCCCCATGGAGGCAGCTGAAACTCCAGCCATGGACTCCCTGGCCGCATTATCTAAGGTTGGTCTCTGTCAGACCATACCACAGCAGATGCCTCCGGGATCAGATATCGCCAATATGGCTCTGCTGGGCTATGATCCGGTTAAATACCATACCGGACGCGGACCAATAGAAGCTGCGGCTCAAGGCTTGAAGCCGGACTCCGACGATCTTGTATGGCGCTGCAACCTGGTCACCCTGGCTGGACAAGATGAAAATATGGTTATGCGTGATTACTCAGCAGGGCACATAACATCAGAGGCATCAACTCCTCTCATGCACAAACTGCAGGATCAAGCCGGCACACAGGAATTCACCATTCACCCGGGTGTGCAGTACCGCCACCTTATTGTTCAGAAAAACGGCATGAATACTTCAGCCAGAGATATCCAGATCAGACCTCCCCACGACATCCTTGATCAGCCTGTTTCCCCGGACATGGTTCAATATCAGCAATATCTGCCTTTGTGGGAAGTTGTAAACAAATGCAACCACTTGCTTGCTACGGAATGCAGCCCTCACAAGGCCAATGCTGTCTGGCCATGGGGACAGGGTCCGCCTCTAAGCCTGCCCTTGTTTACTGACAGGTATGGTCTTAGCGGTGCGGTCATTTCCGCGGTGGACCTCATTAAGGGGCTGGGCCTGGCAGCAGGGCTTAAAGTACTGGACATACCAGGAGCCACAGGTCTGCTGGATACCAATTATCAGGGCAAGGCCCAGACTGCCATGGATTTTCTGCAGCATGGCGATTTTGTTTTTGTACACCTTGAGGGTCCTGATGAATGCGGGCATATGGGTTGTGTGGAGGATAAGGTCGAGGCCATATCCAGATTTGACCGTTTCATTGTCAACCCCTTGCTTAATCACCTGCAAGGCTCGGAATTTATTATGATCATCTGCTGTGATCATCTGACTCCCATCCGCATCAGAACGCACTCTCGAGATCCGGTACCATTCCTGGTCTACAGCAGTATGATCCAGACTACAGGGCCTCAAGTATTTTCAGAGAAAGCAGCCAGGTCGACTGAAATCCTGGTGGAATCAGGACATGATCTTCTGCCCCTGGCCATTGAAGGCAGGATTTAGATCTTAGGTAATAGTTTAGCCCTTTTTTAAGGAAAGTAGGGGACAGGCACTCTGGGCCCCACTTGAGGATCAACCGATGATTTAAACGTTTCACTTTTGAGACAAGTGGGTCCCAGAAGAGCCAGTCCCCGTGCCACATGCAAATGACTAAACTATTACGACCTTAGCAAAAATCTTAACCTGCAGGATATTTGATTTTGCAAAATCCTTCTTCCAATTTTCCAGTGCCTGAAACCTGGCATCCACACCGGGTATCTTACGGTGAAACCGATGCCATGGGAGTTGTTTATTATGCCAACTATCTGCACTGGTTTGAAATATCGCGCAGCCAGTATATAAGAGATCGGGGAATAAGCTATGCCCGCATAGAAGAACAGGGCATCTATCTTCCGGTAACCAGTGCATACTGCCGCTACTTTCGCCCGGCTCGCTTTGATGACCTGATCTATATCAGGGCAGGCATCAGCAACTGGCGCAGGGCTTCGTTTACTTTTGATTACGAGGTGACTTGTGAAGACAAAAAGGTGGTTCTAACTGCAGGGCAGACAGGCCATGCCTGCGTCAATACCAGAGGCAAACCAGTTAAAGTTCCTGACTGGTTAAGGGCAATGTGTGAAAAGGTGGACTGAAACAGGCGAAGCAGGCTTTGCAGCAACACGGCTGGAAAAACTGCCAGTAATTGGAGTCATTTCAGGCTCAGGGCTGGTAACAGTTTAGCCTTTTTACAGGTAAGTGCCTGTCCAGGGTGGCCAAGGTAATAATTAACGCAAAGTGTCGCTGCAGTGTGAGCAAGTCATGCTAATTGCTGTAATGCTGTTCAACGCTTTCAAGTCCGCAGCGCACCCTGCTGAGCATATCTCTGGAACTGCAGCCCACAACGCTATTAAACCAGTGTGCATGAACGCCCACAATTCTTAATGGCATCTGCCTGATTTTTAGTATACGTGCTGCATAAAAACGATGGTTTCCTGACCAGCTTTTATACAATTGTCCCTGAGGACCAACAATAGCTGAGCCCGTATCACCGGCCTTATTTTTCTGGTAACCTTGAGTGCTCATACTTTCTACAAGATCTAGAACATAGCACTCAAAAAAGTTTGCCACATGGTCGGCATTGTACATTACCATATGCTTATGCTTAACAAAACCCTTGCGCCTTATTTCATTCATCATGGTCTGAAACCATAAAGAATTTTGTGGATTTCTGCGATTCTGCACAAAATCTTTCATTTTTTTGTACTTGGATAGCAGTTCGATTCTGCGCGGTCTTCTAAAGAAAACATTCGGAATCACAAAAGGGTCCATTGCAGCCAGCTTCTGCTGAATATGAGCAGAAGCAGCAGGAAAAGGCTTCAAAGTTGTTTTCAGAAACTTGGCTGGGTACTTGATGACCGGCCTGTTGGTTCCCACGTCTGCCTCAACCTTTACTGGATTGATTATGATCTCAAGCTTAGAACCCAGACCGGAAAAAATATAATTTTTGGTAATCAGATTTGGCACCAGAGTTACTAACATATATCCTGACAAAGCATACGAAGTATAAAACAGGTTTGCGTTTTATGGGGCAAAAGCGCTTCCTGGCAGACATAACCAGCCTGATCAGCGGCTGTTCGCCAGCAGATCCTGGCCTTGTCCCCCCCCTGAAGAAGCTCAGGATAATCAAGCACACACCCAACCTTATCCTGACAGGTGAACTTCCTTCCTGCTCTAAAAGTCCGCGTACTCAGTACGTAATAAAAATATTCAGGCACCGGGGCATCCTGTCCTGGATAATCAGCCCGTTCAAAGAGTCCAAGGCGTTTAAGTCTTACAAAACCGCCATCCGCCTGGTTCATAGCAGCCTTGCAACACCCAGTCCCGTTATTGCAGTTGAGTCAAGAAAGCTCGGTTTTGTAACCGTTAGCAGTTATGTAACCCTGGCTGTTGATAATTGCATCGTTCTCAGAAAGTTTATTAAAGAGACCTGCCCAAAAGATCCTCTGTGTGATGAAGTGCTTGAACTGCTGGCAAATTATGCCTTGGACATGCACGATAACGGGATATGGCACCGGGATTTCAATTTGAGCAATTTTTTGCTTACAGGAAGTCCGGGCAGTTTTGAGCTGAATATCATTGACCTTAACCGGGCAAAATACTTTTCCAGTCTAAGGATCTGGCATAGAGCCCTGGACCTGGCCAGGCTGGATTTGTACCAGCACCAGGAAAAGTTTTTCAAGATGTACTGCCGTGACCGATTTAAATTTAAGACAATGCTGGCCATAGCCCGCCTGGCCAGGTCAAGACGGAGCCTGTGGCGCAATTTCATCAACAAGGCACTTCCCAACCGCAAAAAAAAGTAAAGGTCTCCAAGTAAAAAAATCAGCCCTCTTCCTTCAGCCTTCAGCCTTCAGCCTTCAGCCTTCAGCCTTCCCCCTTCTTCCTCTTCCTTCAGCCTTCCCCCTTCCGCCCTGTTTGCTAAACACGCTTTAGCCCGGAGGACCCAGTGCACCCTGCTGGTGCAGGTAATTGAGAATATTGCCCCCACCGGTCAGTACAACCCTTCTCCCCTGACTTTCCTCAGCAATCATTACCGGCACTCCTCTGAAACCATTTGCCCTGAAAAACGACCTAATCCTGGCTATGTCGTCTGCCAGCCCGTCCATTACCTGCACATCCGGGACAGTGCCGCGCTGTTCCAGGCGCACAATTTCCATAAAAAGATTATCATCAGTGTCGCTCAGTTCAGAAATACGAGTCAGCTTGCGCAAATCCGGAGGGGCTGTATCTAAGGGATAAAGTTTCCAGGTAAAGATTTCAGGATCATTCATGGCCAGATTAACCATTACATCAGTACAATGAGGGCAGTGAAGACTGAAAAAATAATGGTATACTGGCCATGAACCGGCTTGAGGTCCAGCCCAGGTGATGGGCCGGAGCTGTTCCAGCATGGGTGCTCTGTCCGGAATACTGATCATGGCACCGGCAATGCCTCCGCCCACCCAGATGGTCAGGCCGAGAAGCAGTGCGGTTACCTGCCGTCTCACCAGGCTGAGAAGAAGCAGAGTTAATAGCAGTGCTGCCCCAACTCCCACGCACAAATGACATTGTTCCTGAATAGAAAAAAACTGAAATCCCAGAAGAGCGCCGTCAAAGGCCAGAGCACCAGCCATGAGCACCCCGATAATCAGCCACAGCCATTTTTTATCATAGCGTGAAGCAAAAAAATAAAACCCCCAGGTCAGAGTAAAAAAAAACAGCCCTCCAGTAACCAGGCTATGTTCGTCTAAGCGCACAAAATCTCCGACAATGGCGCAGGCTTCTGTGGGGCAAATACTACCCCCTCCACTGAGACGCATGTAAATGTCCAGCCCCAGGGCTGCAACCGTCAACAAGAACACTAAGTGCAGTGCTGCAGACCTGTTAAAATATGCCTTGATATTCATAAGCTTAACCCTGCCTTATAAATAGTTGTCTCAAAATATCATGATCAATCTGATTTCGTGACTCCCATAGCCTGTTCTGCACTGCAAAAAGATCTGGAAATACGCCAAGTCTAACAGATCTTGACGCGAGGTTGGCAGCACGTCCCCAGTCCGGCTCATCCTTATCTGTCAGGTTGTCTAAAATTTTAGTCACCCTTTGTTCAAGCAGCTGCTTTATGTATGGATTATACTTAATCACCTCGGACCAGTATTTTTCGAAATCTTCTGCTGCATCATTAAGGCTCAAAAAGTACTGGATAATTCCCGGACCTGCAGCTCCTGAACCGGCCAGGGGTACAGATTGTCCTTCTTCAAAGGGACAGATGAGAAAAGGTTCAAGCCTGGCCCCATGTTCAGCTGCAACAGACCAGATCTGTAATTCAGCGTCTTTTTCCAGAACGCGTAAAATATAATCTCTGAGCCTTCTGTCAAGCATATTAAGAGACATCACCCGGTCTTCATCTGAAAAAACAGATGGGCAGACACAGTTCTTATTGTCCTTCAAAGTAAAGGTGGCTTTACTGGTTTCACCGGTTTTATTCCACTTATAACTCAGCTCAACCTGACCATCACTTTTCTGTACTGAAAAATCCATACCTGGAAAGCTCATGAATTCCCTGTCACGTCCCAGGCTTATGCCCACCACCGCAAGCTGGGTCGGGCCTATTTTTCTGGGTTTGACAAGCTTACGCCAGACTTCTCTGCCATCTCCAAGGCGCTGATCATTGGAAAAGGCCTCTTCCAGGACTTCAAGAAACTGCTCTTCCACATCCAGTCCATCAAGATCCTGCATCATCTCCAAGCCTCTCAAGGCATAACTCAAAGCATTGAGGGGCTCAATCCTGGATACTTCATCAAAAAACCACGCGCAGCTGGCAAAACTGGCCAGGCCAACTCTCTGCATTTCCAGAAGCTTCAAAGCATTGACCTTCTGGGATTCATCAAGATTTTTAACCTGGTGACGGGCGATAAAATCATCCCTGGTCAGGGCTGAGCAAAGGCATTGCCCATAATCAAGCAGTGCCTGTTGTGGGTCCTTGAAATAGTCAGGCCCCTTGTATCTGTAATGCTCATCAAGGTAATACTTGAGCAGGTTCAGTGACCTGCGCAACGGTCTGCGCCACCTCTGGTTCCAATCAGGGTGCCCGCCATCAGTGCATCCGCAGTCATCTCGCCACCTTTCAACACCATGAACACAACTCCACGATGATTTCTCCCAAATCCTGACTTTCATGGTGGGTGGATTCTCGGCAAGATATGATGCATAATTAGTCAGCTGCAAAGGACTGTCATCCTTGAGAGCCTGCTCCAGAGCATAAGCCAGAGCCATCTCTCCAAACTTGAAGTGATGACCATACGATTCACCATCAGTAGCCAGGCTCAGCATGGCTGTTGTTTTTCTGGAAGTCAGCCTGTGCCAGAAACCCCCTCCATCTCGCAGAAGTTTTTCAAATGCCACTGCCTGGGAAAGAGGACCATCGTAAAAAAATACACTGATTTCATTACCTGAGGGAAGCTGGATTAGATATGGCTGGTCAGTATCCAGGGTACCTTCATCAATCCTGCGCCAGTCATCACTGTCCAAGGGAGCTACAGATTCAGCCTGTCTCGGGGCCAGGATGGTAAATTTAATGCCCGCTGCAGCAAGAGCTTCCAGGGTGTCGGTACATACTGCAGTTTCGCCCACCCACATGCCTTCAGGCTTACGCTGATATCTATGTTCAAAGTCAGCTATTGACCAGCTGATTTCAATATTGCGGTCATGATCAGTGGACAGGGGCATAATGATATGATGATAGGCTTGAGCCATGGCATTGCCATGACCAAAGTGCTGGATACTTTTCCGGTCGCCTTCAAGGATTCTGGCATATGTATCCGGACTGTGTCTTTCCATCCAGCTGAGCAGGGTGGGTCCAAAATTAAAACTGATATATTCATAACAATTAATTATGTTGAATACATACCCCTGGGAATCCATTCTCCTGGCATAGGCCAGGGGAGCGTATGATTCACGGTCAATACGCTGGTTCCAATTGTGAAAAGGCGCTGCACTGGCCTCGGGCAATACTTCGTCAAGCCAGGGATCAAACCTCGGAGGCTGGTAAAAGTGTCCATGAATACAAAGATGTGACATACATTATCCTGAAAAAACCTCCCAGCCTCTTCAGGCAGGAGAAAAAAATGGTGAATATAACAAAACATTGCCAATTTGACTGATAACAGGCAAAATTACAAACTTTATATATAGAGACATTCCTGGTTACAGGTAGCGTATTGCTCTTGCGGCTTCAGCCGCTTATTCAAAATGTGGATGTAGCCACAAACTAATGTGTTCCCGGGCTAAAGCCCCGGGAACAAGGGCTATGTAAAAGCAAAAGTCCTAAGGTGGGCTTTACCCTCACCCCAATTTAAACAAGGATCGTTAAGTTGGGGCGATAACCTTACTTTTTTAGGCTGAAGGCTGAAGGCTGAAGAATAAGGTTACTGGACATTATTGCTCTTTCAAGATTAAAAAAACTTTCTTGTTTTTTTCTACAGGATTGAAACGGTAAGTTACTAACTGTCTGATTTTGCTACCATTTCCTGGCTACTTAAAAGGAGAAATTTTATGGGTATATTAAGTTCAAGCGCCAGCATTACGAGATACAGAATTGTCCAGGATATTCCGGATGACTTCTTGACAGAAGTACCTGAACGGCTGATCAAACATAAATTCAGGGATATTGATCACACTGCGGATGAAAGGAGTTTCGGCTGGACATCCTTTGATGATATGCTGGATATGAACTGGAATTCCAGCACGCCACACAAGGGCCATTATCTGGCTTTTGCACTGCGATTAGACACAAGGCGCATCCCGCCTGCTGTGCTGAAAAAACATCTGCGACTGGCCCTGGACCAGGCCAGACAGGAACTTGAAGCCAAAGGCCAGAAGTTTATTTCCCGGGATCAGAAAAAAGAAATCAAGGAAAATGTACAGATCAAGCTGTTTGCCAAAACCCTGCCCATTCCTGCTGTATTCGATGTAGTCTGGGACACTTCCAACAACTTTATTTATCTGGCTTCTACCAGTCCCAAAATCAGAGAACTCTTTCTTGATCTTTTCAATGCCACCTTTGAACTGCACCTTGAGCAGCGTACAGCATATTTTTGTGCTCTTACCGGTATGGATCAAGGAGCAAAAAAACAATTAGATGAACTTGAGCCTGTTATCTATATCTAATGCTGGCTGTACCCGCAACCCAATTTAAATTTGGATCGTTAAGTTGGGGCGATAACCAAAATTTTCAGGCTGAAGGCTGAAGAATAAGGATCTTGGTTATTATTGCTCTTGTCAGGGTTAAAAATTATCTTGTTTTTTTCTACAGGATTGAGGCAGTAAGTTCTAAATCTGTTCCAACCTGCGTACAAACAATCATCTGCGCACAAGGTGGCAAAAAAACCGGTAACAAGGGCACTCAAATGATCGCCCCTCACTTGAGTGCCCTGCAAGGTTATTTTTGTGACTTACTCCTGACCAACCCCTCCAGCCTTCTCTTTTCTTCCTTCACCCTTCTTCCTTCAGCCTTCAGCCTTCACCCTTCAGCCTTCACCCTTCAGCCTTCACCCTTCAGCCTTCAGCCTTCACCCTTCAGCCTTCTAACTTAATACCGATAATGCTCAGGCTTGAAAGGACCTTCCACAGGCACCCCGAGATATTCGGCCTGTTTGGGTGTCAGCTTTTCCAGAGATACTCCGAGACGGCCCAGATGCAGCCGGGCAACTTCTTCATCTAATTTTTTTGACAAGACCCTGACAACAGGTTCATAATCATTTCGGGCCAGATCTATCTGAGCCAGAACCTGGTTGGTAAAACTGTTGCTCATGACAAAACTTGGGTGGCCTGTGGCGCAGCCCAGATTTACCAGCCTGCCTTCTGCAAGAACAATCACAGAGCGACCTGATTTCATAGTCCACTTATCCACCTGGGGCTTGATAACCAGCCGTTTGCAGTCTGGATTATTTTCAAGGTAGGCCATTTCAATTTCTGAATCAAAATGTCCAATATTGCATATAATCGCCTCATCCTTCATGCGCTCCATATGCTCGCCCCGAATCACATCGCAGCAGCCTGTAGCAGTAACAAAGATATCTCCCTCCTCAATAGCCTTGTCCATGGTGGCAACTTCATATCCTTCCATAGCTGCCTGCAAAGCGCAAATAGGATCAATCTCAGTGACAATCACCCTTGCCCCAAAGCCGCGCATGGACTGAGCACAACCTTTACCAACATCTCCATAGCCGCAGATTACGACCACCTTGCCGGCCACCATGACATCAGTAGCCCGCTTGATGCCGTCTGCAAGAGATTCGCGGCAGCCATAAAGGTTGTCAAACTTTGACTTGGTAACAGAATCGTTGACATTGATGGCCGGAAAAAGAAGTTCACCCTTTTTTTCCATTTGATAAAGCCTGTGTACGCCAGTTGTTGTCTCTTCTGAAACGCCTCTGATTTTCTCAGCTATTCTGGTCCATTTGCCGGGATTATTTTTAAGACTGTGGCGTAGACGTTCCAGTACAATTTCAAATTCCTTATTATCTGACTTCTCATCAAGGATCGAAGGATCCTTTTCCGCCTTCACCCCGTAATGAACCATCATAGTAGCATCACCGCCGTCATCAACAATGAGGTCTGGTCCGGAACCATCGGGCCAGGTCAGAGCCTGTTCAGTGCACCACCAGTATTCCTCCAGAGTTTCTCCCTTCCAGGCAAAAACTTTGGCAAGTCCGGCCTTGACCACTGCTGCTGCAGAATGATCCTGAGTGGAAAAAATATTGCACGAAGCCCAGCGAAGATCTGCTCCAAGCTTGTGCAAAGTTTGAATGAGCATGGCAGTCTGAATGGTCATGTGCAGGCTGCCCATGATCTTCAAACCCTTAAGAGGCTTTTCATCACCATACTCTTCTTGAAGGGCCATAAGCCCGGGCATTTCATTTTCTGAAAGCTGCATCTCCATTAAACCCCAGTCAGCCAGGGAAGGGTCAGCTATTTTATTATCCAATTTTGGATCCAAAGACAAAAACATAAATCTCCTCCTGTTAAAATCATATCAGCTGCATTGCTCATGCAGACAGCAAGACTGAAGTCTGTCCCCTGCCTGAACCTGCTGTCATGGCATTCATGAACTGATACTCTCAATCTAAAAAATAAAGCACGCAACATAGCCATCATTGTTGCGGGTGTAAACCTTTTCTTGCACGGATGAGTTGAACACTTAGTATGGTGTCTGTTTGGAAAATATATAAACACCAACATTGGGCAGTTCAATTATAAATCCATCAGCAGTGATGGTTCCGGTTATAACTCCGCCGGTTTTGGTATGCAGCCAGAGCTCATCACCTCGAACTTTCCACCTGAACCTCACCAGGTCAATTTCTGTCTCCCAGATGCCTTCACCATTGTCTTTGAGCTCTATCTGAGAGTAAACTCCTGGAATATTTTCTTCACTTCCTTTGTACTTACCCGCCATCCCTGTTTGATCAGAGCAGGCTGCAAGCAGGGACAAAATCAGGATGATCAGAATAAGTACAGGGGTTTTCTCGGTTTTCATAAGTTTTTTTCCTGCTGTAAATTACTTGTGAGTTAAAAGCTCCTCACCCGGGGGACCGGGACCGAACCTGGGAGTAACTGTCTTTAAAGTGGAGCCTGCATCCTGCAGGCTATTTAATTCCAGGCGGCTGGAAGCCGCCTCCACCTTGAAAAACAGTCCCATATTTGGAAATTGGGACAGTCCCCGCGAGGTGCTACAAACAAGACTGATGCTGCATTGGTTCCTGGTAGAAATTTGATTTAATGATAAAATTTACACAGCGAGGGACAGTCCCTGTGCCAAGTGCAAAGTTCCCATCTTTGACGGAACTTTTCTGGCAAATGTGCATCAATCATGAGCAAAAATCGTAAAAATGTGAAAATTGTAACCGTCTGATTTTATTAGCAAAACGATTCCAGTTACTTGTAAGCTCCTCACCCGGGGGACCGGGACCGAACCTGGGAGTAACTAAGAATCAGCCTTAGCGCGTTAGGGATTGCCGCGCTCGAAGACTCGCTCGCAATGACACCTGAGCTGTCAGGGATGTAGTTGCTGAAAACCTGTCATCCACGAGGGAGCCTAAGCGACGAAGCAATCTGTATGGTAAAACCATAATACTCTGAATTTATTAGCAAAACGATTGTAGTTGCTTGTTAGCGCGTCAAAGGCTCTGCACCGAATATTATTTCTACAGCCTTTTCAACATTGCCATAAACCTGTTTTCAAGATGCAGCATTCTATCGAAATAATAGATATGCACGCACATAAGCAACCATGTGATATCCCTGATAACCGTCATCCAGCTGATGGGTTCATCCGAACTGCTGAAGCATCCACAACTGATGGGGGAGTCACGCAGCAGATTGATGAGCACTGCAATGGTGAACAAAACCAGCATAAAGGCAATAAGCACTGTAGCAGACCTGGCCCTGAAGCCTACTACGAGCATGATGCCGCATATCAACTCCAGCCAGGGCATGGTTATGGCCAGGAAATTGACTGACCAGTAGGGAACTAACTGGTAGCTTGCTATGGTTTCGGCAAATTCAGCGCCGTAGTTTATCTTGTACATGCTGGCAAAAATAAACAGCCCCCCGATGTACAAACGCAGAATCAGGGCCAGGTAGGGACTTGTCAGCACTTTTAGTACAATCCCTTTATCCTGTTTCTTTTTTTTGTTCATGGCTCCACCGGCATGTTCAGCTTTTTCCACTCATTTAACCCACCGGCAAGGATCCGCACATTCTTGTGACCGCGCAGGGACAATTCGTGAGCAACTTTTTCATCGTATCTTCTACTTATATTTCGCCCATACACTATGAGCTCTTTTTCCGGATCCATATTAGCAAAGCGCATAAGATATACAAAATCAAACAGATTCAAGGGCAGACTGACAGCATCCGCGATTCTTTCCTGAGAATAAAACTCATTAGGCCTGGCATCTACAAAAACTGCAGCATTGTTCTGGTGCTTCAAGGCTGCCCAGTCAGCTTCAATCTCCGGTGCAGACGTAAAAGTCCAGGTCTTTGGTATGGGGCTGGTTCCGCCAGGGCTTGAAAGGTTGTAGGTCAGGCTTAGCACAAGAGTCAGTGAAAAAATCAGAATAAAATCAACAGCATTGACCCGTTCCAGACGTGTAAGCTCATTCTTGATGAGAGAGCTGATTCTATTGCCGGCTTTTTGTAGAACATTGACCCTATCTCTGGTCTCCCTGAGTTCTTCAATGGTTTTGGACAATTCATAATTTCTGCGTCCCAAATCGAGGTTCAGTTTCTGAATTATCTCAAAAGACAGGACATTTTCTAAGGACAAGAGAAAATTTCGGGTTAAAGAGGTCAAAAGCTCTTCTTCATCAGTACTGAATTCCTCGTCTGTAATTTTGGAACAAAAACCCATCAGTCCAAAATAATTTTCATCCAGACTGAATACTGCTCCCATATCTAAGGGCAGATCCAGGGCCTGCCCTGCAAGATGACTTGTCTGCAGCGGCTGCACCTTGAAATCAGGCAGGGAAAAACATGCCGGAGACGGATAAAAAGACAATACAAGCTGTTTGACCCTGGTCTGATCAAGCTGGTCCAGAGCCTTGGCCTTATCACCCCTGCGGGAAATAATCAGCCGGTTCTCCTGTACGTCAAAGAGCAGAATAAAGCCGCATCTGGCACTCATTGCTCCCTGAGCCATAAGTAAAAAACCGTCCAGAAGTTTTTTTTTGTCAAAAACTCCGCTCAGTTCTCTAGCCATTTCTGAAAGGGCTTTAAAGTGGAAGACCTGTCGATCAAGGTCAGACTGCGCCTTTTGCGCATGGGACAGGGCGTTGTTAAGCTGCATGTTTTTCTGAAGAAGATCTTCGTTAAGCTGTCTGACCTCTCTTGAAGAGCCAGCCATCTTCAGGCAGTCCATAAGTACTTCTGTCATGCTGAGCAGAAAGTCTGTCTCGTGAGTGTCGTAATCATTGGAGGTTATTTTCGGACCAATTCCCACAAAGCCATAGCAGTCTGAACTGAGGGTCCATTGCACAAGCACTCTGGTATCTGCAGGCCAGGCAACTTCTTTGTCCTGGCCTTGGGGAGGTTCATTAACAGTGACTAAGCGCACCTGCTTGGGCAGAACCTCTTCCAGAACATCAAGATGATTAAAATAAACGCCATAAATTTGCGGACCGCATTCCCGCAAGATCTGAGCTTCGCTGGCTGCAATTCCCCTGGACTCAAAAATGGATGTCCGGCCATAATTCTGCATGGAAACAGCAAATCCCCGGGATGTTCCCACTGTGCCTAAGATGATAAGCAGAAACTTTTCCAGGATCTCTTCCTGATCTTCGAGAAGTGTTAACTCACGTATAGCTTCATTGAGAATGCGCAGTTGATAAGCCTGCCTCTCAAGCTGTTCCAGCCTTGACTGAGATGAGCTTTCGTCTATTGTTGGGTTCTGTTTAACCATACTTAATGTTCACAAGGTAATTTCAAGACCTGAGGTTGATGGGTTTTGCATAAATTTTTTTCAACAGGTTATCCGCCTTGCGAAACAATATTTCTGATCTTTTCCATGAAAATGGACAATTCGGGAATTCTTCCGAGATGGGCATAAAGCACCAGCCCGTCACTTCTGACAATCAGGGTAAAAGGGGTGTCAGGACTGCCTATGGCCGCATGAAAGTCATACTCATAGTCTTCAAGGATAGGATAAGGAGCTTTCCAGGTATCACGCAGATATTCAATTTCCATGGAAGTTGAACCAGGGGACACACTGAACATGAGCATTGTCTCGCTTAAGACCTCGTCTCGGTTGATCCGGTTGAAAAGATGGTTAATCTCGCTGGACTGGGCATGACAGACCGGACAGTAGGCACCTACCACCTCAATCAGAAAAAAATCCACATCCAGTTTCTCGAGAGTAAACATTTCTTCTTCCATCAGGCCCATATACTGCCTTTCCTTTTCAGTGTAAGGAGCCTTAAACTGCAAGTCAGCAATTACCTGCCCTTCTTTGACAGGATTTTTATCAGCCTGGGCAGGCATGCTCAAAATAAAAACCAACAAAAAAATGATTATACAGAAAAATGACCTTTTCATGCCTCAAATCTCCTTGGAGAAATTTATATATTTTTTTAATCACTTGAGAATCATTCCTCTCATCTATACTTTATTTCAAATAGCCCAGAGCTTCCTCCTGGGTGCTGAAAACCGGAGTAATTCTGGTTATGCCCACTATTTCAAAAAACTTTTCCATATTTTCCGACATGCCTGTCAGTGCAGTTTTGCGGTTTTCATCCGAGCAGCGCGTCAGAACCTGAATCAGGATACCGATTCCAGCTCCGCTAACCGAAGTGTTTTCGCTGAAACGCAGCAGCACCGGCATATTTTGCTGTTCAAGTATTTCATCAAACACACCAACAAACAGATCTTCATGCGAGGCATTTATATTACCCTGCACATCCACCACTGCAACCCCTCCATCCCGGGACCAGGACAGCTCCTGCTCACTGCTTTCCAGAAGACTGATTCGTTCTTGAGCTCTTTTAAGTGCTGAATCAAGGGCGTTTTTTTGAATTGGCTTGTTGATAAAGTCCGTGGCATTGAGGTTCATGGCTTCAATGGTCAGATCCACATCACCATGTCCTGTAATAATAATAACCTCGGTTTGCGGGCTCATGGCCTTGATCTGTTTGAGGACTTCCAGGCCGTCCATGCCGGGCATCTTGATATCTGTGATAACAATGGCAGGCCTTTCCTTTTGAAATATTTTCAGCCCCTGCTCTCCATTTTCAGCAGTAAATACAGTATAGCCGTACACTTTTAAAAAAAGCTGAAACATGCTCAATGTGGGTTTTTCGTCATCGATAACTAATATTTTGCGCATTTGTCTTCTTCTTTTTTTGGAATAGTTTAGCTTTCTTCAAAGTAGTCAGGGGCGGTCGCTCAGAAGCTCCCCACCCGTGCGGACCGGAACCGAACCTGTGAGAAACTTGAAATAGCCTCAACGTGTTCGAGATTGCCGCGCTCGAAGACTCGCTCGCAATGACACCTGAGGTGTCAGGGATGTGGTTGCTGAAAACCTGTCACCAGCGAGGGAGCATAAACGACCGAAGCAATCTGTATGGTAAAACCATAATGCTTTGAATTTATTACCAATTTGGTTTTAGTTAATTTGAAGGTTTGCCCATATCAGCCGTCCCATGAGCAAGATCCTGCCAGCCCGGTCCCTGTAAATAAATGATCTGCTGATCATCTTCTGGCCGCTGGAAATGATACAGTAAAGGTAGTGCCTGCACCTTCAATGCTTTTTATTGCTATTTCCCCTTCGTAGTCTTTGATGATGCCGTAGGAGATGGACAATCCCAGTCCCATCCCCATTCCTGTCTGTTTAGTAGTGTAAAAAGGATCAAATATTTTTTGCTGAACTGATTCAGGCATACCTGTTCCGTTATCTGCCACACTCAAGGTCACCTGTCCATTTTGCAAACTTGTGGATATGGCAATCGTTCCCAGCTCAGGATGGATCTCTTCGGCCATTCTTTGAATAATGGCATCACGAGCGTTGGTGATCAAGTTGAAAATCACCTGCTCCAGCCTGTTTTTATGGGCCATGATGGGCGGTATATTTTCCTGCAGATCGAGCTTTATCTCTATGTTCTGCAATTTGAGCTGCTGCCCCATGATAGAAAGAACATTGTGCACCGGCTTACTGATATCTGTTTTTTCTTTGGTAAAATCGGACTTTCTGCCAAACTCTCTAAGATTATTGATTATTTCCGTAGCCCTGTCTACCTGTATACTGATTTCATGACTGATTTGGGCCATCTGCTCGTTGGATATATCCTCTTTGTTCTCATGCATCATGCTCAGAAAGTCACTGCCCATTTTAATGGCGTTGAGGGGCTGGTTCAATTCATGAGCAATGCCCGCTGATAACTGCCCCAGGCTGGTCATTTTGCTGGCCTGGATGAGCTGAGCATCCTTGTCAATCATTTCAGAAATATCAGTGGTGGCAACGATAACCGCATCCTTATTCCTGTAGCGGCTTCTGCAGGCCTCAACATTAGTGTAAAATGGGACTTGTCCTTTTTTGTAATGAATGGCCTTGGTGTAGACAAAACTTTCGTCTTCCGGATTGGCTTCGAAATAGGCAATAAATTTGTCTCTGAATTCAGGGGCAAGCTTAATGAACGGCATATTGACCAGTTCATCACGGTCATAGCCATAAGTATTCTGAGCGCTGGGATTAGCATCAATGATAATGAGGGTTCCGCAACTCAGAACAAATATGGGAGCTGGACCGCTCTTAAATAGTGAGCGATACTTGCTTTCGGATTCCCGGACCCTGTTGCGGTAGAGCTTAATGCTGCGCACCATGTGCTTGAAGGAATCACCCAGTTGCTGCACCTCATCGCCCACTTTCTTTTTTTTGACCATGCAGTCTATGCAGTATGATGCCTTTTGCGGGAAATTATCTATGTCTTGTGCTACATCCATTACCTTGTCCACATGCCAGCACGGCAGATCAGTATTGTAATAGGCTGGACAATGCTCTTCACGGTTATCCGAACTGTCCTTGAAAAGAGCAAGAGATTTCATATCTAAGTTGCCACGGCTGATTTCATCAGCCACTTTAGTGAGCTGAGATATGGATTTAGTTATGTATTTGGACAACCAGTGACTTATAAGAAATATAAGCACCACTGTTCCGAATATAAAACCAAGAAATGTAATTCGCAGTTTATGAATAATCTGATGAATATGCTTTTCTTTGAGCCCTACGCGAACAGTTCCTATCTGATAAATACCTTCCCATATGGGTACTGCAATATCATAGGCGATTGAATCCTCCACCTGAAGCTTCCTGACACTGTAACTTCTGTCAGCAGGAATTGGATTGGCGTGTATTAGTTCTCTCGGAAAAGGGCGTATAAATGTGTGAGACAAGAGTTTTTGTTCTTCATCAATAATAAAGATATAATCTACCAGGATCTGTCTTTCACCCAGTTGAGCTGCATCAAACACCAGACTTACAAGATTGGGATGATCTCTCGTCAAAACATATCCCTTGCCCTGCTCTGCAATACTCTGGGCAATGGCAATGCCGCGCAGGGTAAGTTCATTCACCAGACTGGACACAAGTATCCACCGGGCCATAATGGCAATGGCTACACTAAGCATGAGGACCATGGCCAGAGTTGTGAAAAATATCTTATTTTTCAGACTTATGTCTTGAAAACGAAACATCAGTTGCTGCCTGTTAAAATGATTAATCCGATCTGATCCAGCATCTTCCCTCAATCTTCAGCCTCATTCTTCCCTCTCCCTTCAACCTCCAACCACACTCTTCCCTCTTCCTTCAGCCTTCAGCCTTCTCCCTTCAGCCTTAAAACCGGTGCCATTCAAATTGCCAACAAAGTCCGCCTTAATTTTCCTTTACATACATTTCTCTGATTTTGGCCCAGTCTGTAAGCAGAGTCAGCTCTCCATTTCGGATGACCGTAAAGTAAACCCTGGACAGCCCCTGGTGATTATCCGGACTGAAAGATAAGGTATTGGCGATGCCCAGTGAAAAATCCTGAATTGATTCAATAGCGTCAATAAAACGTTCTCTATTGAGATTTCTGCCAGCCCGCCTTAAACCCTCCACCAGAACTTTGGCATTGATAAAGCCCTCCAAAGCAACGAGATTAGGCTGTTCATCAGGATAATAATATCTGTAACGTTCTGTAAATTCCTGGACTCCTGACAAAAGCGCCTGTGACTCTAAAGAGTCCGGAGGTGGTACAACCTGAGTCACAATAACCCCATCACCTTCCTTTCCAAGAATCCTGGCCAGCTCTTCACTGCCCACAAATGATACGTTGTGAAATACAGGATTAAATCCCTGTCTGCGGGAAATCTGAATAAATTTGGCACAGGCATCATAGGTTCCCACCATGACCACAGCCTGAGCTCCGGAATGAATAATATTTTCCAGCCCCTCTTCAATATCCAGAGTGCCTCGGGTGTAACTGCCCCGGGCCACAGGAGCCAGCCCATACTCCTTGAGAGCAAGCTCGGTCCCTTTCAGTCCGTCAAAGCCGTAAGCATCATACTGATAAAACACAGCAATCTTATCAAACCCCAGCTCTTCAACAAAATACTTTACTGCTTCCCTTGTCTCCTCATAGTATGAAGCACGAACATTTATAATATATCGGTTAAAAGGAACACGAAAATCATTGGCTCCAGAAAAAATGCCCACAAGAGGAATCCTGGCCTCTGCTATCAAAGGCAGAACTTTGACAGTCGTGGGTGTGCCGACATAACTGAAAAGGCTGAAAACCTGGTCCTCAATAATAAGTTTCTGGGTATTGGCAAGACATTGTGGTGGATCATATCCGTCATCATATGCAATAATTTTTATTTTTCGCCCATGAACTCCACCTTTTTCGTTTATATGATTGATATAAGAGAGTGCTCCCTTCAGAGTCTGGGAACCAAGAAAACTGGCATGACCAGTCAAAGCAAGTGAGGAGCCAATATAAATTCTGGTGTCAGTTACCCCATGAGTAATTTGATCATGAGGTTCTTCTCCCTGCTCAGAAGAACAAGCCAGCAGCGCCATGAACATAATCACGAAGATAGCGTATAAAGGCAGTCTATTCATATCTAACCTCCAGTAAGCTGACCTGACAGGAGTTTCACAGCCAGGACACCAAACGTTTAAAATTACTGGAAAAGAAAGTTCAAAAAATGTCAAGTGGTTTTCAAGAAGTTCAACAGATAACATAATTTCGCATGGCCGCTCAAAATCAATCTGTTGCCATTTAAACTGTTTATGGCTAAATCGGATTTATTGCACTTCTTTATTATTAGAGGCCCCTCACCCGGCGGCCCGGGACCGAACGTGTTAGTAACTAAAAATCAGTCTTAGCGCGAGATTGCTTCGCTTCGCTCGCAACAAGGATTGCCGCGCTAGAAGACTCGCTCACAATGACACCTGAGCTGTCAGGGATGTACTTGCTCAAAATCTGTCATTGCGAGGGAGCCTAAGCGACCGAAGCAATCTGTATGGTAAAGCCATAATATTCTGAATTTATTGGATATTAGATTGTAGTTACTTGTAAGTGCTTCACCCGGGCGGCCCGGGTCCGAACCTGTGAATAACTTTAGGATACTGTCACTTTTTTGGAAACTTGGACAGTCCCCGCGAGGTACTATAAAAAAGACTGATGCTGCATTGGTTCCTGGAAGAAATTTGCTTTGATGAAAAAATCTACACAGCGAGGGACAGTCCCCCTCCGGGCTGTAAGCCTCCGGGCAGGAAGCTGGGCCAGGCGCAAAGCTCCCATCTTTGACGGAAATTTTCTGGTAATTTGGCATGAATCATAAGCAAAAATCGTGAAAAACAGAAAGCGATAACTCTCTGAATTTATTTTAAGATCATAGTTGGTTAGAACACATTAATCCCGGCCACTTAAAACAACACTCATTGCATCTATTAACAAATAACTAATAACAAATAACAATTAACAAATAACTGACAACCATTATCTCTCAAGTAAATATGCTTGCACAAAATACATCTACTGACCAAGACATCACAGAACGTACCAGAGTATTAGTGGTGGACGATGAGCCGGCCACCTTGAAAATATTCTGCATGTTTCTTGAAGCTTACGGATATCATCCACTAAGAGCTGAAAGCGGACCAGAGGCACTTTCAATTTTTGCCGAAGTTCTGCCGCCGATTGTCTTCACTGACATTAAAATGCCGGGAATGGACGGCATAGAAGTGCTCAAGCGCATCAAGGCCATGGCCCCCACCACCGAGGTGGTAGTTATTACCGGACATGGAGACATGGACCTGGCTATTAAGGCCCTCAATAACGATGCTACTGATTTCATCAACAAGCCCATAAAAAGGCATGAACTGGAAAATGCACTGGTAAGGGCCGGAAAGAGGATAGACCTCAGTCAGATGAGACAGGAATGCATAAATTTTACCATCAAAAAGAAAAAAGCTGCCATCAAAATTGCCGGAAATGTTGACGCTTTTGCTGCCCCCTTTATCTGGGACGCCTACCATCAATGTTTGCAGGCCGGGGTCAATGCCGTGGACTTTATTTTTAGCGACAGTGCATCTTTCAACGGCGCAGGCATGGAAAATTTAAGAGAAATATTTGAGGATGCTCAAAACAAGGAAGTTCAGATAATTGTGTCAGGGATTTCTTCAAACTTCAAAAAAGTATTCCACGAACTTGGTCTCTCGAATTTACTCTCCACACCTGCACCATAGTTTGCCAGAACAATCAACCCCAGAAATAATATCCCACTCCTACCACAATCAGGCTTCCGGCCCTCAGGCTCTGGTTGTAAACAATGAGTCGCATGGCAAGTGCTGGATTGAAAATGCCTGCGTAGTACGGCAACTGATGTCGCACAGCGCGCATGGGAGATGACAGAATATTGCCTGTTATGAGTGCAAGAACAACCTCCTTGATGCCAAGAGCGCCACTGTCGAGTAGCGACCCGGCAGCAGCAAGTCCGGCCGAAAACTCAGCCGCAAGCTGAAGAACAACAATACTGATGGCCTGGGGTGGCAAAAAACTTAATATGCCTACATGTTCTGACATAAAGCGCTCTGTCATGGCAAAAAAGCCGGTATGCTGCAGAACATAAAATAATGTGTATATGGGCACTGTGAAAACCATTATTTTTTTGAATCGTTTGCTGAATCTTGTTTTGACCTTTTGCAGAACTTTTTTCATATTCAATTTTTCATTCGCTGGAAGCTCGCACACAACGCATTGATCTTCCTTGGCTGGCAAAATAAATCTTCCAATAAATATGACCACAATGGTTCTGAGCACAGCGGAAGAGATGGTCAGAAAAAGGTATGGAAGTGCAGCAGCCTTGATGAGCGGGGCAATGATAAAAAAGGTTGTGGGCAGATGCAGAAAGTACGTAGGCAGCGAGTTGAAAAGGTTGGAAAGGACCAGTTCTTTCCTGGTAAGCCTTTTTTGCTCGTAAGCTTCAGCCAGCATGGTATTGGCTGAAACCCCTGAAAAAAAGGCCATGGAAAAACTTGCTCCTGATATATCTTTAAGACGACCGGCCCGTACCAGAGGAGTGGCAAACATGGCCATAAAGCGCGTCCAGTTCAGGGCCTCAATAAGATTCCCCACGAACACGCCCATGGATATGAACATACATATCTTGAGCAGGGGGAAAAAAAGACCGGTCCAGAGTTCCGGCAATGAAAACATAAGCTGATCAGGCTGTCCCGGTTTCAGTCCAGGCAGCAGAAGGATTTATTAATATAGCCTCTCCTTTTCGCGACACAACATTGTTCATTTCAAGTTCCTCCAGCGCCTTGTCCAGAAGTTTAGAAGCCGCGTTCCACCTGGACTCAATGTTTTCTCTTTCCAATGGTACCTTTGAAAAATCAAGATCAAAAAGAATAAGATACAAAGATACAGCTTCCACAGACAGGCCAAGTTTAAATATTTTATTATCCATCACATCTCTCCATTTATGTAACTCTACATGGAAAATTATCAACTGGACTTAGAAGATCACCACCCGGGCAGCCCGGGACCGAAATTGTGAGTAACTTATACCCCTCGTTCCCAGGCTCCAGCCTGGGGACAAGAAAAACAGCCTTAGCGCGTTTGGGATTGCCGCGCTCGAAGACTCGCTCGCAATGACACCTGAGATGTCAGGGATGTAGTTGCTCAAAACCTGTCACCCACGAAGGAGCCTAAGCGACCGAAGCAATCTGTAAGGTAAGGCCGTAATACTCTGAATTTATTACATATACGACTCCAATTACTTGTAAGTTTATCACCCGTGCGGTCCGGGACCGAACCTGTGAGTAACTGCCTGTAAAGTGGAGCCTGCATCCTGCAGGCTATTTAATTCCAGGCGGCTGGAAGCCGCCTCCACATTGAAGAACAGTCCCATATCTGAAAATTGGGACAGTCCCCCTCCGGGCTGTAAGCCTCCGGGCAGGAAGATGTGCTAAGCGCAAAGCTCCCATCTTTGACGGAACTTTTTTGGCAAAAGTGCATCAATCATAAGCAAAAATCGTAAAAATATGAAAATTGTAACCGTCTGATTTTATTTTCAAAACGATTATAGTTACTTTAGAAGTTCATCACGCAGATAATACTGCTTGAGCAATGTATTCCTGCTCTTCCAAACGCAGATAGGGATGCATGGGCAGGCTGAAAATCCTTTGCGACATTTCATGGCTTACCGGAAAATCATCCGGAGCATAACCTAAATAATGAAAAGACTTTTGCATATGCAAAGGCAGAGGATAGTAAATAGCCCAGGGCACTTTTCTGTGCTTTAAATTTTCAAGTATACGTTCTCTATGTGCAGCATCCGAGCAGACCAGACTGTACTGGGCCCATGCGCTGGAACAATCGTCACTGATTTCCGGCACTGTGATGCCGGCCCCATTTTTCAGCAGCTGGTTGTAGTTTTCCGCCACCTGTTGACGCTTCCTGATTTCATCTGGAAAAATCGCCAGTTTTGCCAGAAGTACAGCTGCCTGAAATGTATCCATGCGAGCATTCATACCAAGACGAACATTTTCATACCTGTCCCGCCCCTGACCATGCACACGCAAAGACTCCAGCAGGGCATATATTTCCTCATCATTCGTAAAACACATGCCGCCGTCTCCATAGCACCCCAAAGGCTTGGCCGGGAAAAATGAAGTACAGGCAATCTGCCCCAGCGAGCAGGTGGATTTACCCTTGTAAGTGGCACCAAAAGACTGGGCTGCATCCACTATAAGTGCCAGGTTTTCCTCCCGTGCAATGGCGTTCAGGGATTTGTAGTCACAGGGTTGCCCAAAAAGATCAACAGAAATTATGGCTTTAGGAGTCATTTTTTCGGGCACAGAATGGCCAAGATTGCTTACATTCCCAGGGGCAGGCAGGGGAGCGGACTTTTGTTCAGGGTGGTTCAGGGATTTGATGATCTTTTCTAAGCTTTTGGGGGATATATTAAAAGTCTTGGCATCAATGTCTGCAAAAACCGGAACCGCACCAAGAAAGGCTATAGCCTCGGCAGTGGCGAAAAAAGTAAAAGGCGTTGTCAGCACTGCATCTCCAGGCTTTATATCCATGGCCAGAAGGGATAGAATCAGGGCATCCGTTCCTGAAGAGCAGGCAAGGGCATGATTTGCCCCGGTAAGATCGGCCAGTTCAACCTCAAGCTTTTTTATTTCAGGTCCCATTACATAAGCTCCATGTTCCAGTACCTGGTTCAAACCATCGTGTACCTGGTCTTTGACCAGTTGAAACTGAGCCTTGAGATCAATAAATGGTATATTCACAACCGCTCCTTTATTGAAGTATTACGCAATTTAACTTGTAAGCTCCTCACCCGGGCGACCGGGACCGAACCTGTGAGTAACTAAAAAATCAGCCTTAACACGTTAGAGATTGCCGCGCTCGCCCCAGTTGAATGGCTGCGCCTACACTGCGTGTATTCAACGAGGTAAAAAGACTCGCTCGCAATGACAGCTGAGCTGTCAGGGGTGTAATTGCTGAAAACTTGTCACCCACGAGGGAGCCTAAGCGACCGAAGTAATCTGTATGGTAAAACCATAATACTTTGAATTTATTGCATATTTGGTTTTAGTTACTTGTAAGCTCCTCACCCGGGCGGACCAGGACCGAACCTGTGAGTAACTTTACGAATCTGTCACTTTTCTGAAAATTGGGACAGTCCCCGCGAGGTACTTTAAAAAAGATTGATGCTGCATTGGTTCCTGGAAGAGATTTTCTTTGATGACAAAATTTACACAGCGAGGGACAGTCCCTGTGCCAGGCGCAAAGTTTCCATCTTTGACGGAACTTTTCTGGCAAATGTGCATCAATCATAAGCAAAAATCGTGAAAATGTGAAAAACATAACCGTCTGATTTTATTAGCAAAACGATTCCAATTACTTGTAAGCATTCATAGAAAGTATTCTGATGGTTTTGTGTCAGGGCCTTGCGATCTTTTCCAGAATAATATTGGCAACCTCCAGAGCCTGCTTGCCCTGTTCACCTGGAACTTCAGGTTCTCGGTCCTGCATAACAGCCATGGCAAACTCTTCCAGTTCCATCTTTAGAGAATTAACCTGAGGCGGAGACGGTTTTTCATACACAATATCCCTGGCCCTGTCGCCAACACCAATATTGCCCACCACCATGGCAGCTCCTCCTGGATCTGGAAGAGGATATGTATCGCCAAGCCTGAATATATCCGCCTTTTTTTCCATAAAATCCATAGCAATGTACTGATTCTTCTGAAACAGCCGCATTCTGCGCATCTGCTTAAGAGAGATTCTGCTGCTGGTGAGATTGGCCACACAACCGCTTTCAAACTTAAGCCTGACATTGGCAATATCTTCTGCCTCGGAAACCACAGCTACCCCGCAGGCGTCAATGGATTTTACCGGACTTTTCACAAGATATAAAATCAAATCAAGATCGTGAATCATCAGATCCAGCACAACACTGACATCACATCCTCTGGGATTGAACTGGCTCAACCTGTGAGCTTCAATGAACATTGGCTCAACGCGGTGCTCCCTGACCGAGAGCATGGCGGGGTTAAAGCGCTCAATATGACCCACCTGGATCTTTTTTCCTTTGGACCTGGCAGACTGAATTATTTCTTCAGCTTCCTGCACTGTAGATGTAATGGGCTTTTCAATAAAGATATGACAATCATTATCCAGGGCTTTCATGGCAACATTATAATGCTCGCTTGTAGGTACTACTATACTTACAGCATCGGCCTCAGCCAGCAGATCTTCAAGAACCTGGTAAGAATCAGTTCCGCATTCAGCGCATATTTTTTGCGCCTGGTCCTGATTGATATCATACGCACCAACAAGTTCAATAATATCACTTTCAGCGGCCTGCCTTGCGTGGAAGGTTCCAAGATGTCCAACCCCTACCACTCCGAGCCGAAGTTTTTGCATAACTAATTCCTCGCTGTTATCAATTACCTGTTATCTGTTACCCATAAACTTTAAAACCAGCCTGGCGCACTGGCGCGTGGCACCGACCCCGCCAAGCTTGGTCCGCAAATCGCTTAGACTGTTTTTAATTTCCTGCCTGCTTTCCGGGTTATCCAACAACCTCCCAGATACCTCGGTCAGGCAATCACCCCTGGCTTCATGCTGAATCAACTCTGGAAAAACTGTCTTACCCAGTATCAAATTGGGCATGCTGATATGCTTTACATGAATGAGCATTTTTCCCAGTAAATAGCTCAATGCAGAAAGCTTATAGGCAACAATAGTTGGAACCTTTAAAATGGCACATTCCAGTGTGACTGTACCTGAAGCAGCAATGGCCATTACACTTTTTCTGATAGTTTCATGTCTATTTTCCGGTTGAATATACCTGATCCACGGTCTTGGAGGACAATATTGCTGCAAAAGCTCCATAGTTATCCCCGGGGCCTGAACAATATTAAATCTCAGCTCCGGCCTTGTTTTGCGAAGATTTTCGGCACAGACAGTAAATTCAGGCAACAGGCTTGATATTTCCTTTTTTCTGCTTCCAGGTAGTAAGGCTATCTGATTGTTCTGCGGCTTTATCCTGTCTAATTCATCAAGCTGGAGCATTTCCATGAGAGGATGGCCAGTAAAGTGAGCTTTGATGCCATGATCATGAAAAAATTTCTGTTCAAAGGGAAAAATGCAGGCAACTGCATCAACATACTTTTGCAGGAACTTAACTCTGGACTTACGCCATGCCCAGATCTGAGGCGCAATATAGTAAATAACAGGAATATTCAGACCAGCCGCCATGCGGGCCAGATGAAAATTAAAATCTGGAGCATCCATGAGCACCAGCGCTGAAGGGCGCTTGCTGCGCATCAGGGAATAGACGCGCCGTAAAAGAACCGTAATCCTGGGCAGTGCACTGAATACCTCAGTCAGGCCAACCAAAGACAGTTCTTCAGAGTTGCATACGGTCTCTAACCCTGCTCGGCGCATGGCAGGACCGCCCATCCCCATTATAGACACCTCAGGCCTTACATTTCTTATGGCCTGCATAAGCATGGCCCCATAAACATCTGCTGATGATTCGCAAACATTTATCCAGACCAGATTGTTTTTCATAGGCCTGTACTTTCCATATTAGTAACTTACCGCCACAATCCTGTAGTATAATACAAGAAAATTTTAAACACTTATAAGCTCTTCACCCGGGCGGCCCGGGACCGAACCTGCGAGTAACTTTAAGAGTCTGTCACTTTTCTGGAAATTGGGACAGTCCCCGCGAGGTACTATAAAAAAGATTGATACTGCATTGGTTCCTGGAAGAAATTGGCTTTAATGACAAAATTTACACAGCGAGGGACAGTCCCTGTGCCTGGCGTAAAGCTCTCATCTTTGACGGAATTTTTCAGGCAAATGTGCATCAATCATAAGCAAAAATCGTAAAAACTTGAAACAGCCTTAACACGTTAGAGATTGCCGCGCTCGAAGACTCGCTCGCAATGACACCTGAGGTGTCAGGGATGTGGTTGCTAAAAACCTGTCACCCACAAGTGAGCCTAAGCGACCGAAGCAATCTGTA
>NZ_JYNP01000058.1 GCF_000934755.1 Desulfonatronovibrio magnus
CGAGAGTGGCCTTGCCCGGGAGGTTGCCGCTGGTCAGGTTGAAGCTCATGCCGTCGCTCCAGGGGCCATAACCGTTATCATTGTATGTCCTTATCCACCAGGTTCCGCTGCCGGCTCTTAAAGTCACCGAAGGCCTGATAGAGCATGTACCGCTCCCGGAACTGCAGTTGACTGCAGAGGCGCTGTACCACTGGTTAATGCGGTTGCCGGATGAATCTGTGACCCACAGATGATACCAGGTGGCATTACTCACGGCATTCCAGGTATATGTGGGCTGACTGTTGCTGATGCTCCCGCTGGGAGATACGAGAGTGGCCTTGCCCGGGAGGCCGCCATTGCCTGTCAGGCTGGTTACAGCCTGATCCAGTCTGATCCTGGGTTTGCTCCTGTTGTTTGCTCCAGAACGTGTATCAGTTATAGACTTTCCCGTACTTTTTAAAGCGTCCAGAATTTCATCTACACTAGCATTGTTTTTGGCTTCCTTCATAACCGCCCAGGCTCCAGCAACGTGAGGTGCAGCCATGGATGTGCCTGTCATGGTTCCGAAGCCTCCTCCCTCAAGAGAGGAGTTTATACTGGTGCCAGGCGCCAGAAGATCCAGAAAGTCTGCGCTGTTGGAAGAATTTGCAACAGAGTCCTGTTTGGTAGTGTTGCCCACGCTGACAGTGCTGGAAATGCAGGACGGTGCATTGGTGGAATCAGTAAAACCATCATTGCCGCTTGCAACAATTGTGGCAATCCCGGAGTTCTTGAGGCTGTCTACTGCCTCTTTCCTTGAATCCGAGTCGCATGCGCTGTAATACCTGCCGCCCCCGAGACTCATATTGGCAGAAGCAATGTTGAAACTGTTACGCAGTGCATATACTCTCTCTAATCCATTGATCTGATCTGAAACATAAGTCCTGGCGCATGGGGATGAATTGTTAGAGTCCGCGCATGGTGTGTTTTGAGCGTCATCGGTAAACTTGCTGAATACCTGAATAGATATAATGTTTGCATCTTTGGCTGTTCCAGTGAAATTCTGGCCTTTGCCTGCCGCAATGCCTGCCACATGGGTTCCATGTCCGCATCCAGCTATGGAAGAAGAATCACAGTCAAGCCCTGAGTTATTGGCAGTGGTTGATGTTGCACCTCCAGGGCAAAGCGTGGTTGCATTTTGAGAGGGCACATTGGAGGAGTAGCACGCCTCTGATACAACCTTGCCACTTAGAAAAGAATGGTTTTTATCAACTCCGGTATCCAGAACTGCAATAACCTGTCCCTGCCCGGTATAACCCTCAAAGCTCCAGGAACTGTCGCCTCCGATCAGGGGAATGCTGTCCGCAAGAAGCGGTGCATAATGCTTGTCTTCATAAATCTCCAGGACATCAGGGTGCGTAAGAAGTGCCTCAAACTCATCAGGCTTCACCTGCATGGCCACAGCAGGAGTGATGTTGAATCTTTTCACAGAATCAAGAAACTCTGCCCTGGAAGATAAGTTGGATATATCGTCAACAACCTTGGACTGAACAGCATCCAGTCTGTCTCTTTGTGCTGCAGCCTGATCCATGCTCAGGATTGATTCCGGGAGCATTTGTTTATTCAACCTTACTATCACCGGAATACTGCCTTTCTCTGCTGCCTGAGACATAATATGCTGATGCCTCTCAGCAGCAGCATCAAAGCCATGGCTGGCTCCAAACACCTCCATCACAGCCTGTTTAAGCCATACGTCACTGTCAGAAATATCTTGCGCTACTGCCCTTTGATGGCAGAAAAGTACAAGAGCTGCTCCTATGATAAAAATCAAATTGAACATCCAAAAAATCTTTTGCTTGTCAGCTTTAAATTTCTGCATATTGCCCCCCTCAGGATAAAAATTATATGACTCCCCCTCCACTACAGAGGGTTTTACCTGTCCAAATAAATGATCTTTTCTCACAAAAACTTTTCCTGATTTCATCTTAAGAAGCTCCTCACCCGGGCGGCCAGGGACCGAACATGTGAGTAACTTTGAGACTCTGTCACTTTTTGGGAAATTGGGACAGTCCCAGCGAGGTACTGTAAAAAAGATTGCTGACCTCTGACTTCTTTCCTTCCGTGCCCTTCCATGTATTCCGTGGGCTAATCTTCTATGTTCAATTCTTAATAATCCACAACAGGTTCAAGAATAAAAAACATGCCCCTTATTTCCAGCACAATTCTCCTGTCATCCAGCCTGAGAAATTCAGAAAAGCCTTCCATGCCGCAGTTTGTTCTGACAATTGTAGCCTTTTGTTCTTCAAGTCCAATATATCCAGGCCCAAACCCGTGCTTTTCGCCCAGATATTCCTCCAGGCTTCCTGTCTGCCTGTCAAAATCAACACCCTCGCATTTCTGACCGGCAAATATAATCTTCTTTTCATCCATATCCAGAGGCATAAAAAGCATATCCCGGGCCTCAGTCTCATCCATATCCGGCGCCTTGCCGGGAGCGTAGGCCGTAACGCTCCAAAGCGACCGCATGCTGTCCGGTTCAGCCGGTTCCGGTTTGACAATTCCTTTTTCTCCCATGGCCATCACCATCCCTTGGTCTTTGTGCATCCCGGCAGTATTTCCCAGGATTATCCCCAGAAAGAGCAAGACTGCTGCTGAAATCATGTAATTGCTTATCTTCATAAAAACCTCGGTCTGTTCTCTGCTGGCGAATTCCAGCCAATGAAAAAAGGCAGCGACTTAAGTACTTCTTTCTCTTCACCATGCTCTCCATGGTGATAAAATATTAAAAAAAACCTCCACCCGGGCGCACCCGACACCCAACCGATGAAAAAACAAGAAAGTTTTAACCACCCTGGTAAAACACCCCGGAGGGGACCCCGGTTTCACTGAGCAGGCAAAGACACAAAGATCACAAAGTTTAAGGCTGCCTTTTCATTTGTCACGCAAAGCGCGTGACAAATGAAAAAAACTATCCTGTCTTCCTTGGCGGCCTTTGCGCCTTTGCGTGAGAATATATTTTTGGACTGCGGGAGTCTCCCGGGTTATTCAATTACAGTAATTAACGTATCATCCTTCTTTAGAGTGAACCTTAAACGCTCAATATGAGTGGCTTCTTTAGATGATGAAGTAGCAGGTGTAGTAAAATACCAGGTTGCTGATGGTTCGCTGAATCCATATTCATTTCTGGCTTGAATCCACCATTTGTACTTTGTATTTGGCTCCAGTAAAAACGGTTCATGGTAGGTTTCTTCTGTATAGTTAAGCATGTGCGAACCGCTTTCATCATCTTCAGAAATAAAAACTGCATACTCCTCAGCTCCGGCAACACTGCTCCACTCCAGCCTTACCGGCCATGAATGGACCTTTGAGCCATCAGCAGGGCTGGTCAATCTTGGAGAAGAAGGCAGTATACCTCCAGTGGATGTGGTAAAAGACCATGATTCTGAGTATGGACCATACTCCTCCTCGCCAATTTCCACTCTGGCCCTCCACCAGTAGGTTCTGTCAGGATCAAGGTTTAAAGCAAAGCGAAATTCATCTTCACCGGATATTTTGCTTGTATATAACGAGGTCACCATTCTTTCAAACTCCCGGTCTTCAGCCAACTCCAGGATCAGCCATTCCCCGGAAGAAGCATCATCCGTGTACCACCTGAACAGAGGGGCAATAGAATCTAATCGGCTGCCATTCTCCGGACTGAGCAGTACAGGAGCAGAAGTATCCCCGGTCCCCACTCTGAAATCAAGACCATCGCTCCATGGCCCAAAGCCCGCGTCATTGTAAGTACGCACCCACCAGGAACCACTGCCTGAAGCAAGAGTTACAGATGGTTTAAGAGAGCAGTTGCCCCCGGCTGTGCAATTGGCATCTTCAGATGTATACCAGCGGTTTATCCTGTTGCCGGTGGAATCATTTGCCCAGAGATGATAGTAAGTGGCATCACTCACTGTTCTCCAGGTATACGTCGGCTGACTGGTGCTGATGGTCCCCTTGGGAGATATCTGGGTTGCCTTGCCTGGAGGGCTTTCACCGGTGTCCACTCTGAAATCAAGACCATTGCTCCACAGACCGTAACCAGCACTGTTCCAGGTCCGTACCCACCAGGAACCACTGCCTGCAGCCAGAGTAACAGATGGTTTGACAGAGCAGTTGCCCCCGGCTGTGCAATTGGCATCTTCAGATGTATACCAGCGGTTTATCCTGTTGCCGGTGGAATCATTTGCCCAGAGATGATAGTAAGCGGCATCGCTTACTGTTCTCCAGGTATACGTCGGCTGACTGGTACTTATAGTCCCCTTGGGAGATATCTGGGTTGCCTTGCCTGGAGGGCTTTCACCGGTGTCCACTCTGAAATCAAGACCATTGCTCCATGGCCCAAAGCCCGCGTCATTGTAAGTACGCACCCACCAGGAACCACTGCCTGAAGCAAGAGTTACAGATGGTTTAAGAGAGCAGTTGCCCCCGGCTGTGCAATTGGCATCTTCAGATGTATACCAGCGGTTTATCCTGTTGCCGGTGGAATCATTTGCCCAGAGATGATAGTAAGTGGCATCACTCACTGTTCTCCAGGCATACGTCGGCTGACTGGTGCTGATGGTCCCGCTGGGAGATATCTGGGTTGCCTTGCCCGGCTTTTGATCTTTACCTGTGTTCCAGCCCATGTCTTTAAGGATTCCCATGGTAACCGGTCCGGGATTATGGTTACCGTCTCCAGCAGAAGCTGCGTAAACCATCAACCTGTTTTCAGTACCTCGAAAAGTATCATAGTCAAGATGTGAATAACTGGATCCGCTGCTCCAGGCTGCTGGAGCATACATCATTACCCTTTGACCTCCATTTGCCGACATGGCGTGGCTTCCATGCCACCACAGATTGCCGGATGTTACCAGATCAGCCAGGCCAGCTGAAGGATTGGGATAAACACTGGTATCTGTGAGCCTTTTGCCATTGCCGTCGCGCATAAATGTATCGTATATCCTAGGATTATCTGTACCAAATCCCCATCCGGCTGTTCCATCCTGGGAAGAATAGGAAACAGAACCGGTAAAGCCCAGTCCATGAGCAATCTCATGAAGCATGATTGTCACAAAATCATGCTCATAACTGGGTGGATTACCATCAGTCCCCAGATACCAGTCAAAATTGCTGTTCATGGCGATATGCATATCATGCTCGGAAGGGGCCAGATCAGTACCTGCCATGGAGTTAGCCAGTGCTCCGACATACCATGTATCCGGCTTCGGAGCGCCGGAAAAATTCCTGTGTCTGGGCTGGCCTCCCGCATAACCCAGAGTATCACCTTCATCTCTGAACCAGCAGGCCCTGATGGTGATGGGCACGTCTGAACTGATAAGTGTCCCCCATATTTCAGCAGCCCTGTCCAGGGCGGTTCTGGCATTATCTGGAAAATCATAGCAAGGTTCACCCCATAAATCTTCTTCTCCTTCAGCTAGATAGGTTATCTGAAAGCTGGCCATTGCTGATAATTCAATTGAAGATTTTTCCCGAGCAGGGATGCTGATCCTCACACGGTCAGGATTAGGATCAGCTATCAATGCAACCGGCTTTCCTGCATTGTAAAGCGTATTGCCATCCGCTGACATGATAACCGGCAGGTCCACAGACATGGCTCTGGGTTCTCCCAGGCACGGTCCGGGCAGCAGGACAGCCGCAATAAATGCGAGGCTGAAGAATGCATATAACAACACGGAAACTCTAGTCTGTTCAATGATCTTTTTCATGATTTACCCTCTGGAAATAAGTGAATACTCTACATACACCAGGCAACGCTTTTTTAAAAAATAGTAACAATCTGGACAGTCAAAAGTTCTTGTGCAACCCCTTGGATTTATTGCCATTTTACAAGCTTTAAATATCCAGACGTTTTCGAAGTCTAACCATTTGAAATCATAATGTTTTTTTCTTCAACTAATAACAATTAACTGATAACTTTTAACTCTCAAGTAACAATGCAGCATTTTTCTAACGCGGGCTGTGCCCGCAACCCAAAGAAGAAGATTGCTGAACCACGAAGGCACAAAGGAAGAAAACACAAAGGGTTATTCAGTTTTTCATTTGCCGGGTAGGCGGCAAATGAAAAGCCGGTCTTTTTGAAAACCGTTACCCGGTTTTCAAAAAAATACCCTCCTTATTGTCTTAAACTCTGTGCCCTTTGCCTGCCCGGTTGAATTGCTCGAAGAGCAAGCCCGAAGGGCATTCAACCGGGGTGTCTTTGCGGTTCAAATTGTCTTGTTTTTTGTGACAGGATTTCAAAGGTATATCTAAGGAAGCCGGCTTTCTACTGTACCAAGGTTATGCAACATTCCTGCCTCATCTAAAAAATACAAAATATTATCAAAAATTCCTACACCGACCTCCAGACCTGAATACCACCTGAAATACACCCCATCGCTGTATACAGACTGCTGCGGCGCAGGAAACAATATCTCAGCAGCCTGCCTTTCAAGCCAGTCGAACAGCATATCAGCATTTCTGAAATAAGTGGGAAGCCAGGATTCTGCGGCCCCAAGGTCTTGCAATGTGCCTCTTTCATCCAGAAAGTACAGTAAATCATCTAAAGTTCCAATGACAACATCTGTTTCTGGATACCATCGGTAGTAAACACCGTCTGCATAAAGTGTCGGTTGTAAATCTGGCTGTAGGATATCCGGCCATTTTTTTTCCATCCAGTCAAAAAGCATGTTGGTTCTTTGCAATTCTGGCTGAAAAATCATAACCTCACAACTATTAATGCCTGTTCGCCAGGCACTGTCAGAGTACCCCTCTTTTATAGCCTTTACCCGGTAGTAATAGGTCCCTCCAGGCTAGTCCTTTATGCTAAAGGACATATCCGGTCCTCTATAAACAGTTTCTAAGCCCTCGGTAAAACTGTCGTTGACTGCCTCCTGGAGCACAAAAGTAACCCCTCCGGTCGTGGAGCTGCCCCATTCTATAATGTAGTCTCCGCTATCACTTGACCGAGGGATATGAATAAATGCCGGAGCGCCCAAAACCGTGAGGTCTGACTCTTCATAAGAGCCCATGGCTCTGTACCCCTCAACCGTCCTTGGCATTCCTCGCTGATCATAATCGGGTGCATTGTTCCAGCTCTTACTTCCGGCAGCTTGAGGAATAGCATAGGCTGGGCTGCTGGATGGGATTGCATGAGTCCTTGTAAAACCTTTATTTTCCTCAAGGGGTTCCAAAAAGGCATTATCCCAGCTTTCTCCATTGCCTGTACCGGATGAAGTGACGTGGAGGACTCCCGCATAAGCTGGAATGGTCAATAAGATAATGATTAACGCAGAAAAAATAATTGAAGTACGGTGTATACCTGGCATATAATTCTCCATATGACTAAAAAACTTTGAATTCAGGCGCTTAGTGAAAATTTCAAACAAACATGCTGGTTGTTTCGGCAATTGCAAGTGGAGCCGGCATCCTGCTGGCTGTTTTTAAAAAAGCCTGCTGAAAGCAGAAGTTTTTTTTAAGCTATTCAGGTCAGACAAAGGATCTTGAGAGTTAAAAGTTATCAGTTAATTGTTATTAGTTTAAGAAAAAAACATTATGATTTCAAATGGTTAGACTTCGAAAAAGTCTGGATATTTAAAGCTTGTAAAATGGCAATAAATCCAAGGGTTTGCACAAGAACTTTTGATTGTCCAGAAAGGATATAGAAGCTGAAAATATGTGTATAAGCTGCTCTTCTCTGCGCTCTCTGCTTGCCCCGTTAAACAGCTCGCCGCGAGCTCCCGAAGGGGTTTAACTGGGGCGCCTCTGTGGTGATAAATCTCTTTTTTTGGGTTGCGGGTACAGCCCGCGTTAGTGCTGCACGAGTTAATATCCCAGATACTCGAGCCACTCCTCTACCGTAAACCAGCTGTAAAATAAACCTCTATAAAAATAATATACAACACCATCAAAAACAACCAGGGCGATGCCTGCTTCCGGATACTCCTGGTAAATCATCAGATGTGCATATCCGTCATAGGTTTTAAGTCCAGTGCCCGCGGCAAACCATTCCGGATAAAGACGTTCGATTCCTGAGAAGACTCGTTCTGCTTTATCTATATCCACAATAATGGCTAACCACTCTTCAACAGTGTACCAGCGATAATATTGGCCTTGATAAAGATAATATACAACACCATCAAAAACAACCAGGGCGATGCCTGCTTCCGGATACTCCTGGTAAATCATCAGATGTTCATATTCGTCATAGGTTTTAAGCCCACTACCCGCATAAAACAAATCAGGGTATAGACGTTCGATTGTGGAAAATATTTTCACTGCTTTTTCCATAATAGGGGATTCTTCTTTTGATTCTCCGCTAACAAAGCTTCCCCCATAAGCATATTGACTCATCCCATGCTCGTTAACAGCCGCAACCGACCACTCAAATTCAGTACCATCATCAGGGAAATATGAGCATGTATGAGAAGTGCCAATAATATCATCTTCAAAACAAAATTGCATGTATATATCAGGCCGAAAAACATTAAGTATATAATGTGTAGCTCCGGGAGAAGGTTCCCACTCAAAAGTTATGCTTGTGCCTGAAACATAACTGCCGTCAGCAGGATAAAGCGGTCTCGGCTCAGTTGGAACTGTTGGCTCGGTAGCTGCTTCATGGTTGGTAAAACAAAGCTCATCAGAATAATCACTCCAGCCTGCCTCATTACCCGCACTCACTCTCCAGCAGTATATTTCACCGTCATCAGAAAAGTAAGAAACACTATGCCTGGTTGTCTTTCCAACAAAACGGCTAAAATGTACCGTGCCATCACTTTGCCTGACTACATTCAGACTATAATTTTCAGCACCATCTGCAGATTCCCATCTGAAAACAATAGAAGTACCTGCGACAAAAGCTCCATCAGCAGGAAACAGCAGTTCAGGTATCGGGGGAGGTGAAGTCTGAGCTGACTGTGAAGAAGTTGAATATGCCAGGTTATCTCTTGAGACATCTTCCACAGGCATTTCAAAAAAATTTTTTACTGCCTCCTTACCCCAAAATGAACTCAGACTCGAAGCCTGTACGGGAAAAGCAATACAAATTGAAAGCAAAAAAAACAGAACAACCGAAACATGCTTAAATTTTAACATTGTTAAACCTCCTTGTCTAAACAGTCAAAAAATTCTTTCGTTAACAGATATATAAGTTTTATTTAAGAATCAATACATTTTTCAGGCCAGACCATATATATACAAATATATTGACCTTGCGGGCTCTGTTCTTCAATATGGAGGCGGCTTCCAAACGCCTGTCCCCTGCCCCCTGTCCCCTGTCCCCTGTCCCCTGCCCCCTGTCCCCTGTCCCCTGCCCCCTGTCCCCTGTCCCCTGCCCCCTGTCCCCTGTCCCCTGCCCCCTGTCCCCTGTATTCCGTGGGCAAATCTTCTTTTCTTAAAAAAAATTCACTTGCACCTCGCCCAACTCCCGGATAATCTAAACCCAATGCAATCCATTCCCTTCAACAAACCTTTCATCGCCGGCAAGGAGCTTTACTACATTGCCCAGGCAGTACTCTCTCACAGCCGTATCTCAGGCGATGGACCTTTCACAAAAAAATGCCAGGACTGGCTTGAGCAAACTCTGGGCACACCCAAGGCCCTGCTTACACATTCCTGCACTGCAGCCTTAGAGATGAGTGCTCTGCTCTGTGATATCCAACCTGGTGATGAAGTTATCATGCCTTCCTTCACTTTTGTGTCCACAGCCAACGCCTTTGTCCTCCGCGGAGGGGTGCCGGTATTTGTCGACATCAGGCCCGACACTCTAAATATGGATGAAACTCTAATCACCCAGGCCCTTACTTCCAGAACCAAAGCCATTGTTCCTGTCCATTATGCTGGATCTGCGTGTGAAATGGACACAATAATGGATATAGCCAGAAACCATAATCTCCGGGTCATAGAGGATGCAGCGCAAGGCCTTCTTTCAACACATCAGAACAAATATCTTGGCACCGTAGGTGATTTGGGCTGCCTGAGCTTTCACGAGACTAAAAATATCATCAGCGGTGAAGGAGGGGCCCTGATCATCAATGATCCAGAACTTATAGAGCGGGCTGAAATGATCTGGGAAAAGGGGACCAACAGGAAAAAATTCTTCAGGGGCGAGGTGGACAAATATACCTGGGTTGACATTGGGTCATCCTATCTTCCCAGCGACATAACCGCGGCCTTTTTGTACGCCCAGCTTGAAATGGCTGAAAAAATAATTTCAGTTAGACGAAAACTTCTTAAGATGTACATGCAAAATCTCCAGCCCCTGGCTGAACATGGACTGATCCGACTGCCCAGCCAATCTCTGCAGTCATGCTGTAATGGTCATATCATGTACATAATTGTCAGGTCATTGAAGGAAAGGACAGATCTTATCAACCGCCTCAACCAGAAATGCATTAAAGCTGTATTCCACTATGTTCCACTGCACTCATCTTTCATGGGAACCAAAGTCTGTCGGATTGCCGGGTCCATGGACAATACTGAGGCCCTGAGCGATAGAGTTCTGCGACTGCCCATGTTTTATGAAATGACTTTTAAACAGGTTTCATGCGTAACAGATGCTATTGCTGAGTTTTACCGTTGCTTCTAAGTAACTTCAAAAAAACTGGACCCCGAATCAAGTTCGGGGTGACGGTTAAAGCAAAGTGAAGCTCATTATCGTCATTCCGGCGAAAGCCGGAATCCAGTTTCTTTTCAATAAGATAAAAGACTCGATGCCGGATCATGTCCGGCATGACGTGGGGAACTTTTGACTGTCCAGTTACCTACCTAACACAACCGCCGTCATGGCTAAATTAAACCAAATTATGTTCAAACTTAACCATCTAAACTCACTACCTGCTAAAAAAAAATTCTCTGCAAATCATGACTCTTCATTCTCAAATGCAAAAATGCAAATAAATTAAATTATTTTCATTAAAACATTATTTTTTCCTTGATTTTTGACAAATCATTGAATAATGATCACATCAAAGGTCATTAACTTACTCACAAATGAATGCTTGACATGTTAATACATGATTGCTTATAAATGATTTTTAATGCCTCAGGACCCAAACATCAACTGTTACTGAAGTGAACCCTGCTAAAGAGCTGGACAGGATAATGGAATGAAATTTGTATAGACTTATATTTTAGAAAATTTCTCAACCAGTGGGCACGGATCATAATATATATATGGTTAAATAATGAGAAACATGGTTTAAGTCTTATCAACTAAAGAAAAGATTTAAATCGAAAATTTATTTTTAAACAGCACGTAAGGAGGAAGAAGATTATGGCAATTACTTTTAATGAGATCACAGCAGAAATGACCACTTTTGGTGAGCTCATCGAAGTCCCGGAAGGTGCAGAATGGGTAAGGCTGTGGACTGGCGAAAGTGAAGAATTGGCTACAGGCTCATATGTGGACACTGGAGAGTTCGGTGTTCGTGGTTACGCCGGCTGGGTTAAGGTTGAGGATCTCGAAAACCTCAAATTTGACTTTGCTCAAGCTAACGACAAACTGATTTATGCTCAGACATGGAGTGAAGCGGATGGACCTGGGGACTGGGTAAAGGGTGAAGTTGACTTTTCTGTAGCAACCGAAAACTTCAGAACAGAAACCATCACAGAAGACACACCGCTGAATGAGATGTTCACAGCAGAAAACACTGATGACGAAGCTTACTTTAACGTATTCATTGGAAAGAAAGAAGATGATGAGTGGGTAGGTCGCTGGATAACTGAGTCTGAATACGGCCAGGGCTGGATATCCAAAGATCAGCTTAAAGACTTCAATTTCACAGTAGAAGATGCCGAGAACGACTACAGCCTGTATGTGCAGACCTGGTCAAAGGGTTACACCTATGGCTGGGAGAACTGGGAAGTAGAAGCTGACGTTACACCCACCTACACTCTCGCTGAAGCTGTAGTCCTCAAACTGGCTGAAGAGCTTCCAGAAGTATATAATATTGATACTGAAGAAAAATTCGTCGCAGATGATATTACCGTTGAAACTGCAGGCGAATCTTATCCTCTTGTTGTGGAAATACTTGAAGATGCCCAGAATGCTGATGAACTCGATATTGAAGAATTGTTCGAGTGGAGCATAGCCGACACAGCAGCTAATATTATTGCTGCAGCTGAAGAAGTAACAGTGACTGGCGCTGAATCTGTAGGTCTTGCTGAAGATGAAGTTGCAAGTGTAGAGCAAGCTACAGCGCTGCTTGACCTGGAAAACTTTGACGGCGAATACGATCTCATGGATTCTTTTGAAACTCTTTGGGAAAATGTCGAAGAAGAAGTTGTCGAAAACGCTAACAGCTACAGCCTGTCTGATGAAGAAGGAACCAATTTTGGTACTCTTTCACAGGATCAGGTTAACTTCATTCGTGAAGCAGAAAACTATGAAGATGACAAGTGGACTTGGGGTGTTCAGGGTAATGAGATAACCCTCACTACTGATAATGATGTGGTTGGACCAGAGGCTGAAGAAGGCTTCCAGACCACTGCTGATGATGACACGATTATCGGCGTTGTATCCAACCAGTTGGCTGAGCGCACCTTGAATGCAGGTGATCAGATTGATGGTGGTGAAGGTGAAGATACACTTTCACTTACAGTCAAGGGTGACTTCACTGGCTTTACCGGTGACGGCTTCCTGAAGAACGTTCAGACAGTTGAGCTTGAAAATACAAGTGCGATAGCCAGATCGTTCAGCGCAAAAGGTACTGAAGATATCGAAACTTTCGTAATTACCGCCGGTAAAGGCATGAATCTTAAAGGTCTTTCAGAAACAGGTCTGACCGTAAAGCTGGAACAGGCCAGTGGTGCATTCAAAGCTGAATTTGCTTCCAAGGTTACTGATGGCACAGACGACAAGATGGGCCTGGTACTAAACGGTGTTGGTACTGCCAAGACTACTACTGCCGCAGCTGAGTACGTAGATATTACCATGGCCGGGATTGAAGAACTCGATGTAAAATCCCTTGGCGATGGAAACTATGTTGACCTGTCAGGTGTAGACGCTGCAGAAACAATTGTTGTATCTGGTGCAGGAAACCTGGATATTAATGAAGTGGGCACAGCAGTTAAAAATTTTGATGCTTCTGATGCAACAGGTGATGTTACAGCAGACTTGTCAGATTCCAATGCTGCTATAGCTACTCTTAAGGGTGGAGCAGGTGACGATACGCTTACCATTAAAAACCTTGCAACTACAGCAGTAGTAGATGGTGGAGAAGGATATGACACTTTGGTGTTTGATGAAATATCAGGTACTCTCCAGCCAACTATATCCAACTTTCAGCATCTGTATTTTGATGGCTTGGGTGGAAAATTCACTCTTGCCGGAAAAAACGTCGAGGGTGTAGAAAAAATTACTGCAGATGAAATTGGCACAAACAATCTTCTCCTTGCCCAGATGACTACAGAAGACCTGGAGCTCGTACTGCTGGACGAAGGGACAAGTTCAGATGCAGGAAACGTTACTTATGACGGACTTGGAACCTTGGGTATCTCAGCCGAGGCTGCTGCAGATACAGTCAAAGATAAAGATCAGGATGTAATTAATTTTGGTGTAACCGCCTCCAAGGTAACTTCACTTACAATGGATGTTGGACAGTTTGTTAAGTATTCTGGAGACATTTCAGCAGCAAAGGCTGAAGCTTTCACATTGAATGTAGCTTCCGGCATGGACGGCACTAATCAGATGACTGAGTTTAATGGTAAAGCTACAGTAAACAGCGCACTTGAACTTACAGTAAATTCTGAGGGTACTCTTGGCGGAAGTGCTGCAATTATTGCCAACAAAGCAGTCAGCGCAAATATTACTGCTAATGGCGATGACACCCTTGATCTTAGCGCCAGCGAACTTCTGGAGCTCAATCTGACCAACACAGAAGATTTTAGCCTTATTACAACAGGCAATCTTGACAAGGTAACTAATCTTACTGTTGAAACAAGTGGTGTTTTCGATTCATCTGCTGCCTTCAAGGCTTTGGAAACAGGCACATTCAGTGGTGCTGGTTCAGTTGACCTTACTAAAGGTGCTGCAATCGCTGAAGATTCAGGTGCACTTAACCTGGACGCATCCGGTTTGCTAGGTGATTTCACAGTAGAAGTTGCAGATTGGGACGGAGATTCAACAGCATCCGTAGTTGTTATAGGAACTGACTTTGGCGTTAATAGCATTACTGTAGGAAATGGTCGCAAAGTAGAAGCTACTGGTGGAGTACAGGCAGATACTTTTAACATTCAAGCTGGTAACGGCAGTGTGCTTACAGGCGGAGATGGTAACGATAACTTCCAGTTTACTGCAATCAACACCGACCTTAATCAAGTCGCTTCATTGGATACTGCTTTGATTGACACTATTACTGACCTTAATAGTGGCGACACAATTGCAGTCGATGGCACAGTTGCTCTTGGTAGTGGTGATGCCCATGAAACTGGATGGTTTGATGACGGTACAGTATTTGCTCAAGTTGGAGAAAATGGACGTGTTCTTGGCTTCTTTGATGCAAGTGATGGAGATAAAGATGCAGTCACATTCACCAATCTGGAAGAAGCCCTCAAGTTCCTTGATGCAATTGCTAATGAAGATGAGGGCTTAATCTTTGCGCATGAAGGCTCAACTTACCTATTCGTTGCAGATGGTACACAAGGCAACCTCTTTGATGACTCACTTACCGCTGACCAGTCAGAAGACTTCTTCGTCGAACTCCAGGGTATATCTTCTGCAGAAGAAGCTGCCACGATAGTCTTTGGTTAATCTACACATAATCTAACCGACCTTAAACAAAAACCCGGTCCGCAAGGGCCGGGTTTTTTTCAATTAAATTTCATGCCTTTCAAGACAAAAGATAAACTTACCACCCGAGTTGACCAACTTCTTGGCCGTATCCGCACAGGTGACCAGTCAGCTGAAGCTGATCTGGAAAAACTGGCCGCTAAAAAACCAAAACACCCTGTAATTCTTAATGCCCTGGGCTGCTTGTCTCTGGAACGGGGCAAGGGTGATGACGCCCTGGATTACCTGCAAAAAGCACTCAAGTCCGGATACAAAAAAGTCAGAGAAGTAAAGCGCAACCTGATCATAGCCTCAGCCATGATCGGTGATCAGGAAGGTGTTAAAAAATACTGGCATGAAAACCAGGGTTTAGTGGAGCCCATACAGTCTGCCCTTAGAGCAGCAAAAATTTTCAAGCATTACGAGACAATGCGTTTATGTCTGGACCTGTGGGAGGAAATGACTCCTGATGATCCCAAGCTGATCCTGAATCAGGCGGCTCTGGCTTTTGTCATGTATGACGAAAAAAATGCAAAAGACATCCTGGAACGCCTCCCTGAACCGGAATCAGACGACTTTGCACTGAATATCCTGGCTACAGAACTTCTTGTGCAAGCCAAACTGCCCTTAGCAACTGCTTACTTCCAGAAAGCCTATGACACACTGGATAAGTCCAAACCCAATGACGTCCAGCGCATGGCTTCATCAGCCACCAACCTCAAGCAATGGGACGCAGCCTCGAAGCTTCTGGAAGAGCTGGTCCAAGACTTTCCTCACCTGGCAGAAAGCAAGCTCTTTACCCGGCTTGATATCTACCAGCAAAGCTGCCAATGGGAAAAAGTGGAAGAACTCGTTCCTAAGTACATAGATGCTGTAGAACAAGGGCGCTATAAACCCTCCAGCCTCTTCAGGGCACTTTCATTCCCGGGACTTAGCGATAAAGAACATCTGATGCTTGCTAAGGCGTATATTTCCAGATTTGAGCCCTCCAAAGAAGATGTCCCTTCCAGCGTTTTTGAACGCCCTCCCAGGGCTGGACGAAAGCTTAGAATTGGCTACCTTACTGCTGACTTTAAAAATCACCCTGTCACCCAGTTACTTGTGGAAACCATAGAGCTCCATGACCGAGACCGCTTTGAAGTATTAGCCTATGACATAACACCCAGCGGAGCAGAAGGCTTCTGGAGAGACCGTATACTTTCTGCTTTTGATCAAGTGGTTCCTGCCAGAGCCATGAAAGACGAAGAGCTTGCAGCTAAAATCAGAGAAGACAAAATCGATGTCCTTATAGATCTTCAGGGCGACACCTCTTTTTCCCGCTGCTGGATACTGCGGCACAGACTGGCCCCTGTCCAGGCCGGATGGCTTGGCTTTCCCGGAACAACCGGGGGCATATCCGATTATATCATTGCAGATCCGCATATTATTCCAGAAGAAGCATTTCCATATTATGCTGAAAAAGTGGTTCAGCTCCCTGATACCTATATTCCAAATGACGCCCAGCGCACCCCAATGCCTCCACCTCCCAGGTTTCTGGAAAATCTGCCGGAAGACGCTCTGGTCTTTGCCTGCTTTAACCAGCACTATAAAATCACCCGGGAGATGTTTGAGGCCTGGTGCACAATAATGAACCAGGTTCCCGGCAGTTTACTCTGGCTTCGTGATGGGGAAAGCTCCATCAAGAAACGCCTCTGTCAGGAAGCCCAAAATAGAGGCATAGCCCCGGAAAGGCTCATATTTGCAGCCAGAAAACCCCAGCACTCAGAACATCTGGCCAGACTGCAGTGTGCTGATATTTCATTAGATACCAGACCATATAACTCACACACAATTTGTGTAGATTCATTATATGCCGGAGTGCCCCTGGTCACCCTGCCCGGCAACTCATTCGCATCAAGAGTCGCCAAAGGTATTCTGCATGTATCCGGTCTTCCCGAACTGGTAGCTGACGACATTGATAAATTCATATCCATAGCCCTTGATCTGGCCAACAACCAGGAGAGACGAAAAAATCTGCGCCAAAAACTGATTCAGGCCCGCCAGAGCTCGCCTCTTTTTGACTCAAGGCGCTTTGCTGCTAATCTGGAAGCTGCATTTGAAGCTATGTATGAGCGTTTTGAACAGGGACTGGCTCCGGATCACATAAGGGTGCAGTCCAACGGACAGGTTCGGGAAACCACAAGTGGTACTAAACCGTCTCTGCACGTTCTTCTGGAACAGGGCGAATACTGGCTGAATCAGGAAAAGTTAAGTAAAGCCCTGCCTCTTTACACCGATGCTCTGGAACTTGACCCTCAGAACCCAAGAGCCATGCAGGGACTGGGTATAATTTACGGCCTGGCAGGCCAATATGACAAATCACTGCCCCTGCTGGAGAAATCTGTAGAGCTGGACCCGAACAAAGAGTGGTATGCTGACAATCTGGAAAAGATGAAAGAAAAAGCCGGCCAGAACTCGGTCCAGAGACTTTCTGAGCTGATTAACCAGGGAGCCGTCTTCCACAAACAGAAGAATTACGACCAGGCTATAGCCTGCTATGAACAGGTCCTTAACACCTCACCATCTCATCCTGTTGCCTTGCATTACAAAGGGCTGGCCATGATAAAAAATGGAGATGGTGATGAAGGTCTGAAGCTGCTTCGCAGATCTATTGAGATCCAGCCCCATAACCAGGTTTTTCTGGACAATTACCGGAAAGCGAGCCGGATTATTGAGCAGCCCATAGAGTTTTAGGGATGTCTCAGGATGTAGAAAAAATTATCAGCTATTATCAGCAGGGCAAATTTGCTGAAGCAGGCAATCTTGCCCTTGACTATACCCGCTCTTTCCCGGGCCATGTTTTTGGATGGAAGGCACTGGGCACAATTTCGGTCCAGATGAACAGGGGAGCGCAGGCAATACCCTGCCTGCAACAGGCATTAAAGATCACTCCCAGGGATGAGGAGCTGCATAACGCTCTGGGCAGGGCCTTGCACATGCTTGGTAATACCACCAGGGCCATATCCAGTCTGGAGCAAGCTTTAAGTCTAAAGCCGGATTACACCCAGGCCATGAATAATCTGGGTATGGCCTTAAGTGATTCCGGACAGCTGGAAGAAAGCATTGGCTGGTATAAAAAAGCTCTGGGTTTAAAACCAGACTACGCAGAAGCCTGGCTCAATCTGGGCAATGTGCACCAGAAACAGGAAAATAAATCCGAAGCACTCAGGTGCTATCAACAGGCATTAAAACTCAGGCCAGATTTTGCCCAGGCCTATAATAATCAGGGCAACATACTTAGAGACATGGGCCAGGACCAGGAAGCGCTTGAGTCTTACCACAAAGCCCTGAACATAGCTCCTGATTATGCTGATGCCCTGAGCAACCTCGGTAATCTGCTGCGCAAGCTGGGCAAACATGAGCAGGCCTTAAGCGTCTTTAACAAGGCACTTAAATCAAACCCCGGGCTGGCTCAAGGGTACTGCAACCGGGGCAACCTGTTCAAGGATATGCAGCAGCCAGAAGCTGCACTTAAAGATTATAACCAGGCCCTTGAACTAAACCCTGAACTGGCTGACGGGTATTTTAACCGAGGCGCTTTACTGGTCCAGCTGGGATTTCTGGATCAGGCTCTAAATGACTTTGAAAAGACCCTGGCCATCAACCCGGGTAATATAAAAGCTTTTGATATTTTGCTTTTTTTCCTGAACTGCCATCCAGATATGTCTACTCAGGATGTTTTTGCCAGACACAGAGAATACGGACAAAGCCTGACTTCAGCTTACGCACCACGCAAGTATTTGAGCAAGGCAGGCCAAAAACTTCGTATAGGCTATGTTTCAGCGGACTTTAATCTCCATTCGGTAGCCTGGTTTATCAGACCGGTACTGGATAATCATGATCCGGAAAAGTTTGAGATCTTTTGTTATTACAACTCAGATAAAGAGGATCAGATTACCAGAGAAATCCAGTCCATGAATCTCACCTGGAGAAACATCCACAGACTCAGCCATGACCAGACAATGCAGCAGGTATTACAGGATAAAATTGACATTCTAATAGATCTTTCCGGGCATACTTACGGCAACAGGCTGCCTCTTTTTGCAAAAAGAGCAGCTCCTGTGCAGGTAACATATCTGGGCTACCCCAATACCACCGGCCTTCAATCCATGGACTGGAGAATTGTGGATGCAGTCACAGATCCTCCCGGAATGACCGAAAGATACAATACAGAACAGCTGTACCGTCTTCCGGGCTGCTTTTTGTGTTATCGCCCGGGAAATGATGTTCCTGAGGCAGGCTCTTTGCCTTTACACAACAACGGATTTGTAACCTTTGGTTCTTTTAATGATCTGGTCAAAATATCCAAAGATACCATAGCTCTCTGGGCTCAGGTCTTAAATGCTGTGCCTGGTTCAAAATTTATACTCAAAGGCAGATACTTAAACGACCCGTATGCTCTCAATATATGGCAAAAGCGTTTTTCTAAGGCTGGGATTGATTTGGACAGGGTGAATTTCGTACCCAGTGGCGGTGATACCAAGGAACATCTTAGCTGGTACAATCGGGTGGATATAGCTCTGGATACCTATCCCTACCATGGCACGACCACAACCTGTGAGGCCCTGTATATGGGTGTGCCTGTGATAACCATGACTGGAGACAGGCATGTATCAAGAGTTGGAACAAGTATTTTGAACTCCTTGAATCTGGGAGAACTTACTGCCGGTTCTGAACAGTTATATATTGAGAAGGCCCGGAGGCTGGCAGCTGATCAAGTCAGACTTTCTGAACTGCACACCAGCCTTCGTGGTCTTATGAAGCAGGATGAAAAAAAATTCGTCCTGGGTCTTGAACAAGCCTACATGCATATGTGGGAAAGCTAACAATAAAGGATAAATACCATGCAAAAACTTATCCCGGTCAATCCGGAAACAATGGCTGGCAAAAGCTGGAAGCGTTACGAAACATATTTTTATGCTCAAAATACTCCTGTCCTGCCCCTGGTAGGTTCTGAGCTTTTTAAAGCTGTACATGCCATGCCTATAGCTCTGATGAAACAAAATGATAAATTTGTACCGGCTGCGGTACTTGGTGTTGAGCCTGGTAAAAGCCTTTTTGTTAATGATCTTGGACAGTGGCGGGGTTCTTACGTCCCTTCTGCGCTTCGGGGGTATCCGTTTCGCCTGGTTTCGGGCGAAGAAAAGGATAAACTGATCCTGTGTATATTTGAAGACAGCGGACTGATCACTGATGGGCCTGACGGCGAACCATTTTTTGATGACCAGGCACAGCCCGCTCCGGAACTGCAGAAAATCATGGACTTTCTTAAAACCATTGAGGTTAGCAGAAGAGCTACTGAGACTGCTTGCAAAACCCTGGAAGAGCTGGATCTGATTGTACCCTGGTCTGCCCGGTCTGAAGATATGGAGGTCAAGGGTATATTTAAAATTGATGAAGAAAAGATGAATGCCTTGCCAGATCAGGACTATCTGAAGCTGCGTCAAAACGGAGCAATACTTATTGCCTATTGTCAGCTTCTTTCCGAGCAGCACATAGACAAGCTTTTTGAGTTCGCCAGGGAAGGTCAGCAGTCTGAAGATGATTTCAGCTTTCTGCATGAGGTAAAGTTTCAATAAGTCATGAACATTCCTGCTCTGTACAAAAAACCGGTAGCCGTTTCTCTGCAAGCGCATAAGGACAAAGCCTGGCTTCAACCATCGACCTTGTCCTTTGCCTCTAATTTGCAGGCAGTGCCTGTGTTTTCAGCTGAAGCATTTGCAGCTGCCGGTTCGCTTCCTCTGGCTGTAGTGAATAATTGTCTTGTAGCTTTGACCTCCTTTGCACGGGGTAAAAATTGTTACCTGACAGAAGAAGGAAAAGCCAGAGACAGCTTTGCACCAGCTTTACTCAAGTGTTATCCGTTTGCCAGGCTTGTGGCTAAGGGCAGCAAACAACCTGTACTCTGCGTTGATGAAGATCATGTGGTTGAACCGGATACTTCTGGCGCAATGCCCTTTTTTGATAACAACGGTCATCTTTCAGGCAGGGTGAAAGCTGTCATGCAGGTTCTGGAGCAGCTGCACCATAACAGAAAGCTTTGTATTCAGGCCTGTGTACTATTGAAAGAACATGGTCTGCTTGAGCCCTTTACCATTAACCCTGGGAAAAACCAGCAGGTTATCAAGGGCTTTTTTCAGGTAAATCATCAGCTGCTGTCCCAGATTGATCCGGAAAAGCTTGGAATTCTCAGAGATGCCCTGGCTCTGGATATAGCTTATGCCCAGATAGCATCCATGTATCAGATTCCCAAACTGCTAAAGTACACCCAGGAAGGCTTAGAACAGGAGCAGGAATTTGAATTCGACAGCAATGATGTTCTGAGCTTTGACAATATTTGAAAAGCTGAAAGCAATAGCGATAAGCCCCAAGGTGAAAGCTGGAAGTAAGAAAATCTTAAAGCTTAAAGGTCCAAGCTGAAAGGAAGAAAAAGAAGCTAGAAGCTCAAAGGACCAAGCTGAAAGGAAGAAAAAGAAAATAGAAGCTTAAAGGTCCAAGCTGGAAGCAAGAAGAAGAGAGGGTAAAGAGAGATGCGGTTTGGATATGAGGATCTGCAGGTCTGGGAACGAGCGGTTCAGTTTGCTGTAACCGTAATTGATGTAATTGATGATCTGCAGTGCGACAGGAAACATTTTCGGCTGATTGAACAGATTGAGTCCAGCGCAACCTCTGTATCTGCCAATATTGCAGAGGGAAAGGGGCGAAGATCCCAGAAGGAATTCATCCAATTCTGCTACATTTCCAGGGGCTCATTATATGAAACCATGACATTTCTGGAAATATTCCACCATAAAGGCTGGATAAATACAGATACTTACAAAAAACTAAGATCTGAAGCTTACGAAATTGCTTCAATGCTCAAAGGACTGATAAATTCATTAAATTAGAAGAAGCTGAAAGGAAGAAAAAGAAGCTATAAGCTCAAAGGACCAAGCTCAAAGGAAGAAAAAGAAAATAGAAGCTTAAAGGGTCAAGTTGAAAGGTTATAGGCTTTTATCTTTTTTCTTGCTTTCAGCTTTAAGCTTGGGGCTTTCAGCTTCTTACTTCTTACTTCTTGCTTTCAGCTTTAAACTTTGAGCTAATATGCTTTCAGCTTTAAGCTTGGGGCTTTCAGCTTCGAGCTTTCAGCTTCTTCAGCTTCTTGCTTTCAGCTTTTAGCTTCAAACTTTTAGCTTTTAGCTTCAAACTTTTAGCTATTACAATTGGTTACTAAATATGAATAACACCTGGCAAATAAAAATCAAAGGCAACGTCACCATAACTGCCCCTGCAACTCTGGAAAACATGACCACCTGCGTCCTCTTGGAACAAGAAGACTGGTTCGAAGATGAGATGCAGCTGATCCGGCGTATAACAATGTCCGGAATGAACTGCCTTGACATCGGGGCCTGCTACGGTGTCTACGCCAAAACCATGGCCCAGGCAGCAGCCAAGGTCTACGCCTTTGAGCCAGGCCCTGAAGTAACCGAGTACCTAAACAGCAACAAGCCTGACAATCTGGAAGTAATCTCCAAGGCCCTGTCAGATAAGCCAGGAAAAGCCTCTTTATCCCAAAGCCCCCCGGAGCTGTGCAAGACCACCCAGGGCAGTGACTTTGAGAGAATCACTCTGGATAATTGGTGGAATGAAGCCGGTAAGCCTCAAATTGACATTATCAAACTGGATGTAAATGGCCACGAACCACAAGTGCTGCAAGGCGGCAGGGATTTTCTTACCCAGAGTTCGGCCCTGATTATATTTTCCGCTGCCAGTGCCGAACAGAGTATGACTGTGCTCAATGACCTGGGCTATGAAATATATCGCTATCTGCCCGGACCTGATCATATAGTTCCTTACTCAGAAGCCAAAAAAGACCAGTATCTGCTGAACCTCATAGCTGCCAGGCCTGAGACTGCAGAACAGCTGTCCGCGTCTACACAGATAAACGTCAACTGGCAGAACTATCTTGGTTCCCTGCCCTGGACCCGGGAGTTTATGCCCACATGGCAAAATGCAGGCTTTAACTACCTTCAGGCTCTGGATCAACTCTGCTCCGGCAGATATGAGCAGGCAGTTGCAGGCTTGGTTAAAATTTTCAGCCAGGGCAGCCCCCAACCCTCTATTGTGGTTTCTTTAAGCAGAGCCTTATACATGGTCGGAGAAAGAAGAAGAGCGGTCCAGATGCTGGAGCAGTTAAGCCAGGCTACCCAGCAGGGCCAAGAGCTTAATTTCAACCTGCCCTTCCTGCCCCCAATGCCCGAGCAGGATCAGATTCCGGTTAAAGAGTCTTCAGTGGAATGGGTAAAAGCCAGGTGCATGGAGGCCTGTGTTAAACTCAGGGCCTTTTCAGGATATTTTACCGGGGACAAGGACCTGCAGCTGCTGAGAACCATCCACCAGAATCCGGAACGCCTCATTGAATCCGAACGCCGCCTGGCCCTATGCGCAATGCGTATGGGTAAGAATATACAGATTCGACCCGAAAGCAGGCTGCTGACTGATGAGCATTTGAATGCCGGGGTGTGGGCGGAGATTGGGGGAGGTATACCTAATCAAGCAGAAAATAATGTAAAAAAAGACGAAATATCCAGAAATAGAAAAACCTCCTCTGAAGCTGAAAAACAACATTTCTGGGATAAAATCCAAGTAGCCCAGGCTAAAAATGATAGAGCAACTTACTGTATAGAACTTGAGAAATATTTGGGAAAAAATCCAGATGACATAAAAGCCTTATCAATGCTTACGAACTATTACTGGTCCATATGGCTCCCTGATAATTATCAAGTACAACTTATTAATAAAGCTGCAAGATATGTCAAAAAAGAACATGATAGAAATACGGAACTAAACAATGTTTTCCAAAAAATCCAGATTTTAACCCTACGCAAAAAAGGTGTTGAAATTGGAAGACAAAAGCTTGCAAAGTATGAAAATATCCACAGAGGAGAGCGATGCGTAATAATTGGGAATGGTCCAAGCCTCAACAAAATGGATCTTTCGTTTTTAAAGAATGAATATACTTTCGGGATGAACCGGATATACCTTGGTTTTGACAAATTTGACTTTCATCCTACCTACCACATTTGTGTTAATCCGGCCATGCTACAGCAATCTGGTCGTGAAATGCTGGAAAAGGTAAAATGCCCAAAGTTTTTTCATTTTGAAGCAATTCCTACATTAAAACCTGACGATGATGTTATTTATCTTAATTGCAGAAAAACCATGTCAATCTTTCACACAGATCCACGACATGGAACCAATTTTGGTTCTACGGTTACACATGGGGCTTTGCAGTTGGCATATTTCATGGGTTTTCAGGAAGTGATCCTCATTGGCGTAGACCATTACTTTGCTACCAAGGGTCAGCCACACAAACTTATTGAATCTCAAGGCGATGACCCCAATCATTTTGACCCTACGTATTTTGGTAAAGGATACAAATGGCAACTCCCAGATCTTGAAAACTCAGAAGTGGCTTATAGAGCAGCAAAATACCACTATGAGTCCGTTGGCAGGAGAATTATTGATGCAACGCTTGATGGGCATTGTCAGGTATTTGGAAAGGTAGATTATAGGGTTCATTTTGATTTAAATGTAAATCACGATAATTTTATATTAGGTCCAATGTCTCGCACTGATTCAGTAAGCATTGATGAAACAAAAGCAATAGCAGAAACATTACTGCCAAAGATAAATAATGGCGTAATGATCGATGTTGGCGCACATTTCGGTACCTCATTAATCCATTTTTTAAATAATAATTGGACTATTCTTGCATTTGAACCAGATAGCAACAATTATAAAAGATTAAAATCTAACATAGACAAACATCCTAACAAAACTAGAGTTCACATTGACAGGAGAGCGGTAGGCAACCAGAAACAAAAGAATGTCCCGTTTTACGTGTCAGAAGAGAGTACAGGCATAAGCACATTGTCCAAATTTCACCAATCTCATATTGATAATCAAAACGTTGATATCGTAACCCTTCAAAACGCGCTTGAAAAATTTGATTTCCCGCATATTGATTTTCTCAAGATTGACACAGAAGGCCATGACTTATTTGTCCTTCAAGGCTTACCTTGGGACAAGTATAAGCCTACTATTATTGAATGCGAGTTTGAAAACCTGAAAACTCTCAATGTTTCACCGCCATACACTGTCAATGACTTAGCAGATTTTCTTTTAGAAAAAGGATACAAGCTTTTGGTAAGTGAGTGGCACCCAATTATCCGTTATGGCATACGTCATGATTGGAATAGACTGTCAAGATATGATAGCAGGCAAGACCTTGATAAAAGCTGGGGGAATATAATAGCTTTTACTGATAGCAATCATGAAAACGAATTTATTTTGAATCTAAAAAATCAATTCTATTCAATGCCCGATAAAAACGATATAGATAACTCTCACAAAAGATCGCATCACAATATAATTAATATAGTGAACAGCGATATCCTTACAATTGAAAATTTACTTTCAAGATATATACACACTCAAGGCAAAAAACTTCAAAGCGTTATCGATGGTGGTGCAGGACAAGGTACATTCCTACAAGACATTTGCAAACATTTTGATAACGATTGCAAAATATTCGCTGTAGAGCCATTCCCAGGCAATTTAGACATGTTAAATAAAAACATTTCGCAAGATAGCAGAATTAAGCTATATCCTTATGCGCTCTCCATAAATGAAGATCATAGATATTTCTTCAATCCCAAAACTATTAATGAAGATTCTACATGGGGCAGGAAAGGGTTTGCTGGTTGCTCAAATATTGGCAGGTTAATTTCTGAACAAGAAGCTCAAAATATTTTACGAAATACTCAACAATCATCAGGAGACTTATTTGTCAACAAGATTGCCTGCACCACGATTGATTCCATCATCAAAAACTATGAAATCAATAATTTAGACCTACTAAAGCTTGACCTACAGGGTGGAGAGTATGATGCATTATTAGGTGCAAAACATTCAATTAATAACATTAGCTTGATATGGATGGAGATTATTAATGATTTAAGACCTCTTTTGTTACTATCAAACCAAGGGTTTTCTATTATGGACACACTTTATGTATTTCCTGAAAAATCAGAAAATATCCTATCGTTTAACGATAATTTTAGAATTATCACCAAAAAAATATCGTCTGTTGATACAGTGTATGTTTTTGCAGAAAGAAAATTCAAATGGAAAAATATTATCGAGGAATGGCCACAAATAAAGAAGAAGTTTGGGATGATTCAAACTGATTTTATTGGCATTAATTCAAATATAGCCAATGACATAATACAGTCAACCAACCCAGAGAGAGAGAGAGAGAGAGAGAGAGAGAGAGAATTATCAAACACAGTTAAAGCGGTTAAACACCATATAATACCCGCAAACGAACATATCAACTCTAACGGCAAGCATTTTCATGAAAATTTAATAACTGCAGCAAATATCAACCGAGCAAACAACGAGAAACTTCTTTCAATAGCTATACCCACATATTGTCGTCCAAATGAATTAAAACACTGCTTATCGAAGTTTATAGAACAAATATCAGGAAAATATGAAGATTTTATTGAAATCATTATTACAGATAATTGCTCTCCAATAGAATGCTACAATGAGGTATCTGAATTTATAAGAAATTATAAGTTTATATATAGTCATCGCAACTTACAAACTTTCAATATAGAACAAAATATTAAATTATGTGCTGAAAAATGTACAGGCAAGTATCTTTGGATTTTTGGAGATGATGACTATATAGAAGATAAAAATGCGATAAATTGTATCCTTAATATATTAAGTACATCAGAATATGAATTTCTTGTATTAAATAAAACACGAAAAAACAAGAATTTATCCGTGAGCCTTACGAATAATTGGATGAATCTCGATTGCAATAAAGTGTATCCATTTGATGGACTTCGCAGTTTCTGTAAGACATTTGGGCTGATTAGTGTACTTGGTTTTATTAGCGCAAATATATTTGATAGAAAGAAGTATGCCAATATCGATATTAGTAAATACTTTAACACTTACTATCCTCATGTAGGTGCATTTATGGAAGCATTTCATAGCTCAAAAGTATTATTAATTGGCAAACCTTTTATTTGTCACAGAACTATTTCTTCTCAGGAAAAAATAAGCGACTTGGCAACAAGACCCGTTGATGAAGATTTTTCAAAAAATGAGTTTTTGAGAAACCAAAAACATCATAGCTTTAGTTGGATTTTGATGCTTGAAAAGCTCATCAATTTAGGTGTGTTCTCATATGATGATATTTTACAATTGAAGGAAAATACAATTTGCAATGGCTTACTGATAGACTTTATTTTTAAACATCTAAAAAATAATATTTATTTCGAAAACCAACCAAGCGATGTCAAGAATTCAGTAAAAAAATTTTTTAAAAATTTAAACCTTGAACATAATCAAAATTAATATTCAGCATTACTTTAGTGGCGAATTTGCTCAGTATCACAGTATTTTAAAATTAAATTATATTTACGCATTATAATACTACATTAAAACAAATTTTTATTAGGTGCATTATGCAAACAGTAATACTCTGCGGTGGTCTTGGAACCAGGCTTCGGGAAGAGACCGAATTCAAGCCAAAGCCCATGGTCCACATCGGCAACAAGCCCATCTTATGGCACATCATGAAGATTTACGCCCATTACGGTTTCAACGAATTTGTCCTGACCCTGGGCTACAAGGGTGATGACATCAAGGATTATTTCCTGCACTACGAGGCCATGAACAACGACATCACCCTGGAACTTGGCAAGCCTGACTGCATTTCCATGCACAACTGCCATGACGAGGCAGGCTGGCGCGTCACCCTGTCCAATACAGGAGAACAGACCCTCAAGGGAGGCCGCCTTAAACGCGTGGAAAAGTATATCCAGGGCGATACCTTCATGCTCACTTACGGAGACGGTGTGGCGGATGTGGATGTAAAAAGACTCATTGAATTCCACCTCTCCCACGGGAAGATAGCCACTGTAACCGGAGTCAATCCCATTGCTAGGTTCGGAGAACTCAAAATCGAAGGAGCTCAGGTCAAATCATTTCAAGAAAAGCCCCAGGTGGCGGACGGCGGCTTGATCAGCGGTGGTTTTTTTGTGTTCAACCGCGAAATTTTCGACTACCTGACTCCGGATGAGGCTTGCGACCTGGAGCATGGCGTCCTTGAGACCATTGCCGCTCAGGATCAACTCATGGTATATGTTCACAGGGGGTTCTGGTACTGCATGGATACCCTGCGGGATATGGAAAAACTGGATGCCATGTGGAAAAAGAACCAGGCCCCGTGGAAGGTTTGGTAATGTCTCAACTCTTTAACGACATTTTTAGGTCCAGGAAAGTCCTCATCACCGGCCACACAGGTTTCAAAGGCTCCTGGCTGGCCTTCTGGCTTATCCAACTGGGCGCTGATGTAACTGGATTCGCTCTGGAGCCGGATACAGATCCCAGCCATTTCAAACTGCTTAACCTGCCCATGCGCTCCATTATCGGTGATATCCGCGACCCCCAGGCACTGGCTGGAGCAGTTCAGAAAAGTCAGCCGGAAATAGTCTTTCACCTAGCTGCCCAGCCCCTGGTCAGGCGTTCTTACCGTGAACCAGTGGAAACCTTTGCCTCCAACGTCATGGGCACCATCCACCTGTTTGAAGCCAGCCGCAAGATTGAGTCAGTCAGGGCCATAGTCAATATCACCTCGGACAAGTGCTATGAAAATCAGGAATGGATCTGGGGTTACCGTGAAAACGACCCCATGGGTGGACATGACCCGTATAGTGCTTCCAAGGGCTGTGCCGAACTGGTCACATCCAGCTGGCGTAATTCTTTTTTTCATCCTGACCAGTATGAGAAATCTCATCAGGTTTTGCTGGCCAGCGCCCGGGCCGGGAATGTCATCGGCGGGGGGGATTGGGGCGAGGATCGTCTGATTCCTGATATCATGCGCGCTACAGTCGCGAATAAGCCGGTGATCATCCGTAATCCACAGGCCACACGCCCTTGGCAACACGTCCTGGAGCCACTGAGCGGCTATTTGCTCCTAGGCCAAAAGTTGCTAGATGGCCGGAAGGAATTGGCCCAGGCCTGGAATTTCGGGCCTAGTGACGCTGACACCATTACTGTCGGTGAAGTGGTGCGGCGCATTAAGAAGCACTGGAATGCATTTGATTATGTGTTACGGCCTAACCCGGACGAGCCCCATGAAGCCAACCTTTTGCGACTGGACTGTTCGAAAGCGCGGGTTGAACTGGGCTGGGAAACGGTCTGGGACAGTGAAACGACGTTTATCAAGACCATAGAATGGTACAAGTTTTTTTATGAAAACAATGAGCTGCGCACTGCAAAGGCTTTGGATGAGTATGAAGAAATCTTGATGACTGTGCAAAATGCATGCAAATGATTCTTCAAATTGATGGCCGTGAGCACACGAATCAGATCAACATTCCTGCTTCTAAAACATCAACCTAAACTAAAGGTTATTTTTGAACGAAACCCACTCAAATTTAAATATGTGAAGTTTGTGGCCAACGTAAATTGACCACTGTACTGGATTTGGGCCTACATCCCTTATGCTACGATTTGATACTCATTGGTAATGAACTGATATTTAACGGGAAAAGCGCAATCCACATTGCGAGAACGTTCTTTGGCCGTAAGAAAAATTTCGCTGGCCAGAATTTCTGGGCAATTGGTTTTTATGTTTCAACGATTGGAAGAGACGAGCAAACCATACGTGAGTATATACAGAACCAAGAGAAAGTAGACAAAAGGCTTGAGCAGTTGAAGCTGTTTGATCAATAGTTGCCTTTAGGCGACTCCATGTTTTCAACCGCTTTGAGCGGTTCAATTATTACAACGCCTCGGCTTTGCCGGGAGTTGCTGCCCTCTGTGAAATTGAAGTTTAATTATTTGAATATTTCATTATTTTGTAAAACAATCCAAAATATAAATGACTAAAGGTAAAAATAAAATGAATCAAATGATTGAGGTTTTCAAGTGTGAAGTTTGTGGAAATGAAAAACTATTTCCTGTGATTGATTTGGGATTGCATCCACTTTGCGACGAATTAATACCTGTGGGTAGCCAATCATTATGTCATTATTATCCTATCAAAATTTTGTATTGTAAGAAGTGTTCTACTGCAATTCAGCGTTATCAGGTGCCAAAAATCAATCTTTTTCCTCAGAGTTACCATTATCGTTCTCGCTTTACAGCTGATGTTTTAAACGGAATGAAGGAACTTGTAAACTCAATCGAATATTACCTAGGTGGACTATCTGACATAACAGTTCTCGATATTGGTTGCAATGATGGCAGCTTGCTAGACTTTTTTTCCTCCAAAGGTGCAAAAACGATCGGCGTTGAGCCGACAGATGCATTCAAAGATGCAGAAGGTCGCGGACATATAATTCTTAACAAATTTTTTTCTTATTCTGTTGCTAAAGAAATAATAAAAAAAAATCAACAAATTGATGTTGTAACATTCACAAATGTGTTTGCTCACATTGAAAATTTGCCAGAATTGCTAAGAGCAGTTGACACTGTCATGAGCGATAATTCAATTCTAGTAGTAGAGAATCACTATATGGGTTCTGTTTTAGAAAAGAAACAATTTGACACTTTTTACCACGAACATCCTAGAACTTATAGTATAAATTCATTTATACACATCGCTGAAACACTTGGCCGTAAAGTTATAGATGTTCAATTCCCACAAAGATATGGTGGGAACATCCGTGTTGTTATCGGAAAAGCTAAAGATGCATTATCTGAGGCAAATTTCAATATGAAAGTCAAAATGCAACACGAATCTGCATTTCTTGAGCAGTTTGCTCAAATGCGCTCATTTATTGATACATGGAAGTCTCAAAAGAAGGCAGAAATCCTTGAATTGGTAGGTACTCATGGAAAATTGTCAGCAAAGGCGTTTCCTGGAAGGGCTGCGATATTGGTAGCCATGCTTGGGCTGACAGAATCTGAAATAGAGGTTGTGTATGAAAAACCAGGGTCGCTGAAAATCGGACATTATCTCCCTGGCACACGCATACCTATACGCTCGGATGAGGAATTATTCGCTCGTATCGATCAAGTAGAGGTGCTTCTCAATTTGGCGTGGCATATTCCCAAAGAAATTGAAGGTTACCTTTGTGAGCATGGTTTCAAAGGTCGAATCGTTCATATTATTTGAGAGTCATGGCAAAAATTGACAGATGGCTGATTGTTGGTAACCGCAGATGGGCAAGGTTGATCGCTGGCGAGCTATGTGCTGCCGTGCCGGAAAAGACCATTATCCATATGCAGGGTGATCCAGATGATGTTGAGCTTAAGCAATGGCTGAAAATTTCTGAATTAGGAAAGCGCGTTCAAGTTGTATCAACGCCAGTTCCATGCGCTTCAACAACAATCGGGGTTGCGTTAATCATCAACTCAGCCTATCTGCACCGCAAGTCCATTAATGAAGCACTATTTGCTGGCTATAACATCATAAGTGAGAAGCCGATTGCATTTTCACAAGAGGAAACCATTGATTTAATCAAACTAGCTAATTCGCTTGGACTGTCACTATTCTGTACGAATACTTACCTCTTCGCAAGTTACCTTGATAAGTTGCGGATGAATTACTTGGATGGTCGAAAATTTTCATCCGTATATATAACTTGGCTAGATGCTGCAAATGAAATACGTTATGGTAAATCCAAATCATATGATTCCAGCGTGCCTGTTATTTTCGATGTACTCCCTCATGTTGCAACAATTCTCTACGCCACATTAGGAGTGTTCAGGCCGATTCCAGTCAATATTGTTGTAAACGGTGGTGGTAGCGATGTATCGATACAATACTGTTACAATGGGACAAATGTTATTGTGCGCATTGCCCGTAATGCGGAGCAGCGAGCACGGTCTATAAAGTTCATCGGATCAGACTATCAACTAATTTTTGATTTTACTATTGAACCAGGAATGGTAAGGGTCAATAATTCTAAACCAATATCAGTTGATAAAGATTGGCATAATAAACGTAAACCTATCTCGACAATGCTTGCCAGTCTTATTGATTTCTTCGAGTCGGGAAACTACGATATACGTCTTGGTTCGCATGTCTCACTACTTGGAAATGAACTAATTGATGGAATTGTTGATAGTTACGTCGATCAACAAGTTTCTTGCTTAAATTTAATCAATGGAATTAATGTTAATTTTTTGGATTTGAATATGCTTTATGCAATCAAGGAGGCACTTTCAATTTCAGAACGTGTAATACCGTATATTTCTACAAATTCATCACTGCGAAAATTAGCAATGAAAAATCTTCATCGTGAAGGTGTAACCTCAAATTAATTGCATAAACATGTTAAAATATAATATTATTAAACGTACTCATTGTCGCCTGTGTGGAAGCAACAACTTAACACAATTCATGCACTTTGACTCTATTCCTTTTTTTGATGAAATTGTCATGCATGAAATGCGCGGTAATGAGTTCTCATATCCGATGGAGCTCTTTTTTTGTACTGAATGTTTGAGCGTGCAGACCCAGCACGATGTCAATCTTCATCAGTATTACAATAGCTATCAATATGTTGCTTCAAATTCTCCATACATTCGCAGTTACATGCAATCATTGGTTTCTAAATGTCAACAGTGGATACACTTTAATCCAGGCACTAAGGTTATTGAGGTCGGTGCAGCTGATGGATATTTACTGTCTCTGTTTCAGAAAAGAGGTGCCAGTGTATTAGGTTTTGAAGCGGCGTCTAACCTGTGTCAGTTAGCCACAAGTATCAACGTCAAGGTCATTAACGCGTTGTTCACAGAAGACACGATTGATTTAATACCTTTGGAGTTCAGAAAAGCACACTTGCTCGTATTGCTTCACACATTCGATCATCTCCCTGATCCTTCTAATTTCATGAAAAACGTCAGGCAGATACTTGATCCACAGAAGGGGGTCTTCCTGATCGAGGTGCATGATCTTCATGACATCTATTCAAAGCACGAAACTGCACTTTTTGGTCATGAGCACACCACCTATTTGCACTACAGCTCCATAAGTCGCTTCCTCAAACGCCATGGTTTTCGCATCATTGATTTCAATTTTTTGCCGAAGGAAGTCTGCCGAGGCAGTTCCATGCTCGTTGCAGCAACTCCCCAATATAGCCATCTTGTATCGACAAGAGATCTATCATCATTTGACAATCCTGCACTTGACAAGCTTTCAACGTTTATTGAGTTCCGCTCGGAAGTCTTAAGTTCATTTGCATACCTCAAAAAATATGTAGAGGAGAAACGGCGTTCCGGAGTGCGTCTTGCAGCTTATGGTGGATGGGGACGTGGGGTCACAACACTTGCCATGGCTAAATTGAATAATAAACATTTTGAATTTGTAGTTGATGCTAATAGCACATTGCATGGTTGTTATACGCCTGTATCTGACATAGTAATTGTATGTCCACATAGAGTCAAAAGAGATTATGTTGATGAAGTTATTGTTTTTAATTACGCATACATTGAAGAAATAAGAAATACACTTTCAAATTTTATCAAGTGTGGTGGAAAGGTGATTTCCGTGATTGACTTACTTAACAAATCAAATCGCGGTCTGGGGTCAGGTCTTGTATTTTGATTTACCTGGGTATCTGTGCCGTAGCAATAAAAATTCGAATAAAATCCGTAAATCGGGGTAACTGTAGTATCCAATAATACGACGCACCTTTCCCAGCTAACAAAACGCATAAAAAATTAAAAATAATGCCACCGAGAACCGGCAGACCATGTTCATTTTCTATTGTAGTGTCCAATAATACGACGCACCTTTCCCAGCTAACAAAACGCATAAAAAATTGAAAATCATGCCACCCCGGATCGGCAGGCTACAATCATTTTCCATGCTTCGGCACAGAATTTTACCGATCCATAGTGACGAACGGAGCAAAAAACAGCGTCGAGACTATCCAACCCAACCATTGGACGCAACAATCCCTCGGCTGCCATGCGCCGATCCGAAGGCCTCGACAAGACTTTCAAGATGCTGGCTTATACCCAGGCGTAGCTGTGATGCAGGCCACCCAGCCAGGAGGGAAGAAAGTGGGGACAGGTTCTTTAAGTTGCATTTTCTAACCCATTCCGCTATATTCCTCTCAACCCAGCAACCACAAGCCTTAACGGAGGTCAGCCATGCCAAGAATAGCCAGATTTATTAGGGATAATCAGCCCAGCGTATACCATATTGTTTCCAGAACAGCTCTTCAGGGCCTGCCCATCAAGGATAAAGACAATGACTTTCTGCTGGGCCTGATCAAAAAGCTCAGTCAATTCTACTTTGTTGATGTGCTGGGATTCGCACTTTTAGGCAAC
>NZ_JYNP01000059.1 GCF_000934755.1 Desulfonatronovibrio magnus
TGCAGCGCATCATCAATTCCGGTGGCCGGATAGACCGGGAAATGGCCACAGGTCGTGGTCGCATTGATGTGTGCATCCATTATGAAAATCAGCGTTACCCCTTAGAAATCAAAATCCGAAAAGATGCCAAGACTCTGAAAGAAGGTCAAAAACAACTGGCCTGCTACATGGAAACCCTGGGCTGCCACGAGGGCTGGTTAGTTATCTTTGACCGGCGCGTAAAGCCCTCCTGGAAAAGCAGGCTGTTCTGGAAAACCATCAAGGCTGATCAGAATACGATTCATGCTGTGGGGTGCTGAAAGTTCTAAAATCATTGTCTGGGGTGCCTGACCTTATTGTCAGCCATCCCTCTGCGCTCGACGTAAAGGCTGCCTTTTCATTCGCCACTCCCCGGCAAATGAAAAAATTTCTTTCTCCCCAGCCTGTTGCAGACAGAAAAGCCGTCTATGTTGAAATGAATTTCCTGGCAAGTGCCCGGTTTTGCCGAATGATGAGTTGCGGATGGACAACCAGCTTAAGGAGTAAACAGATGAATAAATATCAGGTGCTTGACGAACTAAAACAGAAGCTTGATTCATTCCGTCCTTTGCCCATAGAGATTGTTTCCAATCTTCATGAGGATCTGGTGCTTCGTTGGACCTATAATTCAAACGCTATCGAAGGTAATACGCTGACACTGAAAGAAACCAAGGTAGCTTTGGAAGGGATCACCATTGGCGGGAAAACCATGCGTGAGCACTTAGAAGTGATAAACCACAGGGAAGCCATTTTTTTTGTGGAAGATCTGGTCAAAAAAAATGAGCCTCTGTCTGAATGGCAAATTAAGTCGATTCACCAACTAATACTGAAAAATATTGATGACAAAAATGCGGGGGTTTATAGAAAAACAAATGTCATTATTTCAGGTGCCGATCATGTGCCGCCCGATGCCTTGCATGTAGAAAGTGAAATGCAAAGCTTTATCAATTGGTATCTAACCCAGGGGGCGTCTCTCCATCCGGTAGAAAGGGCGGCCCGTGTTCATGCTGATTTTGTGAAAGTCCATCCTTTTGTGGATGGAAATGGCAGGACATCTCGGCTGCTCATGAACTTGGAGCTTATGAAAAGCGGGTTCCCGCCCATTATTCTTCCAGTAGAAAAGCGGTTGGAATATTACGAGACTCTGGATACAGCCCATACTAAAAATGATTATGAGCCATTCTTGATGCTTATTGCGAATATTGCGGAATCGGGATTCAGGCCTTACTGGCATGCATTGGGGGTAACACCGTGAGTACTTTTAGTGTTGCGGTGGAAATGCTGATAGCACCGATTTCATTGATAGGGCAGCTCTTCATGTGGCAAGACTGATGAGCAGGCCCCCTGTTGCACAGATTATCTATTTTACAGGGGTATTTTTCAAGCTTAATGCTGGGCGATAAAGAGTAAGAAAAAGACCTGCTGAAAGAAAAACTACTACACAAGAAAGCAGCTGCTGTCAGCATTGCAAGTAATTACATTCATATAACCCGAAAAAACAAGCACATGATTGGATGTAGCCAATGAAGTATGGGAAGGGATTGATTACGCCTCAAGAATAATTTTGACCTTACTCCCTGTAGCCTGTGCATATCTATGTAGACTCCTGAGGCTGGGCATATACCCGCCCGACTCAAGCCTGGCTACGGTGGACTGAGTGGTTCCCATTTTCTCAGCAATCTGCTGCTGTGTAAGCCCAGCCCTTATTCTGGCTTTAATCAGTTCCCTGGCAAAATCAAACTCATGCTCCATATCTGCGTAGGCCCTGGCATACTCGGGGTCACCATTCATCATTTCTTTGTGTTTTTGATCTAAAGCTTTACCCATCCTGTACCTCCCTGGCTCTTTTCAGAGCAATCTTTAATTCTCTTTGGGGCAACTTGTTTGTTTTTTTGATGAAACACCTGAGTATCAGGATTTTTCTGCCGCTGGCTGTGATGTATAAGCTTCTGCCATGTTGTGCTCTTATCTCCCAGATCTTATCCTGCACAGGCCTTGTATATGGCATTCCCACCTCGCCAGGGTTTATACTGAAGGATTTTCAGATATGTTATTGACTGTAACTTGGCAAGATAGTTTTTGGGTGAACTTTTATGATTGAGAGTATGCGTATTTCATTGTAAGCTCCTGACCGGAGGATCCGGGACCGAACCTGTGAGTAACTTATACCCCCTCGTTCCCAGGCTCCAGCCTGGGAACGTTTAGTTCTTGCGGCTCCAGCCGCTTCTTCAAAATGTGGCTGGAGCCACAAAAAAAGAGGTATTCCCAGGCTGGAGCCTGGGAACAAGAAAAACAGCCTTAGCGCGAGATTGCTTCGCTTCGCTCGCAACAAGGATTGCCGCGCTCGAAGACTCGCTCGCAATGACACCTGAGCTGTCAGGGATGTAGTTGCTGAAAACCTGTCACCCACGATGGAGCCTAAGCGACCGAAGCAATCTGTATGGCAAAACCATAATACCCTGATCTTATAACCAATATGATTATAAATTGCACTGACATTGAGCAAGCGAGACAGTATGTTCAAAAACTGTCATCCCTGCGCGAGGCATTCCCAAAAGCCGGAGCTGATTAAATGAAATCTACTTCCACACATATTCAGGATCAGGAAATCCTGGTTGTTCTTTCTTCCAAACACGAAGATTTTCTTTCCCTGTGGGCGGAGAACATGCAAAATGCTGGCTATCTTGAACATACTACTGCCAAAGTAGAAGACTGCCTTGTGTCGTTTCAATGGTTTATGGAACCTATTATCAAACACTATCGCCTAAATTGTCAGGTTACTTTTGCTCAGCTTATAGACCAGGTCGATTGGGCTGAAAATATAATTAATACTGCACGGCGCCATCGCAGCAGAGGTGTGACTCCCAAGATGTTTTTTGGATGCTTTAAAACTCTGGTGCACTCTGTGGAACAGATTATTATCAGCCTTCAGTATTCTTCTGAAGAAAAGTTGGCGGCCTTGGATCGGATTCACTGCTATGCGGATGCGCTGGAAACATTAATAATAGCAGAGTGGTCTTCAACTTCCAGCAAGGAGTCACAAAAAAGCCTTGACCAGGCCAATCGGACTTTGACCCTGGAAAAAAACAAGTACGAAAACATCCTGTCCTCAATTTCCGATCTGGTGGTAATTACTGATGAAAAGGGTATTATTGTCGAAGCCAATACAGCGGCCAGAAGACTGATTGCTCCTCTTCTGGAAAAGTACTCTTTCGTTTGGCAGGTATTGGGCTTGGAAGGGGAATCTATTGAAGATGTAGTAAAGTATTATCCCATGGATCAATCCCATGAGATATCCATATATGACGATGACTTCTATTTTGAGCTTAAAGTAATTCCCCTGTCCACGGTCAGCCTTGCTTCTCATGGATACATCATGGTTCTTAATGATATTACACCTTATGTAAACCAGAGAATGATTCTTGAGCAGATCGTCAAAGAAAGAACTGAAGAGCTTGTCAAGGAGAAGACGCAGGTAGAGGAAATGGTCATTACCCTTAAAAATGTTCTCAGCACAGTGGAGCACTCCAAAGAAGAACTCCTTAACAGCATAGCTGAAAACTTAGAAAACAGTCTTCTACCCGCCCTGACTAAAATTAAAAGTGCTGAAAGCCAACAGGTTCGCAACAGCTATATTGATATTTTTGAAGATCAGCTCTTGAAAATGATGGGCAATACCGGAGTAAAAAACAATCCACTCCTACTTACTCTTACTCCCTCGGAAATGAAAGTGTGTCATTTTATTCAGGCAGGCAAATCCAGTAAGGAGGTGGCCGAAGCACTGAACCTGTCTGTTGGAACAATCAATACGCATCGCAAAAATATCCGGAAAAAGGTAGGCTTGACTGGCTCAGACAAAAGTTTATTTCAATATCTTCAAAACCCTGATTTGTTTACTTAGTTTTCATCCGGAAACGGTTCTTTTTCCTTCTATCGGCGTCAATCTTTACAATTATTCGTCAACGTATAACATACGCCTCCTCACAATTGCTTGATTTCCTTGCCAAAAGAAAAAACTCCTCGTTTGCGTAAAGAAAACCAATAGCTTCAACATCCGGAAAGAAAGACTTTCCGGATGGAAACTATTTGACCTTTCAAGGGACAGCCCCCTTACAGAAATATTCTCGTGAGAGGATACAAATAACCAGTACCTTATCTTCGCTGGGTATTGATGTCTACCCACTAAATACACAATTCATAATATTGATTCCCGCCTAATTTTATCTCATTCTCAATATACGCTGATGGAAGGCTTTGGCAATCAGCTTTTTATTTCTGGACATGATATCATGGATGTTGCTCCAGTTGGCTATTTTCGCGACCTTTCAAGAAAAATAATTGTCAACAGAAGTACATTATCTCAATGATACAGATGATTATTATAAGATAAAAATAGAAGGTTAATCTTAACGAGAGAGTTGTTATGAATGAAATTTCCTTGTCACGAAGAACAGTTGAGGGACTCAGGGATTTTTTTATTGCAGCACAAAAGCAGGAAATGATGGATGCCTGGGATAAGATTACTTCCTCTTTAATACCAGCACCACCAACCCCAGATCCAGCTGAGTGGGATCTTATTGAGTTTTCTTTCAACAGATTATTTGTAGGCCCTAAAGCACCTGAAGCTCCACCATATGCTTCTGTATACCTGCAAAATGAGCCCAACCTTATGGGTGAAACAACCATGTTTGTCCGCTCGGTATTTGAGCAGCTTGGAGTGATGTCGCCCTGGAAAAACACATTGCCGGAAGATCATGTCAGTTTAGAGCTGGACGCAGCCTTGATCATAGATAACCACAGAATCGAGCATGATGATGTAGACCTGAAATCAATTCATCAGGATTTTATTTTAGACCATCTGTGCGTCTGGATACCTCATTTTTGCGAAAGAACTCGCAAGGCCCCGTCAAATCATTCAGTCATAAATACAGTAGTTGTGCTGTTGGAGAAGTATGTGGCATCTGAACTGGAAAAATAATCACATTACCATATACCTACTAACCTCAATCAAGGAGAACAAGCATGGACCAGAACATTAATGATCAGGCTAAAATGCCTCTAAGCTGCTCCATGAGCAGGAGAAAGTTCCTTAACTGCCTGGCTGCCGCAGGGGTACTCACTGCGTTGCCGGGAGGTCTGCTCAAACCAATGACCGCCTCAGCAGATCTAAATTTTGAAGATGGTTACCAGATTTTCAGGAATGCCTGTCCCAGAAACTGCTATGATACCTGCTCCATCAAAACTTATGTCCGGGATGGAGTTATAAAGTATATTGAAGGGGCACCTGAATCCAGCTTCACACATGGAGGGCTGTGTGTAAAAGGATATGCTTATACCAGAAGGCCTTACAGCCCGGATCGGGTAAAGTATCCCATGATTCAGGATAAAAGAGGTTCAGGCAACTGGCGCCGGATCTCATGGGATGAGGCTCTGGATATTATTGCCCGCAAGTTCATTGAAATCAACGAAAAGGACGGGTCCATGCTGGGACTTGCCCTGACCAAGTATTCGGGCAACTTTGGTATTACAAATTATGCAGTGGAAGGCATGATGACTTCACTCGGCTACACATCAAGGTTAGTGGGTACACCTTGCTGGCCGGCCGGTATTGATGCTCAAAATTATGACCTTGGTGATATGTGGTGCAACGACCCCGAAGATATGGTCAATGCCAACTATATTATTCTCTGGGGGGCCAACCCTGCATGGAATTCGGTGCATACCATGAAGTACATCTACGCTGCTCAGGAAAGGGGAGCAAAGGTGGTCTGCATTGATCCGGTGTTCACTCAGACTGCTGCCAAGGCCGACCTATACTGGGAAGTTGAAACTTCCATGGACGGAGCTCTGGCCCTTGGTATGGCCAGACATATCCTTGATAAAGGATTGTATGACCGGGACTGGGTTATGCAGAACTCCATAGGATTCAATGATTTTGCACGTTACCTGCGAAATGAGATCACTGTGGAGTGGGCTGCTGAAAAATCAGGAATACCGGCTCTTCAGATTGCCAGAGTTGCTGAAGAGTTTGCAACTGCCAAACCAGCAACCATCTGGATCGGTTACGGCATGCAAAGACATGTTAATGGAGGCGCGTCTGTAAGGTCCATTGACGCTCTGGTGGCTATGACCGGAAACGTAGGTAAAGTTGGCGGGGGTGCAAGGTATGGCCATCTTTACACTTGGGGATTTAATTATCACGCTCTGCTTCAGCCCCGCCCTGAAGGTTCTGTGGGTTTTCTCGGTGCTGAAGGTCCTCTCGGTGATTTTGATTTTTCAGGTGATAAAGTGGATGAATACTCAGACAGACCCATGAATATGAACAAAACAGCAGAAGAAATACTTACAGTTGATGATCCTCCGGTAAGGGTGCTCTGGGTGTCCTGTAAAAACCCGTTAAGCCAGGATTTTGACCGCAACAAGATGGTGGAAGCATTTAAGAAACCCGAACTGATTGTTTCTGTTGAGCAGTTCTTTACTGAAACAGTTGAACTTTCAGATATTGTACTACCGGTGACAACCCTTTTTGAAGAATGGACAGTTAATGCTTCTTACTGGCACTACTGGCTCTCCATCAATGAACAGGCCATTAAGCCCATGTTTGAAGCCAGGTCAAACACTGAAATCGCTGCTGCACTGTCCAGAAAAATGAATGAACTTAAGCCTGGATCATGCACCTATCCCACAGAGATTGATACTAAAGAGTGGATGATCAAGGAATTCAATCAGGGTATATATGATCTGTTTCAGATTCAATCCTGGGAAGACTTGAGAGACGGACCGGTCAAGGCCAAAATGCATCCAGCCTCATGGCAGGATTTAGAATTCGGAACACCTTCAGGCAAATATGAGTTCAAGTCTGATCTTTGCGCAGAACATGGACATCAGGCTCTGCCTGAATTCAAAGAAGGACGCAAGCCTTACGATAAGCTGAGGCTCCTCACGCCGCATACCAAGTTCGGCATTCATTCACAATTCGTGAATCTAGACTGGATGGAGGAATACAACCCCAAGCCTTTCTGTTATCTGAACCCCATAGCTGCAAGGGAAAGGGGGATCAAAGATGGGGACATGGTCAGGGTTTTTAATAAAATCGGTGAAGTACGTCTTGAAGTCAAGCTTACTGATGTTGTTCCTCCAGATGTAGTGATGATGTATACAGCATGGTTCAGAAACTTAGACTATAATTGTCAAAACCTTGTGGATGATACATCTTCAGATATGGGCGCATACAAAACAGGGGCACCCGGTGTGGCCATTCATGGCCAGTTTGCCGATGTCGCCAGGGTATAAGGAGATCAATTTATGAACAAACAATTAGGATTTTTTATAGATGCCAAACGTTGTATTGGCTGTTTCACTTGTGCCATGGCCTGTAAAAATCTTTACCACCAGGAATTGGGCGTAATATGGCGCTATGTTTATGATTTAAAAACAGAAGTTTATCCGCACAGAGAACGTGCTTTTTATTCTTTGGCCTGCAATCACTGCGAGAATCCGACCTGCTCCAATGTCTGTCCTGTTAAGGCATATTACAAGCGTGCCAAGGATGGCATTGTGGTGCATGAGCAAGACAAGTGTATAGGATGCGGGAATTGTATCCGCTCATGTCCTTACGGGGCACCGCGACATAATCCAGTCCTTAGAAAGGCTGAAAAGTGCAGTTTCTGCTGGGAACGCATTGATTCAGGCCTGAAACCGGCATGTGTTTTATCCTGCCCGGTGGACGCCCTTGAACTTATAGACCTTTCTACCTATGAAAATCCCAACGTGGTGCAGTACCCTCAAGGATTTCCACGCTATACAAAACTCAACCCGTCAGTCCGGTTTCGCGTAGCTGAAACCCCTACAATTATAAGGAGGAAGAGATTATGAACAGCATGGAATTGCCGCTGGTTGCATTTACCATCCTGAGTCAGGCTGCCATTGGGATGGTCATTATCAGCTCAGTACGTCAGTATGCAGTGGAGGGACCAACAGGAAATATTCGCGCAGAATGGATTGTTGCCGCACTGATACTAATGTGCGGCATTGCAGCTTCTTTTTTGCACCTGGGTCATCCTCTGGGTGCCGTCAATGTTATAAAACATATAGGTACAGCCTGGCTGAGCCGGGAAGCTGTGGGAGTATCTCTTGTTCTGATGCTTATGATTATCGGTTTTGCAACTATTGATCAGAAAGTTAAGCCAGCTTTGGCTGCTGGTACAGCCCTGATGGGTGTGCTGGCAATATTTTTTACTGGTATGACTTATGCCCCTCCAGGTTATCCTGCTTTAAACAACATTCTGCCTTTTGTATTTTTTCTTTTAACGGCAGCTACTCTTGGCACGGCAATTTCAAGTTATTTCTCTCCAAAAGAGAAAATGCCTTTGCTGACATTAATTCTTGGAGCAGGACTGCTGGTGGCTCTTACCGTTTATTTGATAGTTCCGTTTATCTGGTTTTCAGCCGGGACTGTAATGCAACAGACAGCAGTAGAGTACCTTAGTTCACCCCTGTACTGGCTGCGAATTGTCATCGGCCTGGCCATTCCTCTCGGAACATTAATAATGACCAGAACGATTCCTGTCTGGGTTCCGGTATTAATTCTAACAGGAGAAATCATTGGAAGGATAGCCTTTTTTTCTTTGACACTGCATGCCTCAACCAATATCGGAGGAATCTGATTGGATGATCGGGCAGCAGCATCTTTGTCCTGCTGCCCGTTCCAAAGGTTGAAGCTGACTTAAAAAATACTAATCTTATACATGATACAAACGCTATAGCGACACTTAATTTAACCTTGAAAAGGACTGGCTCTTTTGCAGCCGGATAGTTCATCTGTTTTGCGTACAGGTCGGCAAAAGTGTCTGTTCCTGATGGTCGTGGCTGTAATTAGCCCAAAATATCGCTGTAGTGTTAAGGTTCAGGCAAAGATGATGGCAAAAAAGACAATATTTATCTTGATGGGGTGGATTGCAGCAGCACTAATTATTTCGGATAAAACCTGGAGTCAGAATTTATCTGAATGTGTAATCCAGGGGCAAGGATACAGCGTGTCCTTAGATGCCAGGTCATTTGAAAGTAACCTGGACCAGCCGGTGGTGATCAATACAGTTCTAAATCCTCAAACACTACCTCGGGGATATTTTATTTCCAACATAGTAAGGATGATTCAAGGTCCGGATGAGGCAGAGGTAGTTTCAGGTTTTCCAGAGATAAGTATAACATGTTCAACTCCTGGAAAATACATATTCAGCATTACTTCCAGTATTCTGCAAAGGACAAGTTGTGCTGGTGTCAGTTCTTGCTCATTAAAGCCGGAGCTTGTTACGATTTATATATACTAATTCAGGCTGTACCCCCAACCCATAAAAAACCTTAACCGCCCGTTCGTCCTTGTTGCATGGCCCCTGCGAGATATGCAAGCAGATCACCTACTTTATAGGCCGGGGTGGGGTCGGCCAGAACCCCCAGGTACCTGTTGGCCAATGCTCCCATATGGCAGGCATGGGGTATGTCTTGACCTGCCATGAGACCGGCGGTGATAATTCCTGTCAGGCTGTCACCTGTGCCGCCGATGGCCTCCATGGCTTCTACAGCCGGCTCTGATATGGTTGTCAGAACTTTATCACCCTGGACAATATAGTCCCTGGCCCCCTTGACCATTAGATATCGAGCCGCATTCTTTTCCTGGTAAGCCCTGGCAATATATTCTTCCACCCTGGACTCGTCCTCAAGGAGAAATCCTCTGGTATAGAATGGATGGGGTGCGGTTTCATCGGCGAGAAAACACATCTCGCCTATGTCAGGAGTAAAAAGATCGTAGTCTGCTGCAAATCCGCTCATCTTGGCCACATACATAAAACCCGCGTCAGCCACCAGGCATGGTGAATCCGTCCGGGCCTGGATTGCCCAGAGTATCTGGTTATGCCAGTATACATCGGGCTGGAGGTAATGAAAGGTAAATCCTGCCACATCAAGGTCTGCCATTATATCAACCAGGTGCGCGTAAAGTTTCCTGCTTCCGGCCCCCTTGCCCGCGTCACCGACCAGCAGAGCTCTTGGATGGTCAGCATTCAACTCCCGGGCTGCAAGACAGGCTGTGGCCGCCAGAGCAGGTGTGCCTCTGGCAATATTGATTTTCAGATTTCCGATTTTGAGCAGACCGTTTTCAATACTTATCTGCCCCTCAATCAGGGGAAAACTGTCATCAGGGACAGTGCCTACAATCAGCCACGACATCTGCGTTTCATCTCCTCATAAGCCAGTTGTAGTGAGTATCCGCAAAGAGTCTGGCCGTTCTCTGCAGGCTCAGCAACTTCGAAGAGGTTTCTGCCTACCAGCTGTTCGGCCAGAAAAGGAACATCTGGACATCCGCCACCGGAAACATTTACAATTTCATGGGTTTGCTTATGCACTGTAATCTTCATGTTGGCCGCCCTGACCATGAGAAAATCTCCGAAGTCCTTAATATTGAACAAGGATACCGGTTCCAGCAGGTGATCCTGAACAGAGACCACCTGCACCGGCTCAATCCTGTTTTTTCGCAGAAGTTCCAGAACTTGAAGCTGGCTTACAATAGGAAACTCTATAACCATATCACAGCCGGTCTGGATTTCAGGAGGAGGGCCTTTGACCAGAACATCCAGGCCAGCTTTTTTCAGCAGGGATTCAGCCTTTATCACTTCGCTGGTGTGATGAAAAACTATAATTCCCTTTTCTGATACCCCTCTAAGCTTATCCGGAGTTCCACCAAATATACTTTTTAAGAGACTCATTTTCTTTTGATAAGTACTTTGAAATCATCACCAGCTTCCACAGACTCGGTCACCCTCCAGCCCTGAGTCACTGCTGCCCGGCTGACATTTTCCCGGCTGGCTTCATTATCTACCAGAACTTCAATTTCACTGTTGTCAGTGGACTTCATAGCCTCCATAGTCAAAAGTACAGGCTGAGGGCAGGCCAGACCGCGCGCGTCTAATGTAAGTGCCATATTATCTCTCCTTGGTTGTTAACAGGCTGTTGAAAATCATCCAATTGCTGCTTTGCTACTAAAAGTTCAAACTCGAACCTGTCTAAATAAGCTGCGATCCTGAACTAATTTTACCTTGCATCTGGAAATTTTGAACAGCCTGACTGATAGGGACTTTTTGAACACACTGTTAAGCTTTTTTCAGGTTGGCGAAACCAATACTTAGACAAACCAGCAGACCAATTATTGCCGCAGCTGCCCCATGCGCTCCAAGACCGGCCGGAGAACTGGCCAGACCCCAATTATGGGCCAGAGCTGCTCCAACAATCATGCCCAACACAAATACGGCAGCGTCACTATTCCCTTCACCGGACATAAACAGCTGTCTGCCAGGACATCCACCTGCCAGGGCAAAGGCGAGCCCAGCAACCAGCATTCCCCCGAAATTCCAGAAATGGAGGGTATGAGCCACAGGCTGACCTTCAAACCCGGGGTTGAATTGGCCAAAAAACATGTTCACAACGAAAGCCACAACCAGCAGGGCCAGCAGTCCAGCCATCAGGTGCAGCTGCCTGAAAAGGATCAAATCCCTTATAGCTCCCATGGTGCAGAATCGGCTGCGCTGGGCCAGAAAGCCGATGCCCAAGCCTATGGTTAGAGAAATCCACAAAGGTGCATAGCTCGCTCCTGGACCCTGCAGGGAGTAAAAAAGTATACCGGTTTTATCAGCGCCCTCCAGAGGGGGATACATTAGCCTCAAGGTTAGAAGGCCCAGCATAATCAAAGGGAGCATAAGCCCTGTTGCTGCTGATTGCTTGTAGCTTCGTCCCAGATTATAGCCTTTTTTGAAAAACAAAGTGCCAATCCAGATCCCGGCTGCAAGCCCTGCAATTCCAAGGATGGCGTTTCCGTCTCCACCAGCAAGACGCAGTATGGCGCGCCAGGGGCAACCAAGAAAGATCAACGCGCTGATCATGGCGATTATGCCCAGGACAAACCTGGTCATGGGAGCAGACCCGCCGCTGGGTTTAAACTCCCTGAATAGCAGTGCCGCAACAAGGGAGCCCAGAACAAATCCCAGTATTTCCGGTCGCAGATACTGGACAACTGCAGCTCTGTGCAGGCCAATGGCCCCGGCTATATCTCTTTCAAAGCAGGCTACGCAGATTCCCATGTTGGCGGGGTTGCCAAGCTTCTGAAGCAAAGGAGCAAGCAGGCCGATAACCGCGCCTACAGCTATGATTCCTCCAAGAGTAGCAAATAAATTTTTTCTAATCATAAATGTTCCTCTCCAAATTAAAAAGTTTTTGTATAACAGCCTGATAAGGTCAATTTTTTTTTGGGGTTAGTGGGCAAGGAATCTGGTCGGCCTGGAATGAGTGTTCTTTAAGGCAGAATGGGCAGTAAGCATTGACTGTGCCTTCTAATTTCCTGTTTCCGTTCTGGTCTGAAACGGTTTGCAATGGTTGGGGAATCCGCCATTGGGAAGTGGAAAAGTCCAGTTGCTTAACCGGACATATAAAAATGAGATGCACTTAAAATCCTTTTAAGACTGCCAATTAAATTTCAAGACAACACTGAAAAGGGAGCATTATATGTTTTTTAAAAATCCTATCGGGAAAAGCCCTGAGCAAAAGATATTCTCAGTGCTATACGCACAGTAAGTCTCTTTGAATATGAATTTTTAGTAATAGTTTAGCCCTTTTCTAAGGAAAGCAGGGGACAGGCACCCCAGCCCTTGTTTTTTGTTGATGTAAAACACAGACTTAATAAAACAAGGGCTGGGAGAGCCAGTCCCCTTCCAGGCTGTATGCCTCCGGGCAGGAAGCCGTGCCACATGCAAATGGCTAAACTGTTACAATTTTTATTGTATATTTCAAGCCAAAAGAGATATATAGCTCACTATATTGACAATATTTTATGTAACAACGAACCACGAGCAAATAGTCTATCGAACCAGATTCATTAAAGTCTAATAGTTTTTTTAAATACTTTTCTGCACTGTTTATTGAAAATAATGATAGCTTCGCAGGTAACTATTGTCCTGGCGACAACATAAAGCATATTAGTAACTTATTGCCTCAATCCTGTAGAAAAAAACAAGAAAATTCTTAACCCTGACAAGAGCAATAATACCCAAGATCCTTATTCTTCAGCCTTCAGCCTTCAGCCTTCAGCCTTCAGCCTTCAGTCTGAAAATTATGGTTATCGCCCCAACTTAACGATCCATTTTTAAATTGGGTTGCGGGTAAAGCCCACCTTAGTGTATTTCACTGCGATAACATCTGGACAGGCAGGTTGTGAGGTTGCTAACGATGTACACGTCCATCTTTGCAATCAGGCTATGAGCAGTATTTTTGTAGTGGATACGATTGGTAAGTTTCTAACCAGGGCGGCCCGGGACTGAACCTGTGAGTAACTGTCTTTAAAGTGGAGCCTGCATCCTGCAGGCTATTAAAGCCCAGGCGGCTGGAAGCCGCCTCCACATTGAAGAACAGTCTCATATTTGAAAATTGGGACAGTCCCCGCGAGGTGCTACAAACAAGATTGATGCTGCATTGGTTCCTGGTAGAAATTGGCTTTAATGAAAAAATTTACACAGCGAGGGACAGTCCCCCTCCGGGCAGTAAGCCTCCGGGCAGGAAGCTGTGCCAGGCGCAAAGCTCCCATCTTTGACGGAATTTTTCAGGCAAATGTGCATCAATCATAAGCAAAAATCGTAAAATGTGAAAATTGTAAACGTATGAATTTATAAGCAAAACGATTGCAGTTACTTAGAAGCGCTTCACCCGGGTGGCCCGGGTGAAGCGCTTACAACTTAAAATAGGGCAGGTTTAAAAAACAATTAGAACATTAAAGCTCCCGGCACATCCTTCTCCAGCCGCTATCAAGTATATTCTTTATCAGACAACGTTCCAGAAACCTTTTGCCTTACTTTGCATACCTGACCTGAATCAGACAAAATCTCATTTTCCAGCCCGTCATCACGGATTACACCTCCAAAATACTTTCTCAAGAAATAGAGGCTGACATGGACCAGACCGATGAGCACAGGCACTTCAACCAGGGGACCAACTACAGTAGCAAAGGCAATGGGTGATGCAATGCCGAATACTGCAATGGCCACAGCAATGGCCAGCTCAAAATTGTTGCCTGAAGCTGTAAAGGCAAGAGTGGCACTGCGACTGTAGTCAGCACCAAGCTTGGAAGCCATGAAAAAGCTGATGAGAAACATAAACACAAAATAGCAGGTCAACGGTATTGCGATCCAGATGACATCCAGTGGCCTGTAGATTATCTGTTCGCCCTGCATACTGAACATGACCACAATGGTGAACAGGAGAGCAATCAGGGTAATGGGTGATATCCTGGGGATGAATACATTATCATACCAATGATGACCCTTGATGGGCAAAAGAATAACCCGGCTCAGGATTCCAGCCCCAAAAGGGATGCCCAGATAAATCATGACGCTGGCGAATATCTCACCAATGGTCACGTCCACCACAATACCATGCAATCCGAAAAATGTTGGCAGAACAGTTATGAACACCCAAGCATAAAATCCAAAGGTTACTATTTGAAATACACTGTTCAGGGCCACAAGCCCGGCTGCATATTCGCTGTTTCCTTTGGCCAGAGTGTTCCATACCAGGACCATGGCAATACACCTGGCAATTCCCACCAGTATAAGCCCCACCATGTAGTATCCCCATCGTTCATCAGGGCCGAACAGGGCTGGAGCTACAAATCCGAAAAAACTAACAGCCAGGACAAACATTAGAATAGGGCCAATGATCCAGTTCTGAATTAGAGAAAGGCTCAGGATTTTGTAATCGGCAAAAACCCTGGGCATAAGTTCATACTTGACCTTGGCCAGAGGCGGATACATCATCAGGATTAAGCCAAAGGCTATGAGCAGGTTAGTGTGCTTGCCTACGGTTAAAGCTTCATTAAAGCTCTCAACCGGCCCCTTAAAAAAGAACCCGATGAGTACGCCCAAAACCATGGCCGCAAATATCCAGATCGTTAAATAACGATCCAGCAAAGACATTTTTTTGCTGATTGTAGTTGGTTTAGTTTCAGTCATAACTCCTGCCTCTAAAATTTTATCTTTTCCTTGAACATAATTCTTCCACCTGAATTGACATAATCTCATTCAAGCGATTCCTGTCCACTTCTACTTCAGAACTTTGCATCAGATCAACATCTAACCATAATTTAAGCTCATGAGGAAACTCACTGGCCAGCCTGTAATACACCCAGCGCCCATCTTTTCTGCTTTCAACCAGGCCTGCATTCTGCAGAACACTGATATGTCTGGAAACCGTGGCCGTGGCCAGGCCGAGCAGTTCTGTAATCTGGCAGACGCATAGTTCCGGGATTCTAAACAAAGCTGCAATTATGCGCAGCCTGTTTCCATCTGCTAACGCCTTGGTCTGTTGTAGTAATGTTTTCATAATTATATATTTGTACAATAAGCTAAATAACTAAAGGATGAGTAACCATGTGAATAATTGATGTCAAGAAAATATTTTACGGAAGCTATTGTTAACCTGTTGATATTTTTTAAAAATTTCTGACGCTCCAGCGGGATCGCTTCCAGCCCGAAGGATAAGGCCCCTATGGATTCCTGCCCGGAGAGGCCGGAGGCTGCTCCCCTGAAGCCTTTTTCTAAAGACTTCAACTTTCTTGGGATACTTGCTGAGATTAACTACCCCTGATTTTCTTAAAAGCTCCTCACCTGGGGGCCCGGGACCGAACCTGTGAGTAACTGTTTTTAAAGTGGAGCCTGCATCCTGCAGGCTATTTAATTCCAGGCGGCTGGAAGCCGCCTCCACCTTGAAGAACAATCCCATATTTGGAAATTGGGACAGTCCCCGCGAGGTACTTTAAAAAAGATTGATGCTACATTGGTTCCTGGAAGAGATTTTCTTTGATGACAAAATTTACACAGCGAGGGACAGTCCCCCTCCGGGCTGTAAGCCTCCGGGCAGGAAGCTGTGCCTGGCGTAAAGCTCTCATCTTTGACGGAATTTTTCAGGCAATTGAGAATCAATCATATGTAAAAATCTTAAAATTGTAACCGTCTGATTTTATTAGTAAAATGTTTGTAGTTACTTGTAAGAAGGGGATAAACTATTACCTGTATTATAATTAATTAAATTGCGGGCGTCATTGACATAAGGTGCTGAATGATCGTTCCATAAAGTAACGACATGTATCTGCATATTGCCTTAAAAATCTGTATAAAAGACTGCCTGACTATAGCTTGGCTGCCGAATATAAGGCTTGATAATTTCTAAGAATTAATTAACACTAATATCTAACTTTCTAAGTTAGTACTTTTGGTGTCAAATAAATATTACTCCTGTTACGAACTATTGATTGTCCTGTATTTTTTTTGCTCTTTGCATGCTGCACGGGGATTGGCTCTTCCGGGATCCGCTTGCATCAAAATGAGACGTTTGAGAGATCGGTTGATGCTCAAGCGGGTCCCGGAGCGTCTTGCCCCCGATTTCCCTGCTTTACTGGAAAAGCTGAAATATAATATTTTCTTTCAGGAATTCCGGATACGTTTTGGAGATACAATGTCGTCCAACAGCCAGCACTTAGCAGTCCTTTTTGCTGATATCACTTCAAGCAGACAAATATTTTCCGTTCTTGGTGATGAACGCGCTCACAAGTTCATTTCTAAATGTCTTGCCATGCTTGCTGATATAACGGTTGCTCACCAGGGCAGAGTTGTCAAAACCATTGGTGATGAAGTTATGTGCGTGTTTCCCAATGCGGATTACAGTATTGAGGCGGCTGTGAAGATGCATCAGTCCATGGCGGCTGTTAATTGCCCCAGAGGACTTAGTTTCAGACCCGGAATCCATATCGGTCTTGAAGCCGGATGGGTGGTCAGCAGCGAAAAAGATGTGTTTGGAGAAACTGTTATACTGGCTTCAAGGCTGGTTGCAAAATCCAAGACAGGGCAGATACTGACATCAGGCTTGACTGTTGAGAAGTTATCACCAGCGCATAAGAGCATGATTAGAAAGATTCAGGTTACCAGCCTGAAGGGATTGAGTCAGGAAGTCAGCATCTATGAGATAATCTGGGAGCATGAAGATCTGACTGTCATGCTGAATCACCCCTTAGACCTGCTGAAAGCACGGCATAAATTCAGACTTGTCCACGCAGGCAAGACCATAATTCTCACCAGTTCCAATCCGGTTATCACCTTGGGCAGGCACAGTTCCTGTGATGTCCGTATGGACGAAATCGTAGTTTCAAGGATTCATGCTAAAATAGAACTTAGAAGCGGCAAGGTGTATCTGAAGGATCAAAGCACCAATGGAACTTTTGTCACTTTTAAGGGTAGTAAGAAAGATTTCGCGCATCAGAATGAACTTGAGCTGTCCGAGGATGGATGTCTGGGACTTGGCCGACAGGCAGATCTTGATTCGCCAGACAGTATTATTTTTTTTACAGATTAAAAACAGCAACCACTAACTGGAGGACATTATTATGACCACTAACCAGGATGATGGCTGGACTGGTTATTATCAGGAGCTCTTGCACAACGCTCCCATTGGAATTTTTACTTCCACGCCCGAGGGAAGATACACAATGGTCAATGCTGCCCTGGCTAAGATGTACGGTTATTCTTCTCCAGAAGAAATGATGTCTGAAGTTACTGACATTTCCAGACAAATATACATCAATCCTTCAGATAGAGAAAAGTTTGTTCAGGATCTGGAAAAGCACGGTGAGGTTAAAAACCATGAATGCTGCCTGCGCCGGGCAGATCAATCTGTTTTTTGTGTTTCGCGCAGTGTTCGAGCTGTTAAAAACAGCGAAGATAAAACTCTTTTTTATCAGGGGTTCGTTGTTGACATTACTGACCAATACCAGGCTAAACAGGATTTTAAGCTGCTCTTCAACGAGATGCTTAATGGTTTTGCTCTGCATGAAATAATTTGTGATGACCAGGGCCGCCCGGAAGATTACCGTTTTCTGGCGGTCAATCCGGCATTTGAAAAAATGACTGGACTTAAAAGGGCTGATATTCTGGGCAGAACTGTGCTTGAAGTGCTGCCTGCTCTTGAGAAATCCTGGATTGAAAGATACGGGAAGGTTGCCTTGACAGGCGAACCGGACTGTTTTGAGAACTACTCAGGTGAGCACGGAAAGTATTTTCGAGTCACTGCATTTAGCCCTGATAAAGGAAGATTTGCCTGTATATTTGAAGACATTACTACAGGCAGGCTGGCCAGACAAGAAGCTCGAGAGGCTCATGAGCGTCTTTTGAAAGTGCTGGATAATATCAGTTTAGTGACGCAAGTTATTGATATGCAGACCCATGAAATCCTTTTTATGAACCAGGAAGCCAAAAGACAATTTGGGGATGTGGTTGGTCGGCAATGCTGGAAGGTACTTCAGGTTGGTCAAAGTGCTCCTTGCTCTTTCTGTACCAACGACAGGCTTTTAGATAATAATGGCATGCCTGCAGGAATTTACCGCTGGGAATTTTTTAACGAAAAGACCGGCAGATGGTATGATTGTCATGATGTAGCCATAAAATGGGTGGATGGTCGATTGGTCAGGCTGGAAAATGCTCTGGACATTACTGATAAGAAACTTGCTGAAAATGAGCTAAGGGAACAAAAGCTTCTGCTGGAAGGAATTCTGGAAAATATTCCAGATATAATGAGTGTAAAACGAACGGACTTAAGTGTTGTCAAGTATAACAGGGCGGGCAAAGAATTTCTAAATATACAGGATTTAGATGTAATAAAAGGTGAAAAATGTTACAAGATAATTGGCAGAGACAGCAGTTGTTCATCATGTGCCACGCTTGAGGCTGTCAGGACAGGCAAGCTCACTGCCATTGAAAAGTATGTGGATGAGCTTGGCAAATATTTTAATTGCCGGGCAAATCCCATAATAGATGAAAACGGCAGGATTGAATATGTTGTGGAGCTCATCAGGGACATAACAGACAGAAAAGAGGTGGAAAAAAGAATCATAAAGATGAATAAGGATCTTGAGATCGCCAACTCGGAAAAGGATAAACTTTTTTCCATCATTGCTCATGACCTGAGATCTCCCATATCAGGCATCTTCAGCTCATCCAGAATAATTGCATCAGACACAGGAAGTCTGTCTCCTGATGAAATAAGGCAGATTGCAAACGAAATGGGCAAGAGCACAGAAAATCTGCTGGCGTTGCTCAATGATCTTTTGCAATGGTCCAGGATGAGCCAGGGCAGTATGGACTATGATCCAGGACCTTGCGACATTCAGGACCTGATTATTGCCAGTCTAAAGACTGTTAAGGATGTTGCCCGGCACAAACATGTGGAAATTAAGTATGATCTGCCGGCTGGTGTGAAGGTTATGGTTGATGAGCCTATGGTCAATTCCATTATCCGCAATCTATTGTTTAATGCTGTAAAGTTCAGCCGACGAGGGTCATGTGTATTCATCAGGGCCATTGAGAACGGAGCCATGATTACGGTTTCAGTAGAGGATAAGGGTATTGGCATGGATGAAGACATTAAGGCCAGGGTTTTCGAGCATGATAAAAAGAAAAGGCAACTTGGTACTGAAGGTGAAAAGAGTACCGGGCTGGGCATGATCCTGTGCAAAGAGTTTCTGGATAAGCATGGCGGTAGCATCTGGCTGGAAAGTGAACCAGGTAAGGGTACAACAGTATACTTTACACTGCCGGTTGCAGATTCTGTAATTTTTTCGGGATGATAGGAACTGACAACATTATGCCCCTTTTTGGCACTTCTATGGGCTTTTTTGCTGGTGGATCGAGACCGAACCTGTGAGTAACTTGAACGTATGAAACCCTGGATTCCGGCTTTCGCCGGAATGACGGTAAATAGTGAAAACTTGGTTTAACCGTCACCCCGGACTTGATCCGGGGTCCAGTTTTTTGAAGTTACTTGCAGGAAGCACTTAGCACGGGGGGAGCAAAGTCAAGTATTGTCGAATGACTGTATTTGCCAGGATTAGAATTTAATCAGGCAAGAATGTTCATCAGTTTTGCAGACAGTTTGCGGCCCTTTTTGATATTTGGGTCGTGGCGGATATATTTGCTTTTTTCTTTGTTGTTGATGACATCAATGGCTCTTATAACAGACATTTTATGGTAGCCCTCAAAGTCTTCCTTGTAAAAATTGGTCCATCTCTTGGAATTAAGAGCTGACATTTTGATGCCCATTTTATACATACGCTGAAAACTTTTTGATCTGCAATCTTCCTGATCAATGACTGAATTGGTCAGTTCATCATTTGACCTGAGTCTTTCCTTATCCAGCCCGGAAACGGTTTTTCTGCAATTTTTAGCCAACAGGCTGTCTGATTCTATTTCTATCCAGACATGGCCAAGCTTGCTTTTGGAGCCAAGGTCCATCTGTCCGTGGGCAACAGTATCTGCAGCAAGATGGGTCAGGAAACCATAAGCAAAGGCTGCGTCCGAGCGTTTTTGTGCGCAGCTTAGAAGAAGAAATCCTGTTTCCCAGTCGTGTGGGTTTTTGTGCCCTCGCTTGCCTAAATAGTTGTCGACTACTATTGATCCATATATAAAATTAGTGGCATAGGCTGTAAGCAGTGTATAAACTGAAGCCGACAGAAGACTGGCAGCTCTTAGCACTTCGTGCGCAAAATGTGTGTGGGTCATGGGGCCCCATGCATATGAGACATCAACCTGGGCAAAGAAAACTAATGTCAGCAAAAGAAAGATTTTTTTCATAATTAAGTAATCCTGTCTTAAAGAGAATTAATCAGTAGGGGATAACTTATACAACAAAATTGAGGCAAGTCAATCAAGATTTTAATAAACATAGCGTGATTTATTTCTGATGTTCAGGGCTAAAAAAATCAGCATTTTACAGCCTTTCCCTTATTCTGCACATCTCTATTGCACAAGTGTGCGAGAATTTGCACAAGCTGTAGTTGCATTCGGCTGCACATAGTTTGTAAGAAACTGAAATTGTTCAATAAAGTAAGTTGGCACAGCGCATGCTTATATGTCATCAACCATATAAACACTTTTAAATTTTCGGAGGAAAAAAATGACAAGACACATGATCACAACAATTACAATGGCAGCGCTGGCCCTTTTGTTAATTTCATCTGCAGCCATGGCCAGAGGAGGTCCTGGTGCTGAACGCGGAGATCAAAACAGACAGTGGCACCAGGAGTGCCCTGTTCTTGCCAACCTTGATCAGGAACAGCGTGACAGCCTTGTTGCAGCATTGCAGGAACATAGAAATAACATGTATCCCAAAAGGCAGCAGATGATAGCAAGGCAGGCAGAACTGAATGCCCTCCTGGCTACTCCTGAAGCAAGTGCATCAGATATTGAAAAGATCAAAAGCCAGATTCTAACATTGAATCAGGATATCATGGCTGCCAAGCTGAACCATAGAATAGACATGAGCCAGGAGTATGGTCTGAAGACAGGCAAAAGAGCCGGGTCTGGATTTCATAAGGGCGGCGTATCAGGCTCACCTCAAGGAAGGCGTACTGGTGAGTGCCCAAGGTTAGGCAGATAAAATCAAAAAAACTTTTAAAGCAATATTGTAACAAGCATGAGGCCTGCTTCCAGCAGGCCTCAGCAACTTTTTTAGCCAGTAGTTTCAGTTTTTTCAGCATTAGTGGGCAGAGTCACGATTACATGAGTTCCATGTTCTTCAGAAGTTGTAAAGGTTATATCACCTCCATGACTTCTGGCAATGAGCCTTGCGCTGAAGGTGCCGAGTCCTGTTCCATGAGCTTTACCGGCAGTGGCATAACGATCAAAAAAACGATTGCGTACTGCTGACGGTATTGCTCCATCATTGTGCAAATCAATTATGGTGTTGTTCTGATCCTGGTTAATGTTGACAGTGACCATGCTGTTTTCAGGGGCAGCTTCTAAGGCATTGGTGAGCAGGTTGGCAAGCATGGAATGAATATGTCTTTTTTCCAGATAGACCGATAATTTATTGTCATCACTTATTTCCCGATCGTAAAGGATAATTTGCAGCTTAATCAGTTTGCCGTTCTGCAGGGGCTGTGTATCGCTATCCAGGACTTTTAACACTGACAAAAGATCAAACTCTTCCGGCTTGAGTATGTAGGTACCTTCTTCCATTTTAAAAATATCAAGAGAATGATTGATCATATTAAGCATTCTGCGACCAGATTCATGGATATGCCCGAGAAATTCCTTTTGTTCGTCATTCAGCTCATCATCTAACAGTATCTCCGACAGCCCAAGTATGCCGTTCAAGGGGGTTTTCAGATCATGACGAACTATACGTTCGACATCATCCCGAAGTTTTTCAACTCTCTTTTTTTCTGAAATATCCCTTTCAATATGAATCATCTGAACAGGCTGACCATTTTCATCAAAAACAGGCCAGGCAGACACCTCTACAAAATATTCGTCTCCATCCTTTGACTTATGAATATGCTCTGCCACGCAGGGCTGATTGTTTTTGAAATATTCCTGCACAGGACAGGTGTGCTGCACTCCCTGACATGGTTCGTCAGTACCATGGGTTATCTGATAACATGTTTTGCCCAGAACATCTTCAAGGCTGGTATTGTTGGATGAAAGAAAGGTCTGGTTGGCATTGAGGATAGTCATATCCCTGGCATCAATTAGAGCAACGGAATCAGGGAGTCCATCGAGGATGGTCTGGCTGAGCATTTGAGATCTTTTCAGCTCAACAGTTCTTTGTTCTACCAGTTGTTCTAAGTGATTTTTGTAGTTTTCAAGTTCCTGATGATACTCTGAAAGTTCCTGGTCTCGCTGGCGCAGGGCAGTTGACAGCAAACCTACTTCGTCCTGTCTGTAGATGCCGGGATATTGGGGCATTTCCTCGCAACTGCTGTTTTTGATGCATTCAGTAAGCTCAGAAAGATCAAAAAGGTATTTGTGGCTTATTTTCCAGACGATGAAAATGAATGCGGGAACAATTATGAGCAGTAAAATGCCTCCGATGTAAAGAATATACATCATGCCGGCTTTAAGAGGATCCTGGGAAAATGATACAATTATCTGTCCCTGTACCGCAGGGCCTGAGCCTATATCCTCAGACAGCTGCATTTCAGACAGTTCACCGCTTTCCATGAGCAGATTGTCATTTTGATCATAAATAGCCACACCGGTTATGCCCTCATAATCCTGGATGGCCTGGATCTGATCTCTTAGCTCAAGGTAGTTTATCTGCATTACAGGCTGGATCAATGATATGGAAGCCAGCCTCATATGAGACTGGATATTGTTCTGAAAGTTAGTTTCAAGGTATTTATAGCCCAGCCACAGGCTCAAGATTGCGCCAAGCATGGCAAGGACGCAGGCGAATAAGGCTATCCATAATGCCAGTTTGGTTCTGAGAGAATTAAATAAGTTCATGATTACTGCTGAATTTCTTTGAGCATGCCTTCAAAAATTTCCTTATGACTTTGTTCGGAGCGAACAATATTTTCAAGATTGTTGCGCAGGTCATCGTCCATATCAAAATCCAGTATTCTGGAGTAAAGATTAACAGCTCCCTGTTCAGCAGCAATGTCCTGAATCAAGACCCTGGAAGGAGTGTCGCCAGTCTGAGGGGGCCAGACAGCAAGGGTTGGTTCTGCCCCAGACTTTTTTAAAGCATTAGAGAGGATTACAGCATGCTCGACTTCATCAGCAATAATGGCTTTAATGGCAGTAGCATGGTTGCTGTCCAGCCAGTATGAGAGCAGGCCGGCATGATTTGCATACTGCACGAATGCACCGTGTTCATGTTGCAGGGCCAGATTGAGCAGTTCGGTAAGCTCACGGGAATACTTTGATTCTGGTGAAGCTGCCCAAACAATTTTGGCGCCGGTCAGCAGCAGTCCGGCAGCGCACGCACCGGATTTAAGAAGGGTCCTTCTGGAAATGAAATCATGGTTTCCAAGGGATTGGCCGATGGGGACGTGTGGAAGTGAATTATTATTGGGCATGGGCTTTTCTCCTGATAATTGTTTCAATTGGGAGGGTTTAGTGTTTATGGTAAAAAGCACCATTCCTGAAGTCTGTAAAGGAGGAATACAGCTTAGAAATGGAGCGTATTGGCTGTCAGAAAAATTTATTTAAACTGTATTAAGATAATCACTACCTGTAGTCATGAATTGACGCAAGCCTAATTGAGAAAAATATCTTTTTCATTCTAAATTGGTATGATATTATGGTTGGGATATAGTTGCAAGAGAAAAAAAACAAGTTGAAACTTTATCGGCTATTCAGATATGCGGTAGTTTCTTTAAATTGAACCAGCCGGACGTGGCTGGGACCGAACATTTTGAAAGTCAAAAACTCTCTACACGGGCGGCCCGGGACCGAACGTGTGGGTAACTGTCTTAAAAGTGGAGCCTGCATCCTGCAGGCTATTTAATTCCAGGCGGCTGGAAGCCGCCTCCACCTTGAAGAACAGTCCCATATTTGGAAATTGGGACAGTCCCCGCGAGGTACTATAAAAAAGTTTGATGCTGCATTGGTCCCTGGAAGAAATTGGCTTCAATGAAAAAATTTACACAGCGAGGGACAGTCCCTGTGCCAGGCGCAAAGCTCTCATCTTTGACGGAACTTTTCTGGTAATTGAGAATCAATCATATGTAAAAATCTTAAAATTATGAAAACTATAACCGTCTGATTTTGTTTATAATTTGGTTTTAGTTACTTAGAAGTTAATTATTGAAGAACAAAAGCCTGAATTCACTGCCTTACCCTGATAACAATTAACAATTAACAATTAACAAATAACAAATAACAGATAACAGATAACAGATACCTGGGTTGCGGGAACAGGCCGCATTAGTGTAATGTTCTTCAATAAAAAGGTGTTTGGCACAGAATATATGGCGCATGTGTTATATTGACTCATGTGTTTGTGCCAAGACATGGATTCTGCGATGAGTGGAGAAGCACCTGGATATGGTTGCTGTCAGCAGGATAAGAGGGTTTCAAACGGGATGGAAAATTTTTGGCACAGCCTATGCTATGTTAAATTTCAGGTTTGTTGATTGAAGAGTTTAGCGCAATTTGCAGAATTACATGATATTGAATTGATGGCTGCAGTGCTGATCTCAAATTTTTAATTAATTTTATTCAGGAGGTTTTAATGACTTTTCCAGGAAAGATCACAATTTTGGCCATTTCTTTTATCGCAGCATTGTTCCTTACCGCTGGCTATGTAAGTGCTCAGGAGTACCAGCAGGAAGGTTACCAGCAGGAAGGAATGATGCAGCAGCCAGGAGCTCAGATCAATGTCAGTGAGGCAGATCTTGACAAGGCAGCTGGTGCTTATGTGGAGATAACTGAAATAAGAGAGAATTTTCAGGAATCATTAGCTGGAATCACTGACCCTGAACAGGCCCAGGAGCTTCAGGAGCAGGCAGGTGAAGCCATGGTGGAAGCTGTTCAAAATAATGGCCTTGACGTGCAGCAGTACAACGAAATTATGGAAGCAGCTCAAGCGGATGAAGAACTAAGAAACAAGCTTCTCGGCAAACTGGAAGCTATGCAATAGTCTTAGCTGAATAAAGACTTTTTCAACAGGTTTAAAATATATATCAGTCGCGTGAAAGGAGGTAATAGCGTATGACAATAAAGCATATTATTATTACATTATTTGCAATCATAGCACTGAGCTTGAGTGTGGCCTGCGATCCTCCTCAGGAAGGAGATCAACAGGTACCACCAGCACCTCCAGGCGAGATGCCTGGTGAGGCTCCAGATGGATACCAGCAGCCAGGCGTTCCAGGAGGGCAAGACGGCTACGGCCAGCCTGATCCTCCACAGCAGCCTGAAGGCTATTAACATATAAACCATTCATGACTTCCTCCTCCAAAGGCAAGTGGTTCGACACAAGAAAGCCCCCTGATACAGGGGGCTTTTTTTGTGTTCATGTTCTCTATTGGTGAGCAATTACAAGCTTACATAGATTTTAAGTGCCTGCATAGAAGAGCCAGTCTCCATGCCACTTTCAAGGGCTTAGACTATTAGAATTTTTTCACCTGGATCGGCAAGGACCTGACCAATTATTGCAGAAGTAGTGACTTTGTTTTTGATTAAATTGTCCAGTAGTTTATGTGCATAAGCAGAGGGGCAGCAGATGAGCAAACCTCCTGAGGTCTGAGGATCATAAAGAAGATCCCGCGAGACAGGGGGGATGGCATTATCGAACCTGACCCTGCACTGGGCGAATTCTTTGTTTTTATAAGCTCCAGCAGGGATCATACCCATGGCTCCAAATTCAAGGGCGTCAGGCAGGGTCGGAATGTCTTTAAATGTGAGGCGGATGCTTTTTCCAGAACCATCTACCATTTCACCAAGATGTCCCAGCAGGCCGAAGCCAGTGATGTCAGTGCATGCACTGACCGGAAATGGCTCCATAACATGAGCGGCGACTTTATTGAGTTCAGCCATAAGGCGGGTTGTCTGGTCAATGAGCTTTTCTGAAGCAAGGCCGGCTTTTATGGCAGTATTTATGATTCCTGTGCCGAGAGGCTTGGTCAATATGAGAAGGTCGCCTTCATTTATGGCTTTTTTGGTCAGCACCTTAGAGGGATGAATAAATCCGGTGACTGAAAGACCATATTTCAGTTCCTTATCCTCCACACTGTGCCCGCCTACCAGTACCACGCCGGCTTCTTTCATTTTGTCCAGCCCGCCCAGCAAAATAGCGCGTAATATTTCCATATCAAGGTCCTTGACAGGAAATCCAACAAGATTCATGGCTGTTCTGGGTGTCCCGCCCATGGCGTATACATCGCTTAGAGCATTGGCTGCAGCAATCTGTCCAAACCAGTATGGATCATCTACTATGGGCGTAAAAAAATCCACGGTCTGAATCAGGGCCAGGTCATCAGAAACCTTATAAACTGCCGCGTCATCAGCTTTTTCCAAGCCTACTATGAGGTTGTCATCTACAGGGAAATCAATCCCTTTCAAGGCTTTTTCCAGGTCCCCTGGAGGCAGCTTGGATGCTCAGCCGGCTCCTGTGACGCTTTCTGTAAGTCGTTTAGTTTGTTTTTTTGTCATTAACAACGCATTTTAAACTATCAATTATTAGCTGTCCAATAGGTTCTATCAATAAACAGAGGTTAAATGTATTACTCTCATCGATAATAATCTCCTCACCCGGGCGGCCCGGGATCGAACCTGTGAGTAACTTATACCCCTCGTTCCCAGGCTGGAGCCTGGGAACAAGAAAAAGACTGGATTCCGGCCTTCGCCGGAATGACGGCAAAAAGTAATAATTTGCTTTAACCGTCACCCCGGACTTGATCCGGGGTCCAGTTGTTTTTAACCTTGAAAGAGCAATAACCCCCTGGAACCTTATTCTTCAGCCTTCAGCCTTCAGCCTTCAGCCTGAAAAGTACGGTTATCGCCCCTACTTAACGATTCTTGTTTAAATTGAGTTGTGGGCACAGCCCGCATCAGTAATAGTTTATTGAGCGGGCTGGCGGTACTCTTCCTTAATGAGCTTGGCAGATACCGGCAGGCAGTTTTCCCTGCCGCAGAACAGTTCTTCGGGTGTTGTTCCGAGAAGAGCCTGAGACAGCACTTCATCCATATGTTTAACAGGTATTACTTCAAGGCCTTTGAGTACATTTTCCGGCACTTCTTCAAGATCCTTTTCATTGCCTTCTGGAATAAGTACCTTGGTTACAGAAGCTCTTCGGGCAGCGAGCAGTTTTTCCCGAAGTCCGCCAATAGGCAGAATTCTGCCTCTGAGAGTTATTTCTCCGGTCATGGCTACATCATTTTGCACTGGGAGATTGAGCAGGGCGGAAATCAGACTGGTTGCCAGGGTTACGCCGGCTGAAGGCCCGTCTTTGGGAGTGGCTCCTTCCGGCACATGAACATGAATGTCAATTTCCTTGTAAAAATCAGGCTTAAGGCCGAATATTTCAGATCTTGACCGGATATAACTAAGGGCAGCCTTTGCGCTTTCCTGCATGACGTCACCAAGTTTTCCAGTGATCTCAATTTTGCCGGTACCAGGCATAAGAGCTACTTCCACGAGCAAAATTTCTCCTCCAACCTGTGTCCAGGCCAGGCCGTTGGTAACTCCAACATGCGGAGTCTCTTCACGTTCACTGTGTCTGATTTTGGGAACGCCGAGGTAAGAAGGGATACTGGTTTTACTGATCTGCACCCTTTTGTTCAGGTCTTCTTTCTGTTCCACCAGCTTTTTGGCTACCTTGCGACAGATGGAGGCGATTTCTCGTTCCAGATTTCTTACACCTGCTTCTCTTGTGTATTGTCTTATAATTTCCGAGATGGAACCCTCGGAAAAGGATACATTTTCAGACTTAAGTCCGTGGAATTCGAGTTGCTTGGGGCAAAGATAGTTCTTGGCAATTTTGGTTTTTTCAGTTTCAAGATAGCCGGGCAGCTTGATAATTTCCATTCTGTCCTGCAATGGCAGTGGAATGGTATGCAGGTAGTTGGCTGTTGTAATAAAAAAGATATTGGAAAGATCATAATCAAGATCCAGATAATGATCGTTAAAAGAGTAGTTTTGTTCTGGATCAAGCACTTCCAGCAAGGCTGATGAAGGATCTCCCCTGAAATCAGTGCTCATTTTATCCACCTCATCAAGACAGAAAACCGGATTGTTGGTTTCCACCCTTTTCAGGCTCTGAATGATTTTACCGGGCATGGCACCTACATAAGTTCTGCGATGACCCCGTATTTCGGCCTCATCGCGGACACCGCCCAGAGAGAGTCGAATGAACTCCCGGCCTGTAGCCCTTGCTACTGATTTGGCCAGAGAGGTTTTTCCAACACCGGGAGGGCCCACCAGGCATAAAATAGGGCCGCGCATTTTTTCCACCAGGCTTTGTACTGCAAGATATTCAAGTATGCGCTCTTTTGGTTTTTCCAGACCATAATGGTCCTTATCCAGGATATCCGTGGCTTCAGCAATATCAATTTCTGTTTCTTTGAGCTCATCCCACGGTAGTGATAAAATCCAGTCAATATAGTTGATCAGTACACTGTATTCTCCTGCGTTGGGAGGCATGGTTCTAAGTTTTTTTAGCTCTTCCATGGCCTTTTCCCGGGCCTGATCAGACATGGCTTTTTCTTGAACTCTCTGCTGCAGATGGTCAAGTTCCGCCTTGGGATCATGGTCACGACCCATTTCCTTGTGGATGGCCTTGAGCTGTTCAGTCAGGTAGTAGTCACGCTGATTCTTTTCCATCTGCTTTTTAACTCTGGATTTAATTTTCTTTTCCAGAGAAAAGACTTCTATTTCACCCTGGAGGTGGGCATAAGCCATTTGCAGGCGCTTGAAGGGATCAAGCTGTTCCAGAACCGCCTGTTTGTCCTGAAAATCCACCTTGAGATGGGGCATTACAGCATCTGCTATGGATCCTGGCTGATTCAAGTTCAAAATGGACAGGATGGTTTCTTTTGCTATGCGGTTATTAATTTTGCCATATTCATCCAGGGCCTGATGCACAGCGCGGATCAGAGCTTCCGACTCCGGTTTGATGGATTCCTTTTCAGTGATGGTCTGGGTGAAGACCACAGGAACCTCTTTGCTGAAGTCTATTGCTCCAGGCTCTACTACAGCCCTTTGCAAACCTTCAAAAAGAACCTTGATGGTTCCGTCAGGAAGGCGAAACATCTGCAGAATTCTGGCTACACATCCAAAGTTATAAATATTATCTGCTGATGGTTTTTCCTGTTTAGGCTCACTTTGAGCAACAAGGAATATTTTTTTGTTGAATTTATTAAGGGCGACCTCAATGGCCTTGATGGATGCATCCCTGCCGACCAGCAATGGGATGATTGCTTTTGGGAACATAACTACATCACGCAGTGTCATGAGGGGAAGTTCCTCTCCCTGAGAAATGAAATTTCTGAGAAATCCTTTTTTTATCATAAATTGCCTCTGTTTGGGTTGTAAGTGCAAGTTCAGCTGCAGGCATGCTGAACTTATACGTTTTTGAATTTGTTAAAGACTGCCATTATGAGCATTGTCTTGTAGGGTCTAACACTAACCATCTTCAGCCTGCTTGGCAACACTTTATGATTTTATAATCATAACGCTTTAATAACTGACTCCTGAAACCCTGTCATAAAAACAAGTAAATTTGTAATAGTTTAGCCATTTGCATGTGGCACGGCTTCCTGCCCGGAGGCATACAGCCCGGAGGGGGACTTCACTTCCGAGACCCACTTGTCTCAAAAGTGAGACGTATAACACATCGGTTGATCCTCAAATGGGGCCTGGAGTGCCTGTCCCCTGCCCTTTTTAAAAAAGGTCCAAACTGTTACGAAATATTTTAACCTTGACAAGACCAATAAGGTCCAAAATCAGAATTCTTCAGCCATCAGCCATCAGCCATCAGCCATCAGCCATCAGCCATCAGCCATCAGCCATCAGTCATCAGCCATCAGCCTGAAAAGTCAAGTTGCCCCCAAGCTTAACAATCCTTGCGTAAGTTGAGTAGTGAGCACAGCCCGCATTGGAAGTTTCCTGTTTACTTCAGGAATGAATTATGGGAAAAAAATAACAAGGAAATGATCTGAGCCTCGAATCATGGATCAGGAGACAGTAGTCAGGGGCTGTTACTTGCAAGTGCGCCTTTTGGCTGTTGATTACTGACTTCTCTATGTTGGTTGTTCCCATTCCCAGGTGTTCAGTCTGGGTATTTGATGCACTATTTTTATTAGAAAGGCTTTCAGCAGCAAGTTGTTCAAAACATTTACGGAGATTTTCATGTCATCAGCAAATCATTCCTCTGCATTTAACAGCAAAGAAATAACAGACAATGGTGATCTGAGCGAGGATTTCAGCCGGGACACTCTTGATTTGGCAAGCCTTATCAATTCTGATGACATTCAGAAGCTTATGGATGATTTTTACCGATTGACCGGTATTGGCGGAGCCCTGTTAGATCTTAAGGGAGACGTAATTGCTTCAGTTGGCTGGCAGGACATCTGCATGAAATTTCACCGCGTCCATCCAGAGACTGCCCGTAACTGCATGGATAGTGATCTGGCTTTGACCAGAGACATACAGCCCGGAAGCATGAAGATCTATCGTTGCAAAAACAATATGATTGATGTGGCCATGCCTGTCATGGTTGGGAATAAACATGCAGGAAATCTTTTTTCAGGGCAGTTTTTTTTTGAAGACCAGCCCCCAGATTACAAAGTATTTCAGGAACAGGCCGGGCGTTTTGGATTTGATGAGGAAAGTTATATGGCTGCCTTAAAAAAGGTGAAGCTCTGGAACAGGGAAACCATTGAAACTGCCATGCGTTTTTATTCTCACCTGGCCGGGATTATTTCATCTGTAGGCTATTCCAATATCAAACTTTCCAAATCACTTGATGAACAAAAGAAACTGGTTGCCAGCCTTGCTGCAAGTGAGGAAAGGTTTGCCCGAGCCATGGAGGTTACCCAGGATGGCCTCTGGGACTGGGATATATCCACTGATACAGTATATTACAGTCCGGGCTATGCATCCATGCTGGGGTACGATACTACAGAAGTTCCAGCTCATGTTAATTCATGGCTGGAGCTCATTCATCCGGACGATAAAGATGATGCCCTCAGGGCCAATTTGGACTGCATAGAGAACAGGTGTGAGTCATTTGCTGTGGAGTTTAGAATGCAGGCCAAAGATGGCCATTGGGTGTGGGTCCAGGGGCGTGGCAAGGCGTTTGGCAGAGACGCGACAGGGCGTGCTCTGCGTATGGTGGGTACTCACACAGACATTACAGAGCGTAAAAATGCTGAAGAGATGCAGCATAAAATGCAGGTCCAGCTTTCTCAGGCTCAGAAAATGGAGTCTGTGGGAATGCTGGCAGGCGGGATTGCGCATGATTTTAATAACCTGCTTCATGCCATGAGCGGTAATGTTCAGCTGATTGGCCGGAATATATCTGCTGAACACCCTGACAGCAAAAGAATCCAGTCAATAAATAAATCCATTGATCGGGCAGCACAGCTGGTGAGCAAGCTTTTATTTTTCAGTCGCAAGGCTGAAACGCACAGAAAAAAGCTGGATTTGAACCGAGAAATCAAGGATGCAACTGCAATACTTAGTCGGACTATCCCTAAAATGATCAGAATTGATCTTAAACTGAGCAACGATGCCCTGCCTGTCTACGCCGATCCGGTACAGGTCGAACAGGTTATTCTTAATCTTGGTACCAATGCAGCAGATGCTATGCCGCAGGGTGGATTGATGCTTGTGGAAACCCGCAGGGTAAGCTTAGAAGAGGATAAGTATCTCGGTATGCCTCAGGGTGAGTATACAGTATTATGTGTGTCAGACACAGGTACTGGAATGGACAAGGAAGTGATGGAGCAGATCTATGATCCTTTTTTTACCACCAAGGAAGTGGGCAGAGGGACAGGTCTCGGACTGGCATCTGTTTATGGAGCTGTCAAGGCGCATAACGGCCATATTACATGTTATTCAGAACCTGGCCAGGGCACGGTATTCACTATTTACTGGCCGATATTTTCAGGCAAGGGATGTGCTGAAAAAAACATTGAAGCAGAAAGTGAGCCAGTCTCAGGCAGTGAAACCATCCTTATAGTGGATGATGAGCAGGAAATACGGGAGGTTACCAAAGAGATTCTTGAGTCTTGGGGCTATCAGGTTTTGAGTGCGGACTCAGGCGAGAAAGCCCTGCAAATCTACAATCAACAACGAGAAGATATTGATCTAATCATTCTGGATCTTAACATGCCGGGTATGGGCGGGTCACAATGTCTACAGGCACTTTTGGAATATGATTCCAAGGTACGCGTTCTTATTTCCAGCGGTTACTCCGTCAATGGTCAGGCTGCAAAATCCCTTGACTCCGGCGCTTCAGGGTTCATTGGCAAGCCTTACCAGTTAAAGGAACTGATGCTCAAAATCAGGGAGGTTCTTGATTCACAAAATAAATGATGACCCAACCACAGGCTCAACCAGACGCCGGACTTGGGATCGTCCTGCTCGATGTAGTCGAAAATATTGGTTCGGTCTTCAGCAGCCAACCAGGACCACTCGAATTTTATATTGCATATTTTTATCCAGTAGGACTTGACTGGGGATTTTTGTGGCGCGCCTGGGAGGATTCGAACCCCCGGCCAAGAGCTTAGAAGGCTCCTGCTCTATCCGACTGAGCTACAGGCGCTTGTAAGGGATGGTAATCGTCGAATTAATGTTTCTTGCGATAAACTATAAATATTACTTACCTGTAAAGTATTGGTCAAGAAAAATATTGAGATGATTGTTTTTTTATAAGCTCCACACCCTGGCGGCTTGGGATTGAACCTGTGAGTAACTCATGCCCCTCGTTCCCAGGCTCCAGCCTGGGAACAAGAAAAAGACTTGATTCCGGCTTTCGCCGGAATGACGGTAGAGAGTAAAAACTTGCTTTAACCGTCACCCCGGACTTGATCCGGGGTCCAGTCTTTAAATTACTTAGAAGCTTGTGAGTAACTGTCTTTAAAGTGGAGCCTGCATCCTGCATCCTGCAGGCTATTGAATTCCAGGCGGCTGGAAGCCGCCTCCACCTTGAAGAACAGTCCCATATTTGGAAATTGGGACAGTCCCCGCGAGGTGCTATAAAAAAGATTGATACTGCATTGGTTCCTGGAAGTAATTTGCTTCAATGGAAAAATTTACACAGCGAGGGACAGTCCCTGTGCCAGGCGCAAAGTTCCCATCTTTGACGGAACTTTTCAGGCAAATGTGCATCAATCATAAGCAAAAATCGTAAAAACATGAAAATTGTAACCGTCTGATTTTATTAGCAAAACGATTGTAGTT
>NZ_JYNP01000060.1 GCF_000934755.1 Desulfonatronovibrio magnus
AAAAGTTAACAGGGGGAAGAGATGGGAAAGGCAAAATTTGAGCGGAAAAAACCGCATGTTAATATCGGCACTGTAGGCCACATCGATCATGGTAAAACCACCCTGACAGCAGCCATAACTAAGGTTTTGAGCATGAAGGGCGGAGGCAGTTTTGTAGCTTTTGATCAGATTGACAAGGCCCCTGAAGAAAAGGAACGAGGCATCACCATAGCAACTGCTCACGTAGAGTACGAGTCCGACAATCGTCACTACGCTCATGTGGACTGCCCGGGTCACGCCGACTACATCAAAAACATGATTACAGGTGCAGCACAGATGGACGGTGCCATTCTGGTGGTAGCAGCCACAGATGGTCCTATGCCCCAGACAAGAGAGCACATCCTTCTTGCCCGTCAGGTAGGTGTTCCCAGTCTTGTAGTTTTTCTGAACAAGGTAGACCTTGTTGATGATCCAGAACTTCTTGAACTGGTAGAACTTGAAGTGCGCGAACTTTTGACAAAGTATGGATTTCCCGGAGACGATACACCTGTAATACACGGCAGCGCCCTGAAGGCTCTTGAGACAGAAGATTCCGGTTCAGAAGAAGCCAAGTGCATTCATGAGCTTGTAGAAGCCTGCGACACATTTATACCTGAGCCTGAGCGCGACATTGACAGGCCATTTTTGATGCCCATTGAAGATGTCTTTTCCATATCCGGTCGCGGTACGGTAGTGACCGGCCGAGTGGAGCGTGGCATCATCAAGGTAGGCGAAGAGGTTGAGATTGTGGGCATGAAAGACACCACCAAGACAGTTTGCACAGGTGTTGAAATGTTCCGCAAGATTCTTGATCAGGGTCAGGCTGGTGATAATGTGGGAGTACTTCTTCGGGGCATCAAGCGAGATGATGTAGAACGCGGGCAGGTTCTTGCAGCGCCCAAGTCCATAACCCCTCATCGTCGTTTCAAGGCCGAAGTATATGTACTGAGCAAGGAAGAAGGTGGACGTCATACGCCGTTTTTCGGTGGTTACCGTCCCCAGTTTTATTTCCGTACCACCGACGTAACCGGTGTAGTGACACTGCCTGAAGGTGTGGAAATGATAATGCCCGGAGACAATACAACATTTGATGTTGAGATGATAGCGCCAATAGCCATGGAACCAGGACTGCGCTTTGCAATTCGTGAAGGCGGCAGAACAGTGGGCGCAGGCGTTGTGTCTGAAATTACGGAGTAATATAATGGTTACCATGAACAGTGAAAGAATCAGAATTAAGCTGCGTGCATACGATTACCGTATTCTGGATAAAGCGGTAGCTGAGATTGTTGATTCAGCCAAGAATACCGGTGCCGGAGTTGCAGGACCGATACCTTTACCCACCAGGGTTCACAAATACACAGTAAACAAGTCGGTACATGTAGACAAAAAATCCAGAGAACAGTTTGAAATGAGGGTGCACAAAAGATTGCTGGACATTCTTGAGCCAACGCAACAGACAGTTGATTCATTAGGCAAACTTAACCTTCCAGCTGGAGTTGATGTAGAAATCAAGCTATAGGTAGGAAATCATGAAACGAACATTAGGTATTATCGGAAAAAAGCTTGGAATGACCAGTTTGTTTGCCGACGACGGAACAATGATTCCAGTCACTGTCATCCAGGCAGGACCATGTCCTGTTGTCCAGAAAAAAATTAAGGACAAAGATGGATATAATGCTATACAGGTTGGATTTGACGCAATACCCGGTCATAAATTGACAAAGCCCCAAAAGGGCCATCAGTCCATTCAGGATAAAGGCTATTTTCGTGTTCTGCGAGAATTTGCTCTGGACAGTGTTGATGATTATGAACCCGGTCAAGAGCTGACTGCAGATATGTTTAAGGCAGGAGATCGAGTACGCCTCACAGCAACATCCAAAGGCAAGGGCTTTGCTGGTGCTATGAAGAGATGGAATTTTGCAGGACTGCCTGCTTCTCATGGACATGAAAAGGTACACAGATCGACTGGAGCAATAGGGCAATGTGCTTATCCCGGTAAAGTATTCAAGGGAAAAAAAATGCCCGGACAAATGGGCAACGCCAGGGTAACACTGACAAACTCAGAAATAGTCGCTGTCAGACCTGCAGATAATGTAATTATTGTAAAGGGACAGGTTCCAGGACCTACCAACGGAATAGTTGTCCTGCGCAGAAAAAATCAGGGTGAATAAAAATGATTAATGCGAAAGTATACTCCAAAGATAACCAGGAAGTTGAAGATATTCAGCTGGTGGAAGAAGTTTTTTCTGTAGGAGTCAAGCCTGAGATACTACATCAGGCAGTTAGGGCACATCTGGCAGCAATTCGCTCCGGCACCGCACAGGTCAAGAACAGAGCAGCCATAACCGGCGGAGGACGTAAGCCCTGGAGACAAAAGGGTACCGGCAGGGCAAGAGCTGGATCAGGAAGGTCTCCATTGTGGAGAGGAGGAGCAATCACTCATGGTCCTCAAGCAAGAGACTATTCTTTCAAACTCAATAAAAAAGTACGAAAGCTTGCTCTTAAAATGGCTCTGACTTCACGATTGGTTGAAGATAAACTCAAGATAGTTGATGATCTTGAAATGTCTGAAATCAAGACCAAAAATTTTGTTCAGATAAAAAATGACCTGAATCTAAAAAAACCCTTGATTGTTACAGGTAAAAGGTATAACAATCTCGAGCTTTCGGCAAGAAACGTTCAGGATGCTCAAGTCGTCACTCAAGACTCTATAAACGTCTATGATATTTTACGGCACAAAGAGCTGGTGCTGGACAAACAGGCGGTTAACGCTCTTCAGGAAAGGTTAAGTTAGATGAACAAGACTCAAGTACTTATTAAACCACAAGTGTCTGAAAAAGCACAGACTATAAAAGATTTCTATAACAAGGTCGCTTTTATAGTACATCCTGATGCCAATAAGTATCAGGTCAAGGAAGCTGTGGAGTCTATGTTTAATGTTAAGGTTGATAGCGTACATATAGTCCGAAGACGACCTGTTACCCGAAAGAGATTTGGAAGAGTAACAGGGCAGGAGTCAGGTTTTAAGAAGGCTTACGTATCTCTTGCCTCCGGTGAAAAAATTGAATTTTTTGAAGGGGTATAATCATGGCTATCATAAAATTAAAACCTACATCACCGGGTAGAAGATTTCAAACTGTATCTGACTTTAATGAGATCACTACCAGAGAACCGGAAAGGTCACTTACCAGGGGAATGTCCAAAAAAAGTGGCAGAAATTCCTACGGAAGAATTACGTCACGCAGGCGTGGTGGTGGCAGTAAACGTCGATACAGAATAATTGATTTCAAAAGAAACAAGCCGGGAGTACCAGCCAAAGTTGTTTCTATAGAGTATGACCCCAATAGAAGTGCGCGCATAGCATTACTCTCATATGCTGATGGCGAAAAGAGATATATTCTCTGTCCAGTGGGTTTAAAGGTTGGCTCGGTAGTTCAGTCAGGCGAAAAAGTTGATATCCAGCCTGGTAATGCATTGCCTCTTAAGAGCATTCCTATAGGCACAGTCATTCATAATATTGAATTGACTCCTGGAAGGGGAGGTCAAATGGCAAGATCAGCAGGAACCTATGCTCAGCTTGTTGCCAAGGAAGGAAAGTATGCTCTGGTAAAGTTGCCGTCCGGTGAAGTGAGAAACGTATTGTCCGCAAATGTAGCTTCAATAGGTCAGGTTGGTAATGTTGAGCATGAGAATATTTCACTCGGTAAAGCAGGACGCAACAGATGGCTTGGCAGGAGACCAAAGGTCAGAGGCGTGGCCATGAATCCAATAGATCATCCTCTTGGTGGCGGTGAAGGAAAAAGCTCAGGAGGCAGACATCCCTGCTCACCATGGGGAATGCCTGCCAAAGGTTATAAAACCAGAAGCAGGACTAAAGCATCCAACCGTTTGATTATCAAGAAGAGAACAAAATAAACAGGAGATACCATGCCTAGATCAGTAAAAAAAGGTCCATTTGTAGACGATCATCTTCTGAAAAAAGTCCAGGTTGCCAATGATCAGAGAAGTAGAAAAGTTATAAAAACCTGGTCCAGACGTTCAACAATTATTCCAGAGATGGTTGGACTGACTTTTGCTGTGCACAACGGAAGAAAATTTATACCAGTTTTTGCCACTGAAAATATGGTTGGTCATAAACTTGGAGAGTTTGCTCCCACAAGAACTTTTTATACTCACGCCGGAGACCGTAAAAGTCAGGCTAAACGCAAATAACTAACCCGAGAAATCTTATGGAAACTAAAGCTATAGCGAGACACATTAGAATATCGCCCCGAAAAGCCCGACTGGTTGCTGCCAATATTCAGGGTGAACACATAGAAAATGCACTCAATATTCTCAAATTTACTCCCAAGAAGGCTGCTGGAATTATAAGTAAGGTGTTACATTCAGCTCTTGCCAACGCAGAACAGAATTACAGCTTGGATATAGACAACTTGTACGTCAAGCAGGTCCGGATTGATGAAGGCCCTACATGGAAAAGAATTAAGCCCAGAGCTATGGGCAGGGCCAACAGAATTCTTAAAAGAACCAGTCATATTACAGTAATAGTTGATGAGCTATAGGAGGTAAGCGTCTTGGGTCAGAAGGTACATCCATATGGATTTCGCGTAGGTTACAATAAGAACTGGCTTTCCAGATGGTTCAGCAGTTCCAATTATGCCACATACGTATACGAAGATAAAAAGATTCGCGATTATGTAAAGTCCAGGCTTTATCATGCAGGTATTTCCAGAGTTGAAATTGAGAGAGCTGCAGGCAACATTACTTTGAAAATTCTCACATCAAGGCCGGGTATAGTAATCGGGCGTAAAGGTGTTGAGATTGAAAAACTCAAAAGTGATCTCAAAAATAAATTTGGCAGCGATTTTACTCTCGAAGTAAATGAGGTTCGTCGCCCTGAAACTGACGCACAACTGGTTGCTGAAAACATTGCACTACAACTGGAACGAAGAGTAGCATTCAGAAGAGCAATGAAGAGATCCATCAGTCTTTCCATAAAGTTTGGAGCACAAGGAATAAAAATATCCTGTGCTGGAAGACTTGGTGGTGCTGAGATAGCCAGAACTGAGTGGCAACGTGAAGGCAGGGTGCCCTTGCATACGCTGCGGGCTGATATTGATTATGGCTACGCCACTGCCAAGACCACTTATGGTATTATCGGAGTTAAAGTCTGGATCTATAAAGGCGATATACTCAACGAGGTGAAATAAAAATGCTTAGCCCAAAAAAAGTAAAATTCAGAAAGCAGCACAAAGGCCGAATAAAAGGCAAAGCTCAAAAAGGTTCAGAGATCAGCTTTGGTGATATCGGCCTGAAAGCAGTAGAACCGGGTAAGATTACTAATCAACAGATAGAATCTGCTCGTATAGCAATGATGAGGCACATAAAACGAGGTGGTAAAGTATATATCAGAATTTTTCCGGATAAACCCATTACTGCCAAGCCTGCTGAGACTAGACAAGGTAAAGGAAAGGGCTCACCAGTCGGCTGGTGTGCTCCGGTCAAACCTGGCAGGATGCTCTATGAAATACGTGGAGTCAGCATTGAACTAGCCAAAGAGGCATTAAAAAGAGCTTCATATAAATTACCTGTCAAAACAGTGATTGTTGAGAAGGAGTGGTAATATGAAGCCCCAGGATATCAGAGAACTATCAGCATCAGAACGGCAGGAAAAACTGCACGACTTTAACCGTGAGCTTTTTAACCTCAGGTTTCAACATGCAACAGCCCAGCTTGAAAATACACAGAGGCTGTCTCAGGTTCGTAAGACTATAGCACGAATCCAAACGATTATCAGAGAAAAGAATGAAGGTACAGGCCATGGAAACTAGCTCTAAACAACTTGGTAATAAAAGAAAACTTGTTGGTTTTGTGGTGAGCGATAAGTGTGAAAAAACAATTGTAGTAACTGTTGAGACGCTTATCAAACACCCTCACCTGAAAAAATATATCAAACGCAAGAAAAAATTTATGGCCCATGATCCAGAGAACCAATGCTCTATAGGTGATAAAGTTCAGATAATTGAACACCGTCCAATTAGCGCCAGAAAAAAATGGCACCTTAACAAAGTAATTGAAAAGGCAGTCTAAGGGTAAAATAAATGATTCAGGTACAAACAATATTAGATGTCGCCGACAATTCCGGGGCTAAGAAAGTTGGGTGTGTCAAGGTACTTGGCGGAAGTAAACGTCGATATGCGTCTATTGGAGATATAATTGTTATATCTGTCAAGGATGCCATGCCACACGCCAAAGTTAAAAAGGGTGAAGTTTATAAAGCTGTCATAGTCAGAACCAAAAAAGAAATTGGAAGACCCGATGGATCGCACATACGCTTTGACAATAACTCAGCTGTACTTTTAAACAAAAGTATGGAGCCCATCGGAACAAGAATATTTGGCCCTGTTGCGAGAGAGTTACGAGCCAAAAACTTCATGAAGATTGTTTCACTTGCTCCTGAGGTGCTCTAAGGAGATAGTTATGAAAATACGAAATAATGATAAAGTAATGATTATTTCCGGCAAGGATAAAACCAAGGTCGGAAAAGTCTTGAAAATATTGAAATCCAAAAACAAGGTACTTGTTGAAGGGCTGAATAAAGTAAAAAAGCACGTTAAGCCCAATCCATACAAAAATGAGCAGGGCGGAATTAAGGACAATGAAAGTCCCATAGATATTTCTAATGTAAAAGTAGTATGTGATGCCTGTACTCTGCCTACCAAAATAGGATACAGATATACAGAAGACGGTAAAAAAATGCGTTATTGCAAAAAGTGCGACGAAAACTTCTAATGAGGTTGACAAAATGATCAGGTTGGAAAAATTATTCCGTGAAGATATATCTCCCAAGCTTCATAAAGAGTTTAGCTACAAATCAACGATGCAGATACCTGTAGTAAAAAAGGTTCATTTGAATATGGGACTTGGAGAAGGTAGCCAGAATAACAAGCTTATCCAGGATGCCATGAATGAACTTACTCTTATTGCAGGTCAGAAGGCTGTAATTACAAGGGCAAAAAAGTCAATAGCAGCGTTTAAACTGCGAGAAGGAATGCCGGTAGGGTGTACAGTTACCTTGAGAAGGAGCAGAATGTGGTCTTTTCTCGATAAGTTGCTGAACGTTGCCTTGCCGCGTGTACGAGATTTTCGCGGGGTACCTGATCGCGGCTTTGATGGAAGGGGTAACTTTACTATGGGAATTAAAGAACATACCATATTTCCTGAAATCAATCTTGATAAAATAGAACGTGCTAAAGGTATGAATATAACCATGGTAACATCCGCTCAAACCGATAAGGAAGGCAAAACCCTGCTGACCATGCTGGGCATGCCCTTTAAAAAGTAAGGAGAATCGTTTTGACCAGAACATCATTAATGGTAAAATCAAAGCGCAAACAAAAGTTTTCATCCCGCAGGTACAATAGATGTCCCATATGCGGTCGTCCTCGCGCTTACATGCGTAAGTTCGGAATATGTAGAATCTGTTTTCGTAATATGTCCCTGGCTGGTGAACTTCCAGGCGTCCGAAAATCCAGTTGGTAGTCAGAGAGGAAAAAACAATGCCAGTAGTAGATCCCATAGCGGATATGTTAACCAGAATACGCAACAGCCATATGGCGTTACATAAAAAAGTCCATATACCTGTCAGCAAGATCAAGTCATCTATTGTAGAGATACTTGCCAGTGAAGGCTTTATTACCAATTACGCTGTGCAGGACAAAGAGATAGTAATTGACTTAAAATATGTTGATACAAAACCTGTAGTAAGAGGCATAAAAAAAATCAGCAAGCCAGGGCGCAGAGTGTATGTACCAGCGTCTGAAATTCCAGCAGTTCGTAATGGTCTGGGAATCTGTATAGTATCAACATCAAAGGGAATTCTTGAAGGCAGCGAAGCCCGTAAACAAAATGTGGGCGGTGAGCTCATCTGTGAAATATGGTAGGTAAGATATGTCACGCATAGGAAAAGAACCAATTAAAGTACCTCAGGGTGTAGAAATCAAGATTGCTAAAGATGCAATTAAGGTAAAAGGACCCAAAGGAGAATTGACGGTAGCAGTTCATCCAAAAATTGAGGTCAATTATGAAAATGATACTATCCAGCTTGAAAGAGTTGATAACAGTAGAATTGCCAGAGAACAGTACGGTCTGCGCAGAACTCTTCTGAATAATGCAGTTATCGGTGTTCACAAGGGATTTGAAAAAACTCTGGAGGTGCTTGGTGTCGGCTATAAGGTTGATCTGCAGGGCAAAACTATTGTGCTCAATGTCGGCTATTCTCATCCGGTCAAGATTGATCTTCCCAAGGGAATTGATGCCAAAATAGAAAAGAGCAAGATAACACTCAGCGGGATTGACAAACAGGGAGTCGGCGAACTTGCTGCTGTTATCAGACGAGTACGGCCACCAGAACCTTATAAAGGCAAAGGCATCAAATATGAAAACGAACAGATCAGACGCAAAGCCGGCAAATCCGGTGGCAAATAGCGGGTGAATAAATGAATATTTCAAAGAAACAATCCAGAGCCAAGAGAAAAATCCGCATCAGAAAAAAAATCAGCGGAACACAGGCAAGACCGAGATTGGTGGTATTCAGGTCCAATAAACATATATATGCGCAGCTGATTGATGATGAAAAAGCCCATACCATCGCCTCATCTTCTTCAATGGAACTTGAAGGAGATAACCGATTGACCATTGAGACTGCCAAAAATGTCGGCAAAACAATTGCTGAAAAGGCCAGAGGCCAAAACGTAGAGACAGTAGTCTTTGACCGAAACGGTTATTATTATCACGGACGTGTAAAAGCATTGGCAGATGGTGCCAGAGAAATGGGTTTAAAATTCTAAGAGGTATTAAATGCAGCAGAATGACTTGGAGCTTGTAGAAAAAATTGTTCATCTGAACCGGGTTGCAAAAGTTGTAAAAGGTGGAAGAAGGTTCCGCTTTAGTGCTCTGGTTGTTGTTGGAGATGGTAAGGGCTCACTTGGTTATGGGCTTGGAAAGGCCAACCAGGTACCTGATGCCATCAGAAAAGCTACAGATAAAGCAAAGAAAAATATGGTTACCGTTGCAGTTGCAGGTTCAACACTTCCATTTCAGGTTACAGGAGCTTATGGTGCTGCCAGAGTGCTTTTAAAACCCGCTGGGGCTGGTACAGGCATAATAGCCGGGGGACCTGTAAGGGCAGCCATGGAAGCCATTGGTGTTAAAAATGTGCTAACAAAAGCAATCGGCACCAATAATCCACATAATGTCATCAAGGCTACAATTCAGGGCCTGAAAAATATGACCAATCCTGAAACAGTTTCCCGACTGCGTGGTAAGACTGTTGAATATGCTGAAGTAAAATAACCCGAATTTTATCCGGCAGGAGAGAACTCAATGAAAGTCAAACTTATTAAAAGCTACATCGGCCTTAAGCCGGATCAGAAAAAAACATTACGTGCACTTGGCCTTAGGAAATTGCATCAGACCATTGAGGCTCCTGACAATAAATGCATAGAAGGCATGGTCCGAAAAGTCAGTAAATTTGTCGAGGTGATAAAATAATGAACATACATGATTTACAACCTTTTGCCGAGGAGACTCGTGAGCGCAAAAGGCTTGGTAGAGGACCAGGAAGTGGTCTCGGGAAAACATCAGGAAAGGGACACAAAGGCCAAAGATCGCGAGCAGGTGCAAGCATACCTGCAGGCTTTGAAGGCGGACAAATGCCTTTACAGAGAAGACTCCCTAAAAGAGGTTTTAAAAATCCTTTTCAGGTCAAATATACTCCGGTCAATCTAAAGCAGATTGTGCAACAGTTTTCTGATAGTCAGGAAGTAACCATAGAAGATTTTTATACTTCAGGATTATGTCCTAAGAACTATCCAGTCAAAGTGCTTGCAGACGGTGATTTGAACAATGCAATTACAGTTACTGCACATAAATTCAGTAAATCCGCTTTGGATAAGATTATTAAAGCCGGCGGAAAAGCAATTTCTTTAGAAGGTTAGGTAAGTGGCAAAGCAAACTAAAGCTGGAGAGTCAGGACTTAAAGAGTTACGCAATAAGGTACTGTTTACTTTTTTATTGCTGGCTGTATACAGGATAGGCGTACATATTCCCTTACCTGGAGTTGACGGAGAAGCTCTATCTGATTTTTTCGCCACTGCACAAAATACCCTGTTTGGGCTGTTTGATATGTTTGCTGGCGGAGGTCTGAAGAATTTCTCCATTTTTGCATTGGGTATAATGCCTTACATTTCAGCATCTATTATAATGCAGCTTTTAACGGTGGTAAGTCCTACACTTTCCAAGTGGAAAAAGGAAGAAGGAGAGGCTGGCAGAAAAAAGATTACCCAATGGACAAGATATGGCACGGTTATGATTACTGTTGTGCAGGGAATGGGTATATCCATAGGTCTTGAAAATATGACCAGTCCAGCAGGAGCATCGATAGTAATGGAAGCCGGCTGGGGATTCAGGCTTACGACTATAATGACCCTTACCTCCGGAACCATTTTTATTATGTGGCTTGGTGAGAGGATTACTGCAAGAGGACTTGGCAACGGCATATCCCTCATAATATTTGCAGGAATTGTAGCAGGACTTCCAGGAGCATTGTCCAACTCTTTTCAGCTTCTATCAGCAGGTGAAGTTACACTGTTTGTTGCGCTGTTTATTCTTGCAATAATAGTTGGAGTATTGCTTGCCATTGTATATGTCGAAAGGGCTCAAAGGCGACTTCCCATACACTATGCCAAACGTATGATGGGTCGCAAAATGTATGGAGGACAAACCAGTCACCTGCCTCTAAAATTGAATACTGCCGGAGTTATTCCAGCAATTTTTGCGTCATCAATATTAATGTTCCCGGCAACCATAGCCAGCTTTTCACAGGCTGACTGGTTAAATGTAGTATCCAACAATTTGATGCCTGATTCATTAGTTTATAATATATTCTTTGTTGCCCTGATTGTATTTTTCTGCTTTTTCTATACAGCTATAATTTTTGACCCTAAAGATATTGCTGAAAATCTCAAAAAGCAGGGCGGCTTTATCCCAGGGATCAGGCCTGGTTTAAAGACCAAAGAATATATTGATCGTGTACTTTCCAGACTTACGTTCTCTGGTGCGATTTACATGTCACTGGTATGTGTCTTGCCTGTGTTCATGATTAGAGAATTTAACGTACCTTTTTACTACGGAGGTACAGCCCTGCTAATTGTTGTGGCTGTAGCCATGGACACCATGGCTCAATTTCAGTCACACCTGATTTCACGCCATTATGAGGGCTTGATGACTAAGACAAGAATTAAAGGTAGAAGATAGTTTTTGAAGAAGCTTCGCGGAATATTTATTAAGAATGATTACGAAATTGGCTTGCTCAGAGAGGCAAATGCCATAGTCTCATATGTTCTGGACCGAATCGAAGAAAAAATTGAGCCAGGCATTACAACAATGGATCTTGAAGAGTTAGCCAATGATTTGTGCAGGCAGTTTAAAGTTATTCCTGCTTTCAAGGGTTATCAGGGTTTTCCGTATACCCTTTGCTGTTCTCTAAATGATGTTATTGTTCATGGCTTCCCAGACCACACCAAACTTAAAGATGGCGATATACTTAGTATAGATATGGGAGTCCAGTTCAAAGGTTTTTTTGGCGATTCTGCAAGAACGTTTGCAGTAGGAACTGTAAGCCAGGATGCCCGCAAAGTTATGGCAACTACACGATCAGCATTATACAAAGGTATTGAAAAGGCTGTTCCTGGCAACAATTTGTATGAAATATCTGCAGCAATCCAGGCACATGCTGAAGCCAATGAATGTGGAATAATTAAAAGGTTTGTAGGTCATGGTATTGGCGCGAGTTTACATGAAAAACCTGAAATCCCTAACTTTGTCCCTAAAAAGACTAACAGAGTTATTTTGAAAAAAGGAATGGTCATTGCCATAGAGCCAATGCTTTCACTTGGAAGTGACGAAGTTGTGATAATGCCTGATAGGTGGACAGCCAAAACCAAAGACAACAGTCTTTCAGCTCACTACGAACATAGTGTGGCAATCACGAGCGACGGACCGGAAATTTTGAGCGTTTCAAAACAGGAATTTGGGAGATAGATGTCATGAAGGTAAGACCATCTGTAAAAAAAATGTGCGCTAAATGCAAGATCATCAGGCGCAATGGAGTATTGAGAATAATCTGTGAAAATCCTCGTCATAAGCAGAGACAAGGATAGTTAACCGGGGGAAAAATGGCACGAATAGCTGGAGTTGATTTACCAAAAAGGAAAAAGATCGGCATCGCTTTGACCTATATCTACGGAATAGGCAGGAGTACAGCCCTGAAGGTTCTCGATAAGACGGGTGTAGACTGGACCAAAAAGACCGATGATCTTTCACCAGAAGAAGTAAATACCATTCGAAATGAGCTGGAGAATACTTACAAGGTTGAAGGTGATTTGCGCAGGGAAATAACAGCAAATATTAAGAGGCTTATGGATATAGGCTGTTACAGAGGTTTAAGGCATAGACGTTCATTGCCAGCAAGAGGCCAGCGTACTCACACAAACGCGCGTACAAGAAAAGGTCCCAGACGAACAACCATTAAGAAAAAGAAATAGTACCGGAGTTACTTAGATGGCAAAGCCTAAGAGAACCAAAAAGAAAAAAGAGAAAAAGAATATTCCCACTGGAATAGTGCATATCAACGCTACCTTTAATAATACAATGATCACTATTACAGACATGAGCGGCAACGTAGTCAGCTGGGCCAGCTCGGGCATGTCCGGCTTTAAAGGATCGCGTAAAGGTACACCTTTTGCTGCCCAAAAGGCAGCAGAAACAGCTGCTCGCCTTGCCCAGGATAACGGCATGAAAACAGTAGGGATACTTATAAAGGGACCAGGATCCGGCAGAGAATCGGCTATGCGTGCTATAAATATTGCCGGGTTCAAAGTAAATTTTATCCGTGATATTACACCCATTCCTCATAACGGATGTCGTCCCCCCAAAAGACGTAGAGTTTAATCAGGAGGTATAAATTGGCCAGATATACAGAATCTAAATGCAGAATATGCCGAAGAGAGGGGACCAAACTTTTTCTCAAGGGCGATCGATGCTACACTGATAAATGCGCGTATGAAAGACGTGCTTATCCTCCTGGTGAACATGGAAGAGCACGAAAAAAACATAGCGACTATGCCATACAGCTTAGAGAGAAGCAAAAAGTCAGAAGAATGTATGGTCTGCTTGAAGGACAGTTTCGCAAATACTTTGACATAGCCGACTCACGAAAAGGTGCAACTGGAGAAAACCTTCTGATATTATTAGAAAAAAGGCTTGATAATGTTGTTTATCGTCTTGGTTTTGCTAACTCCAGAATACAGGCTCGACAACTGGTAAGACATAATCACATAGCAGTTAATGGACGTCGCGTAAATATCCCCTCCTATATAGTCAAAGAGGGTGATGTTGTCAGTGTTCTTGAGAAAAGTAAGAAAATGCTGCTATTTCAGGAAGCCCAGGATGTTCTGGCACGCAGAGGAGCACCTGGATGGGTTGATGTGGATGGAAACGAACTTAAGGGAACAATCAAGGCAACTCCTGTACGTGATGACATCACTTTCCCCATCAATGAACAACTTATCGTTGAGCTTTACTCTAAATAAATTTTGAATCATTCATTTTAAAGTTAGAAATCTTATCAATGAATGATAATGTCGAAAAATTAAATTACTTTAGAATGACAGGATGAGTTTTAGTTGTCAGGATGCTTAAATCTGCTCAACATTACGAGAGAATTCATATTGATTTTTAAAGTTCTCAAGTAAATAACAAGGGTGCTGAAATGATTATAAGATCAGGTGACAAACTTATAAATACTCGCAACTGGGCAACACTGGAAAAGCCTGACCAGTTGATTAAAGACAATAAGTCAACTGAAAAGTATGGTAAGTTTGTTTGTGAACCCTTAGAAAGGGGATTCGGCACAACACTGGGCAATGCTTTGCGCAGGGTGCTTCTTTCCTCTTTGCAGGGTGCAGCCATAGTCGCTGTAAAGATTCAGAACGCGCAGCATGAATTCACTACCATAGAGGGTATTGTAGAAGACGTAACGGATATAGTACTTAATTTGAAACAAGTCCGCTTCATAATGACCAGGGATGAACCACAGAAGCTTAAACTGATAGCCAATGAAAAAGGCAATGTAACAGCTTCAGCTATTGCTGGCAATCAAAATGTGTCTGTACTTAATACAGAGCAGCATATAGCAACCATGACTCAGGACATTGATCTGCAGATTGATCTCGAAGTGCGGATGGGTAAGGGCTATGTTACAGCAGATATGCACGAAAATATAGGTGATGAAATTGGAGTTATCAATCTGGATGCTTCATTTTCTCCGGTAAAAAAAGTTGCTTATACTGTTGAGCAAGCAAGAGTTGGGCAGATGACCAACTATGACAAACTGATACTTGAGATATGGACTGATGGATCAGTGCGTCCTGAAGATTCACTTTCCTACAGTGCGAAAATTTTGAAAGATCAGCTTTCAGTTTTTATCAACTTTGATGAAAAAGAAATAGATCCTATTACCATACCCAAGCCAACCAGTGGCGATGAAATTGATCCTCAACTATTTAAAACCATTGAAGAGCTTGAGTTACCAGTAAGAGCCAGTAACTGTCTGCGAAACGCAGGAATAAAGCTGGTTGGCGAACTTGTCCAGAAGTCCGAGCATGATCTTTTAAAGACCAAAAATTTTGGGCGTAAATCCTTAGAAGATATACGACGAGTTTTAGAGAATATGGGACTTAGTTTTGAAACGCCTGTAGATAATTTCGAGGAAAAATACCAAGAATGGCAAAAAAGGAAAGAGGACGATGAGACATAGAAAATCAGGAAAAAAACTCGGGCGTACCTGGGAGCATAGAAAGGCCATGTTTAGAAATATGGCTAAATCACTTATTACCCATGAGAAAATTAAGACTACTTTCCCCAAGGCAAAAGAACTTTCTAAAATAGTTGACAAGTTGATTACACTTGCTATCCGAAATGATCTGAGCTCCAGACGGCAAGCTTATAAAGTCCTGGGAAATCACAGTTTAGTTAAGCGCCTTTTTGATGAAATTGGCCCTAAATTTTCCCATGCTGGCGGAGGATATACCAGAGTAGTCAAATTTGCTACACCAAGAGTAGGTGACAGTGCAAGCATGGCAGTAATTGAGTTTGCCTACCCTGAGACTGAGCAGAAAGAATCTGTTCAATCAACAAAGCAAATACCAGCTCCAGTGGCTAAAGATTCGCAAGAAAGTGAACCTGCAGCATCTGAAGCTCCCGCATCCGATGCTTCCGTACCAGAACCTGCGACTGACCCTCAAACAGAACCATCACAGTCTGCAACTGAACAAGATCTTCAGGAATCTTCTCAGCCTGAAGAACTTAAGACGCAGGAATCTGAAGAAAGTTCTGATAATGAGCAGGAAAGTGACAAACCTCAGGATACACTAACTGGTGAACAGGAAGAACCAAAAACTCAAGACAGCGAAGAAACTGAGAAAAAAATATAATTTTTGATAATAAATCTTTAAAAAGGGAAGGATATTAACTTCCCTTTTTTTATGTTTTTAATTATTGATATTGTCTATTCTTTCTATTTGCATATCGGCCACATGGAGAAACGCTTACAAGTAACTGGAGTCGTTTTGCCAATAAAATCAGACGGTTACAGTTTTCACATTTTTACGATTTTTGCCTATGATACATGAACATTTGCCAGAAAATTTCCGTCAAAGATGGGAACTTTGAGCCTGGCACAGGGACTGTCCCTCGCTGTGTAAATTTTATCATTAAATCAATTTCTACCAGGAACCAATGCAGCATCAGTCTTGTTTGTAGCACCTCGCGGGGACTGTCCCAATTTTCAGAAAAGTGACAGACTCGTAAAGTTACTCACACGTTTGGTCCCGGTCCGCCCGGGTGAGGAGCTTCTAAGTAACTACAATCGTATATCTAATAAAATCAAAAGATTATATTTTTCATGTTTTTGCGATTTTTGCTTTGATTGATGAACATTTGCCAGAAAATTTCCGTCAAAGATGGGAGCTTTGCGCCTGGCACAGGGACTGTCCCTCGCTGTGTAAATTTTATCATTAAATCAATTTCTACCAGGAACCAATGCAGCATCAGTCTTGTTTGTAGCACCTCGCGGGGACTGTCCCAATTTTCAGAAAAGTGACAGACTCGTAAAGTTACTCACAAGTTCGGTCCCGGTCCGCCCGGGTGAGGAGCTTCTAAGTAACTACAATCGTATATGTTATAAATTCAAAGTATTATGATTCTGTCATACATATTGCTTCGGTCGCTTAGGCTCCTTCGTGGGTGACAGGTTTTCAGCAACCACAACCCTGCCAGCTCAGGTGTCATTGCGAGCGAGTCTTCGAGCGCGGCAATCTCTAACGCGTTGAGGATATTTCAAGTTACTCATAGGTTCGGTCCCGGCCCCCCCGAGTGAAGAGCTTACAAGTAGCTATGGTCGTTTTTCTAATAAAATCAGATGGTTATATTTTTCATGTTTTTGCGATTTTTGCTTTGATTGATGCACATTTGCCAGATAAGTTCCGTCAAAGATGAGAGCTTTACGCCTGGCACAGCCTCCTGCCCGGTGGCTTACAGCCCGGAGGGGGACTGTCCCTCGCTGTGTAAATTTTTCCTTTGAATCAAATCTCTACCAGAAACCAATGCAGTATCAATCTTTTTAATAGTACCTCGCGGGGACTGTCCCAATGTCCAAATACGGGACTGTTCTTCAATGTGGAGGCGGCTTCCAGCCGCCTGGAATTAAATAGCCTGCAGGATGCAGGCTCCACTTTAAAGGCAGTTACTCACAGCTTACGTCCAGGCCTCCCGGTTGAGGACCTTATTACTCGTTAATTAATAATAAGTTAAAAAATATCTATGGATTTTAGAAAACTACAAGCATTTGCCAGTGTATATGAATTACAGAGCTTTTCCAAAGCCGCCCAGGAGCTATATCTATCTCAGCCAACTGTAAGTACTCATGTCTCAAGCTTAGAAACAGAACTGGGTATCAAACTTTTTGATCGTATTGGCAGAAAGGTACTTCCAACTCAGGCTGGCCAGATATTGTACTCAGGTGTCAGTAAGATTTTTAAAACTCTGGAACAGACAAAATCTGATGTCCAGGACCTTGTAAACGAGGTTCAGGGCGTTGTTGTCATTGGAGGAAGCACCATTCCATCAACCTATTTGTTGCCCGATGTTATAGCAAGCTACAGACGTCAATATTCAAAGGTGCAAGTAGATTTGAGAATTGGTGACTCCATAAGTATATGCAGAAAGGTCCTTGATGGAGATCTTGATTTCGGAATAGTCGGTGGCTTTGTAGACCATTTTGACCTTGAGCATGAGCTGCTAACTAAGGACAAACTTTACCTTGTTAAGAGTACTTCATTTGAAATAGATTACTCCCGACTTACAGATATGCAATATTTTGCCGGGTTGCCCTGGGTTCTCAGGGAAAAGGGATCCGGTACCAGACAAGCCTTTGAACATGCCCTGCTGGATATGAATACTTCAGTAAAAGATATCAATGTAACAACCCTTGTTCATTCTACTGAAGCCCTGGTTCGCTGTATTCTGGCGGGTGCCGGGCTTGGCGTAACTTCCAAACTTGCTGTTCAAAGTTACATTGAAGCAGGTCTTATGGAAAAAATTGAACTCAGCAGCTTAGAAATTAAACGTAATTTTTATATTATCAAACATCGCCGCAGAACATTATTTACATGCTCAACAAGCCTTTTAAGTTGCCTCAAAAACCACCTGGCATCACAAGCTTAGAACTCTGAGTAAATTGATTTTTATTTATACAAGTTCAGACAGTCAGGTGGTCAACTTGCTGGCCGTGATAACTTATGTAATCTCATGTCAAATCTATCTGTATTAATTGCAGGAAGGCAATATGAAATTTCTGCTGATCCTGTTCAGACAATTATTCAGAATCTATATCTGAGCGGCATGCTGCAGGGAATCTCACTGTGTGCTGGTGTTGGTATGTGCGGTCAATGCACAGTGCGCTATGTAAATACCCCTCCTGTGCCTGCAAATAAAGATCTGAATTACTTTACAACAACGAAATTAAGGCAGGGATATCGGCTTGGTTGTGTGCATTTCCCGGCATCCGGTGATGAGATTGAGTTTTTTGGCAAACCAAAGCTCTGCCAGGTTATTTTGTCTTCAAAAGCCAGGGTAGGTGCTCTGGGGATTGATATAGGGACAACTGCCTTAAAATGGGCTGCGCTGCATGATGATGGTGTTCAGAGTATTGGTCAATGCGTAAATCCTCAGATGGGATCTGGTTCGGATATCATGTCCAGACTGTCTTTTGCAGGTTCCAGTGCTTCAAACGCTGACTACCTCAGTAAAGTTTTAAGAAATGAAGTGATGAAGATAATTACAGAGTCGGATCCTGCACGGGACAGGATCTGCCTTACTGGAAATCCTGCCATGATCTATACATTAATGTCCTTCAATATTTCAGGGCTTTCAGTCTCGCCATATACTCTCGATTATTCAGGGTCCTGCACCGAACAGCTTGAAAATAATGGTGCAAAAGTATATATTCCAAGTATTTTTTCTCCATTTGTCGGGGCAGATATAAGCGCTGGACTGACTTACATTCTTGAGAAAAAAAATCCTGTCTATCCCTTTGTGCTGGCAGACTTTGGTACCAACGGCGAACTTGTGCTGGCGTTGTCCCAGCGTGAGTTTTTCAGCACAAGCGTTGCCCTTGGGCCTGCCCTGGAAGGGGTAGGGCTGCGGTTTGGAAGCCCATACTCTCCAGGGGTTTGTCCGGGATTTGTTCTTACCGGTAAGGGACTTGAGCCGGAAACACACTGGGATGGCAGCAGGCTATCAGGCAGTGGATACATCTCTCTTTTGAGCCATTTAATCAGGCTGGTACTCCTGAATGAATCCGGCCACTTTGCAAGTGATCTGTCTCCTCTTTGCAAAAAATTAGGCATATCCATAAAAGACGGGCGTCTCAGGCTGGGAGCAGAGTTTTTTCTTGACGGGCACGCGGTGGAAGAAATTTTAAAGGTAAAGGCTGCCTTTACTGCAGGTCTGGCCTTTCTGTGTGCCAGTGCAGGTCTTTTGCCAGAAAATCTCAAAGTAATTTATATTGCAGGTGCTCTGGGCACCCATACCAAAGCTGCAGATCTGGAAACACTGGGCTTTTTTCCCAAAGGGGCAGCTCATAAAATAAAAGGCCTGGGCAATACTTCCCTGCAAGGGGCACTGCTTATGGCATCAAGAGATGACTTGAGAACCGCAAATCAAAAATTGCAGGGAATGGTCAGGAATTTAAGTATGGCTGATAAGCCGGGATATCTTGAAAAGGAATTCATCCGTCATATGATGTTCGCTTATCCCAAAGAAGTACATTAACTCTGAAAATGAAATACATTGACCTGGGTCTGATCAGTTATGACCAAGCTTTAAAGCTTCAGCTGCAGGCTGTTGATGAGGTTCGTACTACAGGCAAGTCCATTGTTTTTTTTCTTGAGCATCCCCCGGTTATAACCATGGGGCGCAACAGTTCACTGAACCATCTTTTAATTGAAAAAAAAAGACTGCATGCTCTTGGGGTTGAACTGATTAAATCTTCAAGAGGCGGTGACATTACCTGTCATTTCCCCGGACAGCTTGTGGTGTACCCAGTAACACCTCTTCCCAAAATAGCGGGTGGAATACGCTGCTTTTTTCATTCTCTTGAGCATGCTGTGATAAATACATTGAAAAAATACGACATCACCTCGTTCCGTCAGCCTGATCATTCAGGGGTATTTACTGACAGAGGTAAAATTGCATCCATTGGCATTGGTGTAAAAAGGTGGGTTTCGTATCATGGCCTGGCTTTAAATGTCTGCAGTGATCTGAAGTTGTTTGATCTGATAAATCCTTGTGGTCATAAGGGTCAGCAAATGACCAGTATAGGGCTCGAATTAAGAGCGAATAAGCCTGACATGCAGATGATCAAAAGGGATATGTATCTCGAGATGAAAAAGATAACAGTCAGTTGCTCTTAAAAGTTTTATTGTCCTGCACATTGCTGTATGTCATAACTATTTTGGAGTTAAAACCCTATTGTTACGGTCTGGCACGGGGACTGTCCCTGGTTTCGGGACTGTTTCCAATTGACTTTTCAGAAACGCCTGATGCTCCCCATTATTCTGCAGAAAGTTTTGGCTTTTCACCCTGCATAATGACATAAATTCACAGTATCTGCAGGTTTTGTTGCCTGGTTGAGCAACAGGGTCGACTATTGCAAGTCCCTGTTTTATTTCTGCAGCTGTTTCTTCAAGTCTGTTTTTCCATTGATGAAAAATATCTGCCATGTCAACCTTGTCAAGCTTTTCAGGTGAATACAGTGTGTTGCCCTGTTTTGGCAGTTCAGATTCAGCAACAATACCATGGAATTTACATTGTTTGGGATTAACCTGGGCAATGACTGCAGCACTGGGCTGGGTACCTGTAGCCTGGGCATATATGGGCAATTGAGGTTCAATGAGGCGCTCTGCCATCCACAGCCTTTTGATGGAGTCAATGTTTGCACCGGTCTTATAGTCCATCACTATCTGCCTTCCGTCTGTCAGTTCATCCACCCGGTCCAGTCTGGTTTTGAGTATAAGAGAACTGATGGTCACGTTTTCATCATGTTCCAGCCTGACGGTTGTAAATTCAGGTCGATCAAGCTCTTTTTGCAGCCATTGCAGAAGAACCTTCTCAAGTCTTGCCTGTTCCATTGTTTTGAACTCATGGCTTAATAGTACATGTTCAACCTCAGAAAAATTCTTTACACTTTCAGAGCAAACTGTCTTAATCAGAGAGAGCAGGTCATTGTTCTGCTCCAGTTCCTTAAGCTCTTCAAGGGAGTCAGCCTCCTGCCACAATAACATTAGCGCCATGTGTACAAGAGTGCCTCGCGCTGCATTGCTTAAGGCAAATAATGGCTCATCAAGGTAAGATGCGTTGAGTCTCAGGGATACATAGCCCTTAAACGGACATAGAGCCTGATCTTTGAATGCCTGTATGCCTTTAAAAATTTTTGGGGATTTCAGATCATGTCCATAATCATCTATAATCTTTTCCAGTTCAGAGCGTTCTAAGTAAATCTGATGTAAAGGGGTGAATTCAGCCTGAGGATGCATTTGCGGTTGTACGCTCTTCAAGTCTGAAAGAAGCGGACTGGGGATGATTTCCCGGTCATCCTCACGGGTGCTGTAGCTGAAAGTTACTCGCGGTGCAGATGTTTGTAATGAATTCATAATCTGACAGGCAAGCTCAAGTTCAATCATGGGCGATGCGCCAGGTGTTTTATATTTTCTCTGCAGATGTACAGGCAGCAGAGGATTGGGTTTTGCCGGAGCCGGAAGCACATCAGCATTCAAGTTCATTACCCATAAATGATCAAAGTTTAAACCGATAGCTTCCAGCATCCCGAGAATCTGCACAGGTGCTTCACTGGTTTCAGGCTGAAATACTTTCTTGTGCAGAAATTTTTCAAGGTGATTCAAGGCTTCACTAAGGTCAGATTCTTGGAGCACAATTTCTAAAGATGCCAGTTGGGACAATTCGTCCTTAAAAGCCTGAAAAGTCTGATATTCAAAGCTGTTTAAGGGGCGCTCGTCAGGCCAGCCTGCAAACTCAAGAAGTCTGGAGATGACGGAAGCCCATCCTGCAGGGCTTTGATATTCAGGCTCACTGGCAAGGAAGCGTAGAGATTTTGCAAATAAATCTGCAAACAAGGGTGAATAATGACTGCCCGAAGTGACGGCTGCATCCAGTACCCACTGTCTGTGCCTCCAGGGTTGGGATCCCTTGCGCGTCAGAGCATCGAGGGCAGCCCTGGAGTGCATCTCTACTGCACCTCCACGGATAAATGATGAACGTAAAAGAGTGCTTAGCAAGTTAATATCCCATTGGGCACTGTTCAGCATTTTCAGGTAGATCATGGCTGTGTTTACAAGAGGATACGAAGAAAGAGGGCTGCCAAGAGAAACGTTAAAGGCCCGGGCTTCAGGTTCTGAAAAGGATAGCAGGTTTTCAGGGTGGAAGACATGGTCAAAAATTCCCATGATCTGCTCTTTCCTGCTTTCTAAGGCAGGCACTACGATGCCGACTTTTTTGTCTGGATCATCCTGGATTATTTTCAGTGCGTGTCGGGCAACATGGGTTGCTTCATCTTCAAACTCCGGGAACCGGGTCTGCAGAATGTTGATTTGATTAACATCCAGTTTCAGTTCATGGATGGTCACACCCATTTTTGTCAGAAATTGTAAAAAGTCCTGACTGGCAGGATCCAGTTGGATAAATCCAGATAATATTAAGTGATGAAAATCAAAATCTGGACAGTGTTTCAGGGAGAGAAGGTAATCAGGCAAAGACGCACTTGTGATCAGATTTTTCTCAGTACAGGTTTTTTGAAAAAGACTTGTCCACTGAACAAATAATTGAATTTCCCGGTCGATACACTCTTGTACTTCCTCCCATGGCAAGCGGTACCGGTTAGTTATGGTTAGAGCCTTAGACGCTGTTTCAGCAATGCTGTGAAGTCCCAGCAGGCCATGCTCTGGATTAGCTTCTGTAATTACCTGTTCCCATAATATAAGTTCCTGTTCATCAGAGAGAACAAAAGGCCTGTCTTTTGTTTCTTCAAGGCTGGAAAAGATTCTGAACAGCCACGATGAAAAAGGAATGATGTCCGGAGTTTCCCACGCGGCTTTGTTGTTTTGAAGCTGAAGCTCACCGAACATGAAGTGCAGGTGCCTTGACAGTCTGTTGGTAGCTGTAGCCAGCACTGTTCCTGATTCCATGAGCAGGGCGGCCTTAGGAAAATTGATCTCAGGCAAGTTCATATAATTCAACCATATTATTTTCAGGAATATTCATGGCCAGGTCAATCAGGTGGCGGTGGTGAGTAAAGAAAAACACCTGGGTTTTATCTGCCATTTGCGAAAGAGTAGAGAGTGTCCTGGAGGATCGTTCATTATCAAAATGGACCAGAATATCATCTGCCATAAAGGGAAAAGCAGGATTTTCATCAAGATATCTGTAAATACCGCTGAGACGCAGGGCCAGAAACAACTGGTCCCGGGTTCCATCGCTGAGCTCTTCCACCAGCAGTCCTGATCCTGATGGTTTTACAGCCTTGATAACCGGCTCGCCTTTTTCATCATAATCAGCCATGATGCTCTTGAAGGCCCCAAGAGTAATCTCTTGAAAAATTTGTCCTGCTTTTTCCAGAACTGGTCCCTGATTGGCTGATCTGTATCGCTCAATTTCAGCAGCCATGATGTCAGATGCCAGTTTCAGAGTCACATAGTGCTGGACATTGTCTTCGAGAATAGCTTTTTGTTCAGCAATCTGCTGCTCCAGTTCAGGTACATCTGATGAGCCATCCATGCTTTTGAGTTTCAATTCATTTTCTGTAATTTTTATGATCAACGGTTCTAACTGGGATTTTTTTTCAGCCCGGTGATCTTTGATTCCGGAAATAATGCCTGAAAGCTCATCAATATCAAACTCCAAAGCTTTAGCCATAAACTGTTTCAGGGATTCTCCGGCTGAAAGTTCACGCAATTGGGAGCTTAAATGTTTAAGCTCAGATTCAAGTTCTTTTTTGAGAGCTGATTTATGTTCCACATCGGGAAGTTCAACAGGATCTGAGACCATGGCTTCCTGCATCAGAATTGCAAGTTCACCATTGAGTACTCGTATCTCTTTATTAGCCTGAGTGCTTTTTTGCTGGACCTCCTGAAGCCGGGTCTCCAGGTCCTTTTTCCGGCGCAGCTGTTCCTGCTCAGATTTGAGAGTCTGGTATATGTTGCCAAGTATCATCTCTGGAGCACTGGAAGTTTCATCACTCAGACCTGTCTGCTCTAAGAGATCACTGGTCTGCCGGGCAAATTCGCTGCATTTTTTCTCTTCACCCTGTTTTTGAGTCTTAAGTTTGTCAATTTGAGTCAGCGCCTGAAATATTTCCTGGCGGATACTAATTTCATCACGGGCCTCCTCTGGATCCTGCCCGGGATCAATATTCAGCCTCGACATGGTCTTATGCCATTTTGCCTGATTTTTTTCCAGCTGACCTGTCAGCTCATCTTTTTTTTGCTCAAGCTTGCGCAGTTTTTTTTGAATATTATTTTGATGGTATTCAAGGTTCTGTTTGTCAGTAACAAGTTTCTGAGCATTTTCACGAACAGTACTTAGCAAAAGCGACAAGCTTTCAAGTTGAATATCATCCGGAATTTTCTGGTCCATATCGCGCATTTTTTGAGCAGCATCTGTTGTGATTGTCTGTATCTGGTTCTGGACTGTTTGCATATCTAAAGATTTGCTGTGCAGATCTTGAGCCTGGATCAGTATTTCCTTGACCTTAGAAGTCCAGGCACCCATTTCTCTCGGGGAAAGGGGGCTGATTTTTAAAGGGGTCCAGAGCTCTGTCCATTCTGTCATAGCCTGCTGGTATTCAAGCTCTTTCTGGTGCAGAGCAGCCTCCTGACGGTGCTTTGTATTTTGAAGGTTTTGAATTTCAAGCAAAAGACCGGCCCTGGAAGCCACCTGATCAGCATTTTTCAGCAAAGTGTCAGCGATTTCATCTGCGCGTGAAATGGAGTACTCAAACCCTGTACTTAAATTATCAGCACCTGTAACATCAAGAAATTTCCGTTTTTTTTCCTGCTCCTGGATATTGTTGAGCCATATGGATTTTATGATTTCCCAGCCCTGGGACCTGAGCGCTCTGGCTTTGCTTAAAGCGTCAGGGTCTGGCAGGCTCTGGTCCGGGTCCAGGCTGTTAAGGCGCCATTGAACCTGTTCCATGCGTTGCTCAGTGTCGTTCATTTCCTTTAGAGCGTAGTCCATGTCCTGCCGGGCCTGTGTAATTTTCTGGTCATGAACATCAATGGTTTCTGCCAGGGGCAGGGTGAGTTCTGTCAGTTGTTCAAGATCACCATCCCATAGCTGCAGCGTCTTTAAATCATTATTTATACGTGTTGTGAGTTTCTTAATTCTGGACTGAGCCTGCTTTTGCTGATCCTGCAGTTCCCGGGCCCTGGACAGGCTGTCCGACAGAGAGTCCAATTGTTTTATGTCCGGCACAGAAGGGAAACTATCAAGTTGCTGGCTGCAGGTGGTCTGGTCTTGTTGTGTTTCCTGGATATCGCGCGCAATCTGGTCCAGGCTTTCAGTATTCATGGCAAGATCCTTGACCAGCTTTTCCACTGCCCGCACCTGTCTGTGGTCAATCCTGAACTCCTCTGTGTTGAAATCGTCAATCTGTCTTGAGAGAAAAGCTGATTTTTCCTCCAGAAGCTTTGTTTGCAGATTTATTTCCAGTTCAATGGATGAAATATTTTCTCTGGAATCGGAAATGCCGGAAATTTTTTGATACAGGTGCTCTATTGCGGGAGCAAGTCCAATGATATGATTATTGACTGTCAGGCTGGAAAGTTGCCGGGAATATTCATGGGCATCCTTTTCCAGGTTGTCCTTATCCTGGATCAGACTATTTATTCGGGTCTGGATTCTCGTGCGCTTAGATGTAAAATCCGAGCTGAGTTTCGGGATATTAATCAAATCGGCAAGCTGTCCGCTGATGTGGGTATGTTTTGATATATGGGGCAAAGCCTTGTAGATCCTGTCATATCCGTGCAGCTTTGCCTCAAGATCACTTATTTCCTGTTCCAGGGCCTGTCTGTCTTTGTAGAGGTCTGAAAGTATGGATTTAATTTTATTCCAGTCTTCAGGCCTGGTGGTTTTGTCCATAAGTTTTTTATTCAGTTCGCTGATGTTTTGAATATTCTGCCAGACTGGCCTGGAATGAGCCCTTGGCTTGAATAGAGCATCAGCCTGCCTGCGCAGGGTATCAAGGACTGATCTGAGGCTGTTTACACCTGATGCAGCCGCAAACAGAGTCTCACCGAGATGTCCACCAGCCTTGAATATTTCCTGCGCGCCATGCCGTACGTTTTCATGGTCCAGGCCAAACATGTTGGCATACATATCCCGGCTCAGACCAGACATAATGCGGTTCAAAGTTTCGGGCAGCACGGCCTGACCATTTTGATCCACAAGATCGTTGGTCTTGCGCTTAAACCTTGTCAAATCATAAATAGTTCCTGAGTGAGCTTTAATTTCCATTCTTACAGCAAGATCTTTGTAGGAATGCACAAAAGCGTCAGGAGAAGTATGGCCAAATCCAAAAAAGAATGCATCTAAGGCACGCATGACAGTACTTTTACCAGCCTCATTGGGCCCGAAAATAATATTCAGCTTTTTGTCCTGACCGGTAAAATCAATGGTTTTGTCTGTGAAATGCCCGTATGCCTGCAGGACTATCTTGTTGATTCTCATAAAGAAGGGATCCTTGCTTGAGAGTTCTTCGTTCCTGGTTCTTCGTTATTTGTTCCTGGTTGCAAGAAATAAAGTCAATAAATTTAAGCAGATACCTGGTCTGGCCCCAATCTACTTTTTAGAAACGCATAATACTCCCCAACAACAATTACTTTTCTTTGTAATAAATTGCAAATTAAGATCATTTAGAATACAAGCAAATTGAACGCTTTTCAAGTAGTGCAGGCAGTAAAAATTAAGCACTTTGCAGGTTAAATCCCGGTCCGTGCAAGAGAGATGCTGACAATGTACAAACAAGGAGGTAGTGTTTTATGTCTGTAGGATATCTGGCCATTTTTTCGGCTCTGCCCATTGTCCTGGCCCTGATTCTTATGGTTGGTCTGCGCTGGCCGGCAACGAGAGCCATGCCCCTGGCCTGGCTGGCAGCTGTTATATCTGGTATGATCTTCTGGGAGATGCCCATGAGGTACATAGCAGCCTTATCTATTCAGGGAGTTATCACAGCCACAGGTATTCTAATAATTGTTTTCGGGGCAATACTTATCCTCATGACTTTGCGTGATTCCGGAGGCATGGAAACCATTCAGAGCGGAATGCAGGATATTTCCCCTGATATGCGCGTCCAGGCCATAATTATCGGCTACCTGTTTACAGCCTTTATTGAAGGGGCAGCTGGATTTGGAACTCCTGCAGCACTGGCTGCGCCTCTGCTTCTGGCCCTTGGCTTTCCACCTCTCGCAGCAGCCATCATCTGCCTGACTTTTAACACTTTTCCTGTTACATTCGGGGCTGTGGGCACGCCCGTTATTCTTGGTCTGACTTATCTGCAAGACCTTGTAGAGGCTGCAGTATACGGCCAGGCAGCAGGGTTGAATTTTACCGATTATGAGAGCTTTGGCATGGTTGTGGGGCAGTGGTCCTCCCTCTTGCACCTGCCCATGATTGTCATTCTGCCTGTATTCATGCTGGGCTTTATTACCAGATATTTCGGGCCAAGCCGTTCCTGGGCTGAAGGTTTTGCCGCATGGAAATTCTGCCTGTTTGCTGCAGCTTCCTTTTCTTTGCCCTATCTGCTTTTTGCCTGGCTTGTGGGACCGGAATTTCCATCCCTTATCGGCGGACTTGTGGGCCTGGGCATAGTTGTCTGGGGGGCCAAGAATAAAATCGCTGTTCCCAGAGATGTCTTTACCTTTGGCTCTCAAAAAAACTGGGATCCTGAATGGTCAGGAACAGTAACTGCCAGCGAAGGGTGCAGATTTAAGGCATCCATGAGTCAGTTTAAAGCCTGGTCGCCATACATGCTTATCGGTCTGATTCTTGTTCTGACCAGGATAGATGAACTTGGTCTCAAGGCCCTGCTGGCATCAGTAACCTTAAGTTTCAGTAATATTCTGGGATATGAAGAAGTGAGCGGGTCTATTGCCATTCTTTATCTGCCCGGAACAATCCCCTTTATTCTCGTGGCTGTCCTGACCATTTTTATTCATCAGATGAAGGCTGAGCAGGTCAAGAACGCCTGGAAAGACGCCATGGTGCGTATAAAGAATCCAGCCATAGCCCTGTTCTTTGCGGTTGCTCTGGTTTCTATCTTTCGGGGTTCAGGCATCCAGGATGAGCTTTTGAATCCTAATATGTATCCATCCATGCCTTTATCCATGGCCGAGGCCATTGCAGTCATTGCCGGGCAGTCCTGGCCCATGTTTGCCGGATTTATCGGAGGGCTTGGTTCTTTTATAACTGGTTCCAATACTGTTTCCAACCTGCTTTTTGCCGAATTCCAGTGGGGCATGGCTTCCCAGCTTGATCTTCCCCATCAGATTATTGTTGCTGCCCAGGCTGTTGGTGGAGGGTTCGGCAATATGGTCTGTATTCATAATATTGTTGCTGTTTGCGCAGTGCTGGGCCTTTCGGGCAAAGAAGGACTGATTCTTAGAAAAACTTTCTGGCCTTTTGTACTTTACGGTTTGGTAACTGGTGTTGTGGTAAGTTTAATGAGCTTTGTTTTCTTTCCGCACCTGTATTAGGTCCAAGGTCTAAGGTCCAGGGTCTAAGGTCCAGGGTCCAAGGTGGCAATAATTAACACAAAATGTCGCTGTAGTGATATCAAGGAGAATTAAATGTCAACTCAGAGTTTAGAAAAGGAGTTTGCAAAGATTGCAGGCCAGGAAAATGTCCTGACCCAGGAAGCAGATCTGCATGCCTATTCCTATGATTCAGCTGTTCTGGACCAGGTAAGGCCTGGCATAGTAGTAAGGCCTGCGGACTCAGAGTCTCTTGGTAAAGTTGTCAGGTTGTGTAATGAACATGGCCTCAAGCTGACTGTCCGGGGAGCTGGCACAAATCTTTCAGGCGGAACTGTGCCCCATCCCGGGGGAGTGGTTTGCCTGACCACGGCCTTAGACAAAATTCTGGAGATTAATCAGGATGACCTGTACGCAGTTGTGCAACCTGGTGTAATAACTGCAAAATTTGCAGCTCAGGTTGCGTCTAAGGGGCTGCTTTACCCCCCTGATCCCGGCTCGCAGGCAGTCTCTACTCTGGGGGGGAATGTGGCTGAGAATGCAGGCGGTCTCAGAGCTCTTAAGTACGGAGTTACCAAAGATTATGTTATGGGCATTGATTTTTTTGATGTCAGTGGAAACCTGGTGCGTACCGGAGCCAGAACAGTCAAATGCGTTACCGGATATAACCTGACAGGACTGATGGTTGCTTCTGAAGGCACTCTGGGGGTATTTGAAAAGATTATTCTCAAACTGGTTCCTCCTCCCAAGGCCATAAAATCCATGATGGCAGAATTTGACAATGTCCAGGCTGCATCTGAGACAGTGTCCTCCATTATTGCAGCCAAAATTGTTCCGGCTACTTTAGAGTTTATGGATAATTTCACCATCAAAACCGTGGAGAATTTTCGCGGTGCCGGTCTGAACACAGAAGCAGCAGCACTCTTGCTTATTGAGGTAGACGGCCACCCAGCCCAGGTAGAAGATGATGCAGCCCAGATTGTGGATATATGTAATGCCCACGGTGCAGTTAAAGTCAGGCAGGCAGAAAATGAACAGGAACGGGCCGCAGTGTGGCAGGCCAGAAGAGATGCATTGCCTGCCCTGGCCAGAGTGCGCCCCACCACTGTTCTGGAAGATGCCACAGTACCCAGATCAAAGATTCCGGCCATGATGAAGGCCTTAGAGCGCATAGCAGACGAGTTTAAATTGACCATTGGTACTTTCGGGCATGCAGGGGACGGGAACCTGCACCCCACCATTTTGACTGACAAACGCGATGTTCAGGAATGGGAGCGGGTACATAAGGCCATTGATGCCATTTTTGATGAGGCTCTGGCTCTTGGCGGCACTCTTTCCGGGGAGCACGGCATTGGTCTGGCCAAAGCAAAATATATGCATCTTGAGCATGGTACTGCAGCCATTGAATACTCTCGAAAGCTTAAAGAAGTTATGGATCCCGGAAACATTCTCAACCCTGGCAAGATTCTCGGCACCTTGCTGTCCTGAATCTAAAAAGGAACTATTTATGGCTGATATAAAACAGCTGGCAGACAAGCTTAAAGAATTGGATGATCTGCTCACAAGGTGCATGCGTTGCGGCATGTGTCAGGCTCAGTGCCCGGTATTCGCGAGAACAGGCCGGGAAACCGATGTAACCAGGGGGAAGCTTGCCCTGATTTCCGGACTTGGCAGGAAAATGCTCAGCGATCCAGAGCAGGTTAAGGAAAGACTTGAGCGATGTCTCTTGTGCGGCACATGTCAGGTCAATTGTCCGTCTGGAGTTCAGGTTTCAGATATTTTTCTGCGGGCCAGAGCAATTATTAACGGCTACCTGGGCCTTTCCCGCTCTGAAAAAATTATTTTCCGCAGCCTGCTGACCCATCCAGGGCTTATGAACCGCCTTGTTTCTTTTGGGGCGTTATTTCAGGGACTTTTGAGCAAAGAAGCTGACTCCACCATTGGTACTTCCTGTGCCCGGTTCAATGTGCCCCTGAGCAAAGAACGCCATTTTAAAAAGCTGGCCGCCAAACCTTTGCACAAGCAGGTAAAAAGCTTAGACTCAAGTACTGGTTCATCAGGGCTGAGAGTGGCTTTTTTCCCAGGCTGCATCACAGACAAAATTTTTCCGGAAACAGGCCTGGCTGCCCTGAAAATTTTTAAACACCATGAGGTGGGCGTATACATGCCTGAAGGGCAGGCCTGCTGCGGCATACCCGCACTTTCTGCTGGAGACAGCAAAGCATTTTCCAGCCTTGTCAGCATGAATGTTCAGCTTTTTTCTTCTACCCAATGGGATTACCTGATTACTCCCTGCGCAACTTGCACTTCCACCATCCGTAACTTGTGGCCAGAGTTCCATAATGGGGATCTGGGAATGGTACGCCCGGAGAAGGTCATGGATGCCACTCAATTTCTAATGGATGTGCTGGGAGTTGAGCCTGCTGATATTCAGGAGAATCAAAAGAAGATTGCCTACCACGATCCTTGCCATTTGCGCAACTCTCTGAAAATTACAACCCAGCCCAGATCAATTATAAGTGCTGCAAAAGGCAATGCAGTGGTTGAATTGCCAGGAGGGCCTTCGTGCTGCGGATCTGGCGGAAGCTTCAACATTAAGCATTATGAACTGTCCGCAGATATTGGCAGGCAAAAAGCCAGGGATATTGCTGCTTCAGGCGCCCAGGTTGCAGCTACGGCCTGTCCGGCCTGCATGCTGCAGTTGTCGGATATGCTTTCTAAGGAGAATATTTCCATACCTGTAAAACATGTTCTGGAAATATATGCTCAGTCTTTGTGATTGAGGTCAGTCCCTGTTCCCGGGCCGCCCGGGTGAGGAGCTTACAAGTAACTTCAAAAAGACTGGACCCCGGATCAAGTCCGGGGTGACGGTTAAAGCAAACTATTACTCTTTGTCGTCATCCCGGCGAAAGCCGGAATCCAGGTTTTTTCTTGTTCCCAGGCTCCAGCCTGGGAATACCTCTTTTTTTTGTGGCTCCAGCCACATTTTGAAGAAGCGGCTGGAGCCGCAAGAGAAAAACGCCCCCAGGCTGGAGCCTGGGAACGAGGGGTATAAGTTGCTCGCAGTTTAGGTCCCAGGCCGCCCGTGTGGAGCGCTTCAAACCGTCTGTGCTCTAAGCAATACCGGACATGATAAATGATATTTTAACAGAAATTACAAAAGGATGTGTCACCATGAACAGATACTTCAATACAGCGGGCCCATGTGTACCGGACGAACACTATATGATTCCAACAAAACAGCGCTGCAAAGGGCTGGATATCCTCATCGATCAAAAACAATATTTTGTAATTCACGCGGCCCGGCAATCAGGCAAAACCACTTTGCTGAATGAACTTGCCAGCCAATTGAATGCCCAGGGTCGTTACTATGCCCTGTACTGCTCATTGGAATCGGTTCAGAACATTGGTGAACCGGAAAAAGGAATCCCAGGGATTGTTTACGCTCTCAAGGCAGCCATCGAATATCACCCTGAGCTGTCTGTAAAACATTTTGCATCAGAACAAAATTTTAACGAGTTCAACGTGGTACTAAAAAGAAGTCTGATTGAATACTGCATGAAACTGGACAAACCTCTAATCATCCTTTTTGATGAGGTGGACTGTCTGGCCAACGGAACCCTGATTGCATTCCTGCGTCAACTTCGCGATGGTTATGTCACCCGTTCAAATATTCCTTTTGTGCATTCCATCGGCCTCATCGGTATGCGCAATATTCGTGACTATAAAGGTAGAATCAAAGAAGAACAGGAAACACTCGGCAGTGCCAGTCCTTTTAATATTGTCACTGAAGCCCTGACCCTGACCAATTTTTCAAGGCAGGAGATTGAAGAACTTTACGCCCAGCATACCGCAGCCACTGGACAGATATTTCCTTCGGAAGTCGTTGATGCTGTGTATTACTATACCCAGGGGCAACCCTGGCTGGTTAATGCGGTGGCCAGAGAAATTACAGTTAAAATATTGGAATCAAATTATACCCGCGAGATTATCTCTGAGTATGTTGAAAAAGCCGTGGAAAATATTATTCAGCGCCGGGACACGCATATTGACAGCCTGCTCATGCGCTTGAAAGAGGATCGAGTGCGCAGAATTGTGGAGCCGGTGATTGTGGGCGAGGCCAAAGGGTTCGATTTTACGGATGATGATTACCAGTATGTCCTGGATCTTGGACTTCTGAAAAATGAAAAGGGAGTTCTGACACCCTCCAATCCTCTGTATGG
>NZ_JYNP01000061.1 GCF_000934755.1 Desulfonatronovibrio magnus
ACCCTCCAATCCTCTGTATGGGGATGTCATGATTCGCAAACTCAGTTCTGCGGCCCAGATGAGCATGGATGCAATGAACTTTCCCCCTCATGCGCCAGCCTATCTTCGCGCAGGTATATTAGATATGCACCAGCTGCTGACTGATTTTCAGAATTTCTGGAGGGAAAACTCCGCAATCTGGCAGGAACGTTTTCAGTACAAGGAAGCTGCTCCACACCTGATTCTTATGGCCTTTTTGCAGCGCATCATCAATTCCGGTGGCCGGATAGACCGGGAAATGGCCACAGGTCGTGGTCGCATTGATGTGTGCATCCATTATGAAAATCAGCGTTACCCGCTGGAAATCAAAATTCGTAAAGACGCCCAGACCCTGGCGGAAGGCAAGGCGCAGTTGGCCCGCTACATGGAAACCCTGGACTGCGATGAGGGCTGGTTAGTTATCTTTGACCGGCGCGTAAAGCCCTCCTGGAAAAGCAGGCTGTTCTGGAAAACCATAAAGGCTGATCAGCACACGATTCACGCTGTGGGGTGCTGAAAGTTCTAAAATCTTGAGTTTTAGAGCAAAGTTCCTGTCCTCTTCTTTCCATAAAAGGGTTGGCTCTTCGACGTTTCATGTGGAATTTACGTAAAAGTCCGGCACACTGCGCAATCTCTGTTCGGAGCCCCAGCCGGAGGCATCTCCGTCCGTCGCCCATGATTGAAGTAGGCACGAGAAAGCTAAGCCCGTCAAGGCATGGCGAAAACCATCCCCGAAGGGGACTGCCTTGACGGGCTTGGCGCTAGTGCCATCATAAAGGGGGCGAAAAGAGTCTCCGGACACTACATGATTTTTGCTGCAATTCCACATAAAACGTCGAAGAACCTATCTTTTTTTGGGTTGCGGGTACAATCCGCGTTAGACATAATATATGTTTTCAGTTCTTAACCCACTGATCTTCCTTCCTGCTCCAGCTTGGCATTTAAAAATCTGGCCCCTGATTCTGACAGGCCCAGTTTTTGTGCAGCATCTTTTATCCCTACATTTTTATCGGCTTTAAGTACAGCGACAAATTCTTTTTCCAGCTCTTCTAGCCAGTCCTCAAACAGTGGTAAAAGATCCGGCTCTGAAATACTTGTCAGAATTTCTGACCTGGATACTCTGTCAACCAGTGATTTGCAAATCTGAGTTGGATCGACACCTTCGTCCAGACATTTAGCCAGTCAGAGATGAACCATGCTGGATACTTTATCATCTGCATCACTACTGAAAAGGCCAAGAATATAATGAACTCTTTCCTCTTCATTGAGCTGAGAAAGCAGTTTGACCATCGGCATTTTCAGTATTTCAAGGGAATCTTGAGGCTCCATGGAGTTTAAGGCACTAAGTATCTGAGTCTGGGCGGAGTCGTGTGGGGTTGACATAATAGGTTTTGCTCCTGAAGATTTTTAACTTGGGTTGTATGAAAAAGCGCTTAGAAAAAATACATTCTTGATTTTAAGAGAGTGTCCGACATGCTGTTCAGGGTTTTAACAAGGTCAAGAATCTTTGGGTCTGCTAATTGATAATAGACAAACGGCCCTTTTCTTTCAACCTGAACAAGGCAGGTCCTTTTAAGCTCCCGCAAATGATGCGATACCAGAGGTTGTGAAAGATCAAGCTTTTCAACCAGGGCGCTGACAGACTGCTTTTCATTTCCTAAGCATTCCAGGATGCGCAGCCGGTTTTTGTCTGCCAAAGACTTGGCAAGCTGGGCCGCATTAAAGTATCTGCCTGCTTTCATTTTGTCTGGTTCATCCTGGGACAATTTGCTCTCCTTGTACTGTCCATGTGGGTGGAGATATTTATGCTTCTTGAAAGCCACTGATCAGCATGTCGGCTTAAACTATTCTCATCGTATCCCACAAAACACATTAAATGTCACGGCTAAGTCTTACGTTTCAGTTGCAATTAAAAGCACAACACTTTGTCTGCCTCGCAAATCAGTTTGTAAAGTTCCTTTTGATTTGATTTTTTCAGTCTCTCATCTTCATCCACACCGTGGATGCCCATGGATTTCTGTCAGGCGGCGAGAGACCCTTCACTCAAGGTGAAGATTTTGGCCTGCTCATTTATAGGATACTGCTCTGAGTCTCCTTGATTGTAATTTACAGCAGGTCCGTTGAGAAAAATGTTCACATCGTCGTCATGGTTTAACATAAGGTTTGCCAGACGAAAGGCATTCCAGATAACTTCCGGATCAGGGGTTGAGACAATCATGGTGCAGTTCATAAATCCTCCTTGGTTGTTATGATTTGGCTTTTTTGCCGGGAAGAAAAAAATCAGACTTGGTATGTAATGAGCATCTACAAGCGTATAAATAGATATTTATATGTTAACTGACAGCTGTCAATACATGGATTGAAAGTTTTCATAATTGGGGGCATGCTAAATTCTTGAAAGACAAAATTTCTGACCCAGGAACAGCCTCTAAAATGAGGGAAGGCCTGGAAAATTTCTATTCGGTGATCAAAGCACAGGATGCTAATATCAGGTTCGCCATTCTCGCCGGGGTTTCCAAGTTTTCCCAGGCCACCATTTTTTCCGGGCTCAACAATCTGAGAGATATTACCTTAAGTCCACAATACGCAACCATTTGCGGCTATACGGAATCCGAGATGACCGAGGTGTTTGCCGAACACTTAGAAGGAAAAAACCTGGAAGATATCCGTAAATGGTACAACGACTATTCCTGGCTTGGAGAGTGCGTTTACAACCCTTTCAGTATTCTTAATTATCTGCAGGAAGGTGAGTTCAGCAACTACTGGTTTGAGAGCGGTACACCAGAATTTCTGCTCAAGCTGTTTCTTGCCCGCAAGTACCTGGCCCCCAACCTGGAAAACACCGTGGCCACGGCACGTCTGCTGGGCAGTTTTGATGTGGACAGCATCGAGCTCGAGACCATGATGTTCCAGACCGGGTATCTGACCATTCAGGAACGTCAGCAGTTCGGCAATATGATCGCATACCGGCTGGATTATCCTAATTTGGAATTGCGCATGAGTTTTGCGGACAGTTTCTCTGCGTTTCTGGTTTCACATCGGGATGTTTATGAAAAATGCAAAAAAGATCTGTATCAGGCTCTGTCAGCCGTCCGGGTCGATGATGTCAAAAAGGTCTTTCGCGCCCTGTTTGCCGCCATTCCCCACGAATGGTACCGCAAAAACAAGCTGAACGAATACGAAGGGTATTACGCCTCTATTTTCTATTGCTCCTTCACAGCTCTGGGCTTAGATGTCACGGCCGAGGATACCACAAATCACGGCCGGATTGATATGACTGTGCGCCATGAAAACCGGGTCTTCATCTTTGAATTCAAGGTGTTGGACCTCGACAAAACTCCGGGCACGGCGACTGGAAAATGCCGGGTATGGACGGAATATCCATGGCTCGCGAGATTAAACAGCTGCCCATTAAACACCAGCCCGGTCTGCTTATGGCTACTGCCTACAGCGATGAACTGAATATGGAACATGCCCATCAGGATCTTTTTTCCCTTGTCATGCGCAAGCCTGTTACTGTATCAGTATTGAACGATGCTCTGCTGTCGGTTCTGTCGGAAGAGAAAAGTGAAGAACGTTTTGTCAGCACATGTGATCTTGATATGGAGCTTGCCAAAAGACAGGGTTCCCGTATTCTAATGGCGGAGGACAACGTGGTTAACCAGGACGTGACTGCACAGTTGTTGCGTGATGTGGGAATGGATGTCACCATTGCAGGGGATGGGATGCAGGCATTAAACTTGTTCAAATCAGAATCTTTTGATCTGATCATCATGGATGTGCAGATGCCGGAACTCGATGGTCTGGAGGCAACGAGGCGCATTCGTGAGCTTGAGGCTGCGTTAAGAAAGAACAGTAAGGAACAGCCCGGCGCTTCAATTTCAAACCAGACTGCCCAAACCAATGTTCATACGCAAAAGGGCATAAACATTCTGGCCATGACAGCCAACGCATTTGGCGAGGACAGAGAGATATGTCTTGAAGCCGGAATGAACGACCATATCCCCAAGCCTGTAGATCCCTTGGTGCTTTATAAAACACTTGTGCTGTATCTCAAGCCAAGGCATACAGTTGAAGATCTAACTCATGTATCCGACAAAATTTGCTGCAATTTGACAATGAACACTCCAGAGCCTGATGTCCCGGATTCATTGCGAAACATTCAGGGGCTTGATGTGGATGCCGGCCTGCGCACAGTGCGCTGCAAACCGGAGCGTTACCTGAGTATGTTGCGACAGTTTTTGGAAAATCATAAGCATGATGCTGAAAAAATGAATGCTGATTTTGCAGAAGACAATATCGAGGAATTGCAGCATAATGCTCATGCACTCAAAGGACTGGCAGCCAACATGGGAGCCAGGGATTTGTCCCTTGGAGCTGGTGAGCTGGAGGCTGTGTGCAAACATCAGAAAACTCATCGTATATCTGAAGCTCTTGATTTTGTTTCTGATACATTATCCAGGCTAATTGCAGATCTTTCTGAATTTTTTGCAGAGCTGAAATCTTCTACAGCCCAGAAAGATGAAAATGTTGAGGTGGATTATGTCCGGATCAGATCAGTTCTTGAGCAGCTTGAGGAAATGCTTGATAATAACGACACTGGCGCAGGAGAACTTTGCGATGCTGAAAAGCTGATGCTTCAGGCAGCTTTTGGAGAAACAGCAAAAGATCTTGTACGCAAGGTACATGATTTTGACTATGATGAAGCCATAGAAGTTCTTGGTACCATGAAGGACAGTTTATAAAGATTCAAAAAGGACGATACGCCATGATTGCCATTAAATGGAATAATCATTTCAATACAGGGATTCCGGAAATTGATCGTCAGCACCTTGGACTCCTTGGAAAGCTCAACGAGGTTGCACCGGATCTGGCCCGATACGGTAACAGACCAGTCAAGGACTTTTCCGGCCTGCATAAGTGGCTGTCCGGCTACGCCCGGGAACATTTTGCCACGGAAGAACATTTGATGGAGCATTACAAGTTAGACCCAAGGGTAACCATACCCCATTGCCAGTCACACCAGCAGTTTGTTGAGAAGCTGAATAGTTTCTCAGACAGCAGTGTAAACAATATGCAGGTAACTGGAAACCACCTGCTTTCTTTTATTGCAGGATGGCTTGTGGGACATATTCTGGGTGAAGACCAGACACTGGGGCGACAACTGCAGGCTCTGGAGTCCGTACTGTCCCCGGAACGGGCCTATCGGGAGGCCGGGGGTTACAGAACAAATCCATCCATTGAAGCGGTGACTGATATCCTGGTTCAGGTTTATGGTCAGCTGTTTAGCGGGGGGGGGATCAAGTAGAGGAAACTATGAGTGATAGAGAGACTGTGAAAATATTAGTAGTGGATGATATGCCCGAAAATATTCAGATATTGAGCGATATTTTGCGTGCTGACTATACAGTTCTGGCAGCCAAAAGCGGCGAGAAAGCTCTTGATTTTGTGGAGCGTCTTGTACCTGACTTGATTCTTCTGGATATCATGATGCCAGGTATGGACGGTTTCCAGGTCTGTAAAAGACTCAAGGCTGAAAAAAAGTGGGAGAAAATCCCGGTAATTTTTATCACAGCCATGAATGAAATAGAAGATGAAGCCCATGGTTTTGAAGTCGGGGCAGTTGATTATATTACCAAGCCTGTATCACCTCCCATTGTGCAGGCCAGAGTCAGAACACATCTTGCTCTGGCAGATCAGCAAAGAGCATGTGAAGAAACTGTAGAAGAGCAGTTGGCCACTATCAAGCAGGGGCAGAAAGATGCAGTGTTTATGCTTGGACAGGCTGGTCACTATAATGACGATCAAACCGGAGTTCACATCTACATCCTGATAAAAAACAACCTATTCCCTGGGCCTTGTTTCTCTCAGCAGTTCCAAGGCTTCGGTGTATTCGTAGTCATCAATCAACTGCCAGATACTTTCTGACTTTTCACCAAGGCAGGCCTTGAAAACTTTTCTAAATTCCGCAAAATGGTCATTGGCATGGGTGTTGTTTTCAACAAGAAGGCTTTCTAAAATGTCCAGGGCATCTTCAGCGATTTTTTTGTCCCTGGCAGTGCAGGGAATTTTTTCAGTTACAAATTCTGCACTTTCAGATCTGCCTGTAGATACCTTTTGATCAGTATTTTTATCCTGTCCGGCCAGGCTTGTTCCTCTTCCAGGCTGACAATCTACTGCCAGGGAATCACCATGGGCTTCACTCAAGGCATCAATCAGGGCCATGTGCAAATCTTCTGAAGTAACAGGTTTGGTCAGTACAGAAGAAAACTCATTTTTTGTGCTCTGGTATCCCGGAAACATATCACCGTATGCTGTTACCATCACACATGCAGGCTGCACCTTGAGGTCAAGTTTTCTCAATGCTTCCAGGGTCTGAATGCCGTCAATTTCCGGCATTTTCCAGTCAATAATGGCCACAAAATAAGGATCGTCTTCATCTTGAGCCTTTGTTGCGGCCATAAGGCCTTGGGTTGCTGAGCCGCAGGTATCCGCACGCATACCGATAGCAGTTGCCATTTCCTGCAGGATTTCCCTAGCCTGGTTATCGTCGTCAATGATGAGAGCGCGAATATTATTCAGATTTTTAAAAAGCTGAAGCCTGCCTTTTTCCACGGATGGCAGTTCAAAAGGAATCTCCACCCGGAAGCAGGCTCCTTCACCAAGGTTGCTTTCCACTCCAATACTGCCCTGCATCAATGATACAAGCTTACTGCTGAGGGCCAGGCCAGCGCCTGTGCCGCCAAAGCGTCTGGAAGATGAAGCATCCATCTGCTCAAAGTTTTGAAACAGTTGCTGAATCTGTTCCTCGCTCAATCCAATGCCTGTGTCGCAAACTTCAAACCTTACAGTAGCCCTTGAGTTATTTTGTTCAGTAACCCCGGCCTGAATGGTAATCACGCCCTTTTCAGTGAACTTGACTGCATTATTGACTAAATGTCCAAGAATCTGCTTCAGACGGTCGCTGTCCCCCAAAAGCAGGCAGGGCAGATCCTTGAGATCAACTTTAAGCTTTATCTGCTGGTTGCGGATATTGGTGTAACAGGCATCAATGATCTGGTGAATCAGATGTTCGGGCTGAAAAACTTTTTCTTCCAGAACCAGACTCTGCTGCTCTAAACGGGAAATGTCGATTATATCATTGATGAGCCCCAGAAGCTGGCGCGCGGAATTGGAGAGTTTTGTCATCTGTTCCATTTGACGCTGGGTAAGCGCTCCTTGCTGAACAAGATGGGCAAAACCCATAATGGCGTTCATGGGGGTTCTCAGTTCATGACTCATGTTGGCCAGAAAGGAGCTTTTGGCCTGGTTTGCGGCTTCCGCCTTAATTTTGGCTTCCTTGAGTTGAGCTGTGCGTGAGTCAACCAGCTCTTCCAGGTGTTTGAGAACCTTGTCTTTTTCCCTGTTGGCCTGTTCAGCTGCCTCCCGGGCCTCATTGAGCTCCTTTTGCTGTTTTTTGAGCTGGCGATTTTTTTTGTTTAATGTGCGGGTAGTGGTGGACAGTTCATTATTCAGCCGGGACATCTCTTCAATGATATCATTGGAGGATGCAGCTTCAGGCTCAGCAAAAAACAGGAGATTATCCCTGTCCGGTATCGTGTGACACTTTCGCCAGCTCAAGTTGCCTCTATTGTCAGGAAACCCCAGGGTTAAACTCAAGCCAGGGTTGTTTAAAAGTTTATCAAACCTGGCTTGATCATTTTCCCAGAGGAACTTCCCAAGTGGCTGCCCCACAATAGAATCCCTTTCTGAAGCAAGGATGAGCATGGAATCGCTGCATTCCAGAATGACTCCATGAATGTCCGTAACAGCAAAAAAAATATTGGACTGTTTAAGCAGGTATTGTCGTATCAGAGAATTGTTTTCGCTATGATACTCTGAAGCCATGCCTGTGCTCCGTTTGTTCCAGCCATTGCCTGGCAATTATCACTGCATCCCGGGCATCAACAGCCCATCCATCAGCGCCGGTTGTTTTCCATAAGGCGTCTTCGGCGTAAAAAAGGTTGTTGAATCCCAGATCGCGCAAAATGAATGCAATGCTTTTGCGCATTGTCTGATGGTCGTCTACAATAAGGATGGGAGTTTGAAAATTCATTAAAGTTTCACCAAGTGTTGATCATTCAGGAACTTAAACAGGGATTATGTTTTTAAAAAAATAATGGAGAACAAATTTGTTTTGGTATATTGTCAAGGGAACCAGCCTTAAGCATTCATGCCTGTTTGATGACCGGATGTGATTTTAGTAAGCTCAGTGCGGATTAAGCTATCAAAAAATGATATCCTCCCTTGCCACAAACTTTTTCCAGCGTCTGTCAGATCGCCGTAGTGAGGATAAACTTTCTGTTTTTAGTGTGCGGGTCCTGGCAGAGGTGATCTATCCGGTCAGTGTTGAAGCTGGATGTTCTTCTCTTAATGCCGTGGACTGTGTAGTTCTTGTGCAGTAGCAGTTCTGCCAGGTATGCTCCGTCCTGTCCTGTGATTCCGGTGATTAGGGCTGTTTGGGTCATAAAATTAGCAGGAAATTAAACTATCTCATTAAGCATCTCTGTGATGTTCTTTGTGTCAATCATAGCAATGCAAGATTATTTGAAGGCTGTAGTAGAAGTGTATCCGTTTAAATTTTATTGCCATGTTGTGCAATAGATACTGATATAATAGGCTTTTTGGAGGCAGGCAAGGGAAAACTGGAAGACCCAGGCTATGCGGTTAGATTATCTTTTCTGGGTTGTGGGCACAGTCCGCATTAGACAAGATGAAAGCTATCCGCAGGTCTGGTGTCGGGCGCTTCGTTGGAGATGCTTGTAATTAATCTCAATTTAATCTATATTTTACACAAGCACACAATATTGGTGATTTTTTTATCGCCAACACTCACTTCAAATTTTATCAGGTCAATTCAATGCCCCACACCTTAGATAAAATCCTGGCCCCTGGCGCAAGAATCCTTGTTCGCGATGCTGAATGGCTGGTGCGCCGGGTAGACCGGTCTTCCACTGGAGGTCAGGCCCTGACTTGTATCGGGCTGTCAGAGCTGGTCAGAGATAAAGAAGCGGTTTTTCTTACAGCCATTGAAGCCCTGAAAGCCAAAGTTCAGGTACTTGACCCCTCTACAACCAGCCTGGTTCCTGATAATTCCAGTCACTACCTTGACAGCAGACTCTATCTGGAAAGTCTGCTGCGGCAGACCCCGCCTACTGACGTAAACCTGTATATCGGGCATAAAGCAGCCATGGACATGGTTCCTTTTCAGCTTGATCCTGCTCTTCAGGCCTTAGATAAGCCCAGGCAACGCATTCTCATTGCCGATGCCGTGGGACTGGGTAAAACTCTTGAGGCCGGAATTCTTCTAAGCGAGCTTATCCGCAGAGGGCGGGGCAAACGCATTCTTGTGGTGACCATGAAAAGCATGCTCACCCAGTTTCAGAAAGAACTCTGGACCAGATTCACCATTCCTTTGACCAGGCTTGATTCCATCGGCCTTCAGCGGGTGCGTTCCCGCATTCCAGCCAATCACAATCCATTTTATTATTTTGACAGGTCAATAATTTCCATTGATACCTTGAAACAGGACAATGAGTTCCGGGTTCATCTGGAAAAAGCTGCCTGGGATGTAATTGTCATTGATGAGGCCCACAATGTTGCTGAAAGGGGACATGGCCGCACCCAGAGATCCCGGCTGGCCAGGCTTTTGTCAAAGCAGTCCGATTCCCTGATCATGCTCTCAGCCACACCGCATGACGGCCGGGCCAGAAGCTTTGCCAGCCTTATGAATATGCTCGATCCTACAGCCATTGCCAATCCTGATGATTATGGCCCCCAGGATATACAGGGCCTTTTTATCCGCCGCTTCAAAAAAGACATTCAGCATCAGGTTCAAGGCTCTTTCAAGGAAAGAAAGATCAGCACCTCTCATGTGGATGCCACACCAGCAGAAGAAACAGCCTTTGAAACCCTGATGGATATGAATATCCAGAACCTGGATAAAGGACGGGGCAGTGGTCATCTTTTCAGAACCATTCTGGAAAAGGCTCTCTTTTCCAGCCCGGCCGCGTGCATGGAGACAATAGATTCCCGGCTGAATCAACTTGCAAAGGCTTCCAATAGTTCATTATCTGCGGATATAGAAGCCTTAACTCGCCTGCGCCGGGATGTAGCCGCCATCGGCCCGGAGGATTTCAGCCGGTTCACCAGACTGATCAAGTTGATGACCGATCCCCAGAGTGAGCTTTTCTGGACAGGGCAGGATCCTTCTGACAGGCTGGTCATATTTACTGAACGTATCGCCACTCTGAACTTTTTAACTGCGCATCTGCCCGGCAGGTTGAATCTCAAGACGAAACATGTGGCTGCCCTGCATGGAGGTCTTTCCGACATTGATCAGCAAAAGATAGTTGAGGATTTTGGCAGGGATGAGTCACACCTGCGCCTGCTCATTGCTTCTGACGTAGCCTCTGAAGGAATCAATCTGCACTACCTGTGTCATCGACTGATCCATTTTGATATCCCCTGGTCCTTGATGGTCTTTCAGCAGCGTAACGGACGTATTGATCGCTATGGACAGGAAAAAACTCCTTTGATTCACTACCTGGTCACCACAAGCGTAACACCCAAGATCCATGGAGACATGCGCATTCTGGATCTGCTGATTCATAAAGATGATGAAGCAGTCAAAAATATCGGTTATCCGTCCGCTCTTATGGGGGTTTATGACATTGACGAGGAAGAAGCCCGCACTGCCAGGGCACTGGAAGAGAACCTGTCGCCTGAGGCTTTTGAAACTCAGTTACTTTCCGCTGACCAGGAGGACACCCTGGATCTTCTGGCATTTCTGGAACAGGGTCAGCAATCGTCCTCGTCAGATTCTGGCAAGGATCGTTTGGGTGAACTGCCAACCCTTTTTGCTGATGACTTTGATTTTGCCCTCAAAGGTCTTTCACGGTTGTTCAGAAAAAGCGATCTGAATTTTGACATTGATGAAGATAAGAGAATTCTGGAAATGGAACCTCCCCAGGACCTGATTCATAGATTTCGCTTTCTTCCCAGAGAGATCCAGCCCAGAAACGGGCGGCTTATTTTCACTGACAGCAAGGATCTCATTCAGGATGAAATCAAACGCTGCCGCAAAGACGAACTGGCCTGGCCGGCACTTCATTTCCTGTGGCCTTTGCACCCGGCCATGCAATGGCTCAACGACAGGGTTCAGACTTTTTTTGGCCGCCACGAGGCCCCGGTCCTGACCTTGCCCACCTTGAATAATGCTGAGATTATTTTTTTGTTGACCGGGATTATTCCCAACCGGAAAGGCCAGCCTTTAATTCAAAAATGGTTCGGCATTTCAATGGCAAATGTTTCATTCAAAGGGATTCTATCTTTAAAGGAGGTTCTGCAAAGGACTGAACTGGATAAAAGATCTTTTGCCAATCCAGGCGACTTCGGAGTCAGGCAGGAAGCTGCGGATTATCTGCCTCAGGTCATTCACAAGGCCAGGGAATGGATGAAGAATGTCCGCAGAGAGTTTGAGGATCATATTAATGTTCAGCTGAATCAGCAACTCAGTCGTCTTGAAGAACTCAGGGAGCGGCATATCCTTGAAATTGATCACCATCTCGGCTCCAAAAACATCTCTGAAAGCATCAGGCAAAAACGCAGGCAGGAACGACTACGGGAAGTAAACAGTCTTTTTGAAAACTATATTGACTGGATTGAAGATACTATGAGCACCGAAGACCATGCCTACATCAAGGTGGGGGCAGTGTTGCAGGGGCTGCGGGACTAACCCCTTAATAATTAAACTCTCTATAAACCCATATCAGGCAGGACTATGCCCATCGACTTAACCGGCATCAGCAATGAAAACGAGTTTTATGCTCACCACTATCTTTCAGCCATTCTGGAAAATGACCTCAAAGACCTGTTCAAACAATGGAACACAAGGCTGAAACAGGAAAAAATACCTACCCCTTATTCTCTTATCAGCAGTCTTTCCAGAGACTATTTTTATTTGAAAAATGATCTGGCCCACGAAAAAAACCCGCAGGCCCGACAGAATATTCAGGAAATATTTTATGAAAAGCTTTTGTCAGCCCTTGGATATGCCTGTAATCCTCAGGTGCGTGAAGGTCTTGAAGGCCTGCCGATTCCCATTGCAGGAGAGATATGCAAAGGTTCAGGTGCTCCTGAGCTCTGGATCCTGCCGGTTCTAAACAAAACATCCTTTGGGGAAACAGACCTCCTTGAGCTTGCTCCGCAGCCCGGACAATACCCGGGCCTTGAAGATATTCCTGAGCTTTCCCAGGTCACCTGGCAGGATATTCTTACCAAATCCATTTTTGCCAGAGAAGAACCGCCCAGATGGGTTGTCTTGGTCAGTGTATCCCATATTCTGCTTATTGACCGGGCCAAATGGGCGCAGAAGCGGGTACTTCGCTTTGACCTTGATGAGATCCTGGCCCGCAGGGAAGACTCCACCCTCAAGGCCATGGCAGCTCTTCTTCACCGGGAAAGTATCTGCCCGGAAGACGGAATTCCCCTCCTGGATACCCTGGAGGAGAACTCTCATAAACACGCCTACTCAGTATCCGAAGACCTGAAATACGCCCTGCGGGAATGCATAGAACTCCTGGGCAATGAGGCTGTCTGGCATCTGGAAAACGTCAGGCGCAAAGGCGTATATTCAGGAGCGGAAAAAATTGATCCATCCGAGCTTTCCAGGGAAGCCCTGCGCTTCATGTACCGGCTTCTGTTTATCTTTTATATTGAATCAAGACCTGATCTTGGCTATGTGCCCATGCAGTCCGATGCTTATCGAACCGGGTACAGCTTAGAATCCCTGCGGGACCTGGAAATGGTGCCCTTGACCACCCAGGAGTCTCAGGAAAATTATTACATCCACGAATCCATTCATCTCCTGTTTGAAATAATCTACAATGGCTGGCCCAAGGCTGACAGTCCCAGGGCACAGCAGCTCATGCCGGACAATTCCCTGATCAATACTTTTCTGATTCCACCTCTTCGCTCGCACCTGTTTGACCCCAACAGGACTCCTATTCTCAAAAAGGTCAAATTCAGAAACAAGGTTCTGCAAAAGATCATCCGGCTCATGTCCCTGACCCGCCCGGCCAGGGGACGCAACCAGCGCCGGGGACGCATCTCTTATGCCCAGCTGGGAATAAACCAGCTTGGAGCAGTGTATGAAGGTCTTCTCTCCTACAGAGGTTTTTTTGTTGAAAACGAACAGGGAGTTTACGAGGTTAAAAAGGCTGGAGAAGCGTGGAATCCTTTGTCCATTGCCTATTTTGTGCCCGCGCAGGAGCTGAAAAACTATGCTGAAAATGAAAAAGTTTACAATGATGACGGCACTCTGGTTCACTATTCCAAAGGAACTTTTATCTACCGCATGTCCGGCCGGGACCGGCAGAAATCCGCTTCCTACTATACACCCGAGTCTCTCACCCGCTGTCTCATCAGGTATTCCCTGAAAGAACTGCTCAGGGATAAAAGTGCCGACGATATTCTGGATTTGACTGTTTGCGAGCCAGCCATGGGCTCGGCTGCTTTTCTTAACGAAGCAGTCAATCAGCTGGCAGAAACTTATCTTGAGGAAAAGCAGCGTGAATTGAAAACCCAGCTTACAGTTGATGAACAGGCCAGGGAAAAGCAGAAGGTCAAGACTTATCTGGCGGACAATAATGTTTTTGGCATTGACCTGAACCCGGTGGCTGTTGAACTGGCAGAGGTTTCATTATGGCTGAACACCATCCATCCCGGAGGATACATTCCCTGGTTCGGCAATCAACTGGTCTGCGGCAACTCTCTCGTGGGAGCAAGAAGAGACGTTTTCAGCCCCAGTCTGCTCAAACCGGCAACCAGGCAGGATCCCTTATGGTTAGACAGCATCCCCAAAAGAATAAACCCGGGAGAAGTGCGGCACAAAAGCGGGGTTTACCATTTTCTGCTTCCAGACAGAAACATGGCCGCTTACAACGATAAAAACGTCAAGAAAATTGCACCTGAATCATTCCAGAAGATAAAAGACTGGAAAAAAGATTTTATCAGACCTTTTTCCGGAAAAGACATTGGTCAGATGCAGAAGCTTTCCCAGGCCATTGATGAATTGTGGGAAGAACATACCAGGAATCAGCGCCGGCTCAGGCAGAAAAACAGAGATCCCATTTCATTTTTCGGGCATAAGGAAGATGACCGGGAGCAGACCCCTTTTGAACTCAAGGACCGGATTCTGCGTCAGGAGCAATGGTCTGAAGGACTGCGCCATTCCACTCCATACAAAAGGCTTAAGCTGGCCATGGATTACTGGTGCGCCCTGTGGTTCTGGCCCCTGGAAAAGGCTGACCTTTTACCTTCCAGGGAGGCCTTTCTGCTGGAAATGTCCCTGATTCTGCAGGGAGAGGTTTACCAGGCAAGCAGTGACAAGGATGGTTTATCGAGATGGCCGGGCCTGAAGCAGCCTGAAAGTGACAAGCTGCCCTTTGACCGCCGTCTGGGCCTGGTGGATGTGGATGGTTTATGCGATAAAATGGATCGTCTGCGACTGGCCAGGGATTTGACGCAAAAATACCGATTTCTGCACTGGGAGATGGAGTTTTCAGATATTATCCAGGACAGGGGCGGGTTTGACCTGATTCTTGGAAATCCGCCGTGGATAAAGGTTCAATGGGAAGAAAGCGGAGTCATGGGCGACCATGAGCCTCTGTTTGTTCTCAAAAAGATGAGCGCCACCAGACTGGCCAGTTTGCGCAATGATACCCTTGAAAGGCTTAGCCTGGCTCCTTCTTATCTGCAGGCCTATGAAGAGGCAGAAGCCACCCAGCTGTTTCTCAACGCACAGCAGAACTACCCGGTTTTGCACAGAATGCAGTCAAACCTGTATAAATGCTTCCTTCCTCAAGCCTGGAGATACGGCACAAAACACGGGGTGTCAGGATTTCTTCATCCGGAAGGAGTATATGATGATCCCAAAGGAGGAACACTCAGGCAAGCAGTTTATCCCAGACTCAGGTATCATTTTAATTTCATAAATGAGTTAAAACTATTTTCAGATATTGACCATCATAACTCTTTCAGCGTTAACATTTACTCTGAATCAAGAAATAGAGCTTCGTTTATTCACATCGCCAATCTTTATCTTCCCAACACAGTTGATGGCTGTTTTGATCACAGCGGAAAGGGTCCTGTTCCAGGCATTAAAGACCAAGACAATAAATGGAATGTACATGGCCATGCCTCCCGTCTGCTTTCTGTCACTGAAAAAGAACTCTCCCTGTTTGCCAGCCTTTATGATGCGTCAGGTACATCTCCTTTGCAGGCCAGACTGCCTGCATTGCACACTGTTGAGTTGGTGAGTGTCCTGGAAAAGTTTGCAGCGCAGCCAAGGAAACTTGGAGACTTGCAGGGCGAGTATTTTTCAACTGAGATGTGGCATGAAACAAATTCACAGAATGACGGAACAATCCGTCGACTTACAAAATTTCCGGATACATCAAAAGAATGGATTATGTCCGGACCTCATTTTTTTGTAGGCAACCCCTTTTACAAAACTCCCAGGGAAAAATGCACACTTAATTCGCATTATGACATTCTGGACCTTACTGACCTCTCTGACGATTATCTGCCCCGAACCAACTATGTGCCCAATTGCTCCCAAGAGGAATACCACCGCCGCACTCCAAAAGTGCCCTGGGACGGGAGGCCGGTGACTGATTATTATCGGTGCGTAAATAGAGAAATGATCGGTCCTTCAGCTGAGCGTACATTTGTATCTGTAATCATTCCAAAATCAGCTGCACATATTAACACCTGCTTAGCAACATGCTTTAAAAAAATCCAAACAGTCTTAGATTATTACTCATTGAGCATTTCTACAGTGATTGATTTTAGAGTAAAAAGCACAGGAATGGCCCATGCGAACACTAGCTTAATTGCCCACTTACCAGTTTTGCATTTATGCGCCCTCAGAATATTGATTCACCTTCGGGCTTTGACCCTGTCATGCCTCACAACCCACTTCGCATCCCTCTGGTCTTCCTGCTGGCAAAACTCCTTCTCTATAGATTCCTGGGCTAAGGATGATCCGCGGCTGCCCGATTCATTTTTCCGCAGCCTGACCCCCAAATGGCATCGAGACTGCGCCCTGCGCACAGACTATGCCAGACGCCAGGCCCTGGTGGAGATCGACGTGCTCACTGCCCAGGCCCTGGGGCTGACTTTGGAAGAGCTCAAGACCATATACAGGGTTCAGTTTCCGGTTATGCGTCAATACGAAGCTGACACATGGTATGACCAGAACGGCCGGATAGCATTCACCAACTCCAAAGGGCTGACCGGAGTGGGATTCTCCAGACCTGAATGGAATGACCAGACTGAGGAAGTCAAAAACGACCAGGGCCGGATCATCCGCATATCCAAATCCAGCCAACCCCTTACCCGTCCATTTACAGACACCACCCTGCCCACAGGCCCATACGAAAAAACCATAGAGTACCTCCCGCCCTTTGATAAGTGCGATAGAGAAGAGGATTATGAAGTGGTATGGAAAAAGTTTGAAAGAAGATTTCAGGATAATTATCCCCGGTGATGGCATTAAGGCCATGAAAACAGACACATACAGATTGAAACACTCTTTCTTGACAAAACAAATAGCAGTATCATAATGATACTGTAGTTAGCTGGAGGCTGGTTTGGCTAAATGGAAACCTCATTATGATCTGAAAAAATCTAAAAGTTTAATTGATTCGGATAAATATATCGTTTTAAAGTCTGCAAAAACAACAGCTTTCAAGCTAAATTTTAACGAACAAAGAATAAAAGATGCTTTGCTGAACATCAGACCGTCTGATTTCAGCAAATCAGAGGAAGACTGGCAGATTAAGGGGCATTGGCAGGATGCTTATAAGACCTGCTATGATGGTCACCGTCTTTATGTGAAGTGGAAGATCACTGAAAACAAAGAAGAACATCTGCTGGTCCTGTCATTTAAGGAAGACCAGGGAGGAGAGATATGAGTTTTGCAAATGGCATGTCCTGCCCTGTTTGCGGCAAAGGCCATATTCAGAGGCATCTCAAGCGGGAAGAATTTGAATATAAGGGCCAGACGAAGATTATCGACGACTATCCCCTGCTTATTTGCGACGCTTGTGAAGAGGAATTTGTTTCTGCAGAAGATTCCAGGCTTTTTGATAAGGAGTTGACCGCCTTTCAGCGAAAAGTTGATGGTCTGCTTACTCCTGATGAAATAAGGTCTATCCGGGAAAAACTTGGATATAACCAGACCAGGTTTGCCAGACTGCTCAGGGTCGGGGAGAAAAATTTTGCCCGCTATGAAACCGGGGTCAGTCCACAAAGCAGATACTTAGACTGGCTCATGCGCATCTTGAACGACTACCCTGAAGCCATTAAAACTATAACCCATAACACAGATTCTAACCCGGATAAAAATATTTCAACAAAATATCCGAAAAATGTATCGGATAGGATTTTGGTGCTGCAGGAGGAGTCAGATTTGAAAATTTAATTCCCCAGTCAACCCAGAAGTCCAGCCAAACAGAAAAAATAGAGGATTCTCATGGAAAAAGTAAGGACAAACGAATACAAACCTGACTACGTACTTCCTCCTGGGGATACCATTTTGGAGACTATTGAATCCATTGGCATGACCCCGGCCCAACTGTCTCACAGGATGGGAGAAACTGAGAAGCATATCAATGAAGTAATCAAAGGTAAGGCCGTACTTACAGAGGACATCGCCCTAAAGCTGGAGGTTGTTTTGGGAATCGATGCTTCTTTCTGGCGTAACCTGGAGCAGATGTATAGACGATATAGCTAATGCCGGCTGTGCCCGCAACCCAATGAAAGAAAAGAATACTTAATCATAGCTGGGACAGTCCCCGCAACTCACACTTTGGCTCTGCCGATATTGAGGGTTACTCAGGCAAAATGCATGTACCGGGAATTAGTTCCCAGCGAGGGACAGTCCCAATGCCAGGCGACCTGTCACAAAACACTGCCACACATTTTCTTGTTTTTTATGACAGGACTCCATCGGTAAGTCACTGATATGGTTGACACTGCAACAATTTATGCCAATTTGATTTTTTCAAATTGGCACAAATATTGTCTCAGCCACCAGACTTCATGGATTGACGGTGTAGTGTCAATCCATGAGGTCTAATGCGGGCTGTGCCCGCAACCCAGAAAAGAGCACATAATCATGATCCCTTCCATCCTTTCCAGACAGATACACCATGGACTGAAAGACTTTCTGTCCACCACATTTCTCAGCACCAATCCCTTTTTCCACGGGATGCTGGACCGGTTTCTTAATAGAGACGGAAGCCTGTGCAAAGGTCCTTACATTTCCCTGCAACTGCCTTTTCTACAGGGAAAAAGTGATGAATTTTTCCCTGAAATCCCCTTAGGTTACACACCTTACCAGCATCAGGAACAGGCATTTGCCAGACTGTCCGGTCCTGAGCTTAGAGGAACCATCATTGCCACTGGAACCGGTTCCGGAAAAACAGAATGCTTTACCCAGCCCATACTTGAATATTGCCGAATCAATTCTGACAAGCCAGGGGTTAAGGCCATTTTAATATACCCCATGAACGCCCTGGCCTTTGACCAGGCTGGAAGACTGGCCACAGCCATCTGGAATACCCCCTCCCTCCGGGGCCAGGTCACAGCCGGGCTTTATGTGGGCCAGGGTTCATCAGATCCATGCCCGGTCATGCGCCGGGAGTCCATTATCACGGATAAGGAAATACTTAGACAAAGTCCTCCCCACATCCTTCTCACCAACTACAAGATGCTGGACTACCTTCTGCTTCGGGCCGGGGACGCTGTAATCTGGGAGAGTAACGCCCCGGAGACACTGCGTTTTATTGTAGTGGATGAATTGCATACCTTTGACGGCGCTCAGGGAACAGATCTGGCCTGCCTGCTGCGCAGGCTCAAATCCAGGCTGAAAACCCCGGAGGACTGCCTGTGCCCAGTGGGAACATCCGCTACTCTGGGCGGAGATCAGACTCAAAAGCAGCTTTTGAATTATGCCCAAAAAATTTTTGGACAGTCCTTTGATGCTGACGCGGTTATTACTGAAAGCAGGCAGAGCGCGGATGATTTTTTGCGAGGTGAACTTATAAGCCTGATTGATATTCCAGGTGTTGAACAGAAAAAAGCATTAAACCAGGAAGAATACGCAAATCCTCTGGAATTTCTTCAGGCCCAGATCCAGCTCTGGACAGGAATGAATATTCTGCCTGACCCTGATGACAACGACTGGCGTATAAAGCTTGGACATGTCCTGAAAGGCCATGTGTTCGTGCACAACCTGCTGAGAGTGGTGGGCGGACAGGTACGCAGCATGAATCATATTATCAGCGAACTTGGAGGGAAAGCCTCGCCCCAGCTCAAAGCAGGGGGTGAAGAGTACGCGCATCTTTTGATCAGTAGTATTCTGGCGTGCATTTCAGCTGCCAGGAGCCTTGATAACGGCGTGCTCAAACCTTTTATCCATGTCCGGGTACAGCACTGGTTCCGCGAACTCAGGCGGATGGTCTGTTCTGTAAATTCCAGCCCGGAGCTGGTATTTGCTGACGACCTGACCGAAGAACAGCGCTCTGGTCATCTGCCCCTGCTGCATTGCCGGGAATGCGGACAGACCGGATGGATCGGGAAGCTCCCCATTCACGGCTCAAATGTTCAGACAGAACTCAAAGACATTTATATCGATTTCTTCAGAAAAAAACCATCCCAGCGCCTCATCAGCATGTTCCCTGAAGAAGAAGGCAGCAAATCAGCCTCGTTTCCAGGTTTTAGAATGTGCATTTGTCCCTCCTGCCTGCAGCTGGGACGCAAACCCCGGGGACCATGCAATGGATGTGGACAAAAGGATGTTATACCGGTGCTGGTTCCTGAATTACCCGGAAAACACTGTCCGTCCTGCGGAGCTCACAACAGCCTGACCCTTCTGGGTTCAAGAGCAGCCAGCCTGACCAGCGTCATGATCGGTCAGCTCATGGCTTCCAGATATAACACAGATTCAAAATGCATAACCTTTTCGGATAATGTCCAGGATGCCGCGCACAGGGCCGGTTTTTTCGGGGCCAGAACTTTTCGCTTCACTTTCAGGGCTGCCCTGCAGCAGTTTATCCAGGAACAGGCAAAGGAGATGCCTCTGGATGAAGCCGCCAGGCAAATGCCTGAATACTGGCGAAACAACATGGATTCAGAAACATTTGCAGCTACCTTTCTGCCTCCCAACATGACCTGGTTTCAGGATGTTGACCATCTGGAAAAACACGACCGCCTGCCTCAGAATTCAGATTTATGCAGTCTTATTTCACGCCGGATGAGCTTTGAAATCGCATCTGAATACGGATTCGGCTGTCGCATCGGAAGGACTTTGGAAAAATCCGGAGCCTCTGTTGCCGGACCCAGGCCTTCAGTCCTGAATAAGGCTTTGGATCTTATGCGTGAAGCACTGCCCAATGAAATTGAGGAACTGCGAGGCATTTCCCTTGATTTTTTACCCGCGTTTATCCTTGGCCTCATTACTCAAATGAAGAATCAGGGGGGCATCATTCATCCTGACCTGAATGAGTATGTCAAAAACTGGGGCAAAGAATATATGATCAGCCAGAGGCGAAGGTTATGGATGCCATGCTTTGGCCCCAAAACAAGAACTCCCGGCTTTGTTACCACCAGGCCGGGAATAGGCCGATTTCCCCAGCTGACTCGAAGCGGCAGCTGTTCAAGCTGGTATGAATGGTGGGCTTACAATTACTTTCCTGTTCTCGCCATGCGCATGCCCACCCAGGCTCAAAGATTTTACTCAATAGTCTTTGCCTGCATGAAAAAGCAGGGTTTGATCCAGGATATCTTTCAAGACGGCCATCATATCTACGGCCTGGAACCGGCTTCTTTGCTCATTTCCAGTCAGGTCATGCAGTTTAAATGCAAAATCTGCGGGCACAGCATATCTGGTGCTGAGGCTGATTCATTGATCTGGGACGGAATGCTCTGCCTGCGCCGGGGATGCCGGGGCACTTATGAATCTGCCGGGACAGGACCGGATTATTACGGACGCCTTTACAGCCTTGGCAGAATCACCAGACTGGTGGCCAGAGAACACACAGGCCTTCTGGAAAGAGATGTACGCGAGGACCTGGAGAGAAAATTCAAGACCCCGGACGAGCATAGAAAACCCTGGTACCCCAATCTGCTCTCCAGCACACCCACGCTGGAAATGGGCATTGATATCGGTGATTTGTCCACCACCCTGCAATGCTCTGTTCCTCCAAATCAAGCCAACTATATTCAAAGGATCGGACGCAGCGGCCGTAAGGACGGCAATGGCCTGAACCTGACTGTTGCTGCGGGAAAGGCCCACGATTTATACTTTTTTGCTGAACCCCTTGAAATGATCGCCGGGGATATCCATCCACCTGGCATATTTCTGAATGCTTCGGCCGTACTTGAACGACAATTAACAGCCTTTTGTCTTGACCGCTGGGTGCTTGCTTATCCAGGGGCTGATCCAATGCCCCGACTGCTGGGCACAGTTCTGGATACTTTTCAGCGTCAGGACAAATCAATTTTCCCCCATAACCTTATGGATTTTGTCCAGGCTAGACTTGATGAGTTAACTGCAGATTTTTTACAGCTTTTTGATCAGGAGCTTAGCCAGGACTCCACGGATCATCTGAAACAGTTCGCCCTTGGAGACAATAACAATAACCCTGGATTTATATACCGCATTGTGCAGAGGCTTTATGAACTGCAAAGAGAAAGAAAATCCCTGAAGTTAAGGGTGGACCGCCTTTACAGAGAGATAAAACGCAAGGCAAACAGCCCGGTTAAAGACAAAAATCATGAGCAGGAAATGGAAAGCCTGCGTCAGGAGAGGTCCGGACTCATGGCCCTTATCCGAAACATAAACTCCAAAAACACCTTGAATTTTCTCACTGACGAGGGTTTGCTCCCCAACTATGCCTTTCCTGAACAGGGCATTCTATTGCAGTCCATCATCTATCGCAAAAGAATGATCAGACAGAACAGTCAGGGAAAATACGAGACCCTTAATTTTGAGTATGAAAGACCGGCTGCCAGCGGACTCAGGGAGCTGGCCCCTGGAAACCGGTTTTACGCAGAGGGACGCCGGGTGGAAGTTGATCAGGTTGATCTTTCAGTAGCTGATGTTGAAACCTGGAGGCTTTGTTCCAATTGTCCCCACGCGGAACCAGAAGCTACAGTCAAAAGCAGGTCCATGTGTCCAAGATGCGGCAGTCCCTTATGGTCTGACCAGGGCCGGAAGCAGGAACTTATACGCATTCGTCAGGTCATGGCCAATGCTCCAGACTGGGAAACCAGGATTGCTGACGATTCAGATGAAAGAAACCCGGCTTTTTATACAACCCAGCTGCTTGTTGATGTCGACGATTCAAGTATCCATGACGCTTTTCAGATAGATAACCCTGAATGTCCTTTTGGTTTTGAGTTTATTTCCAAAGCCCTGTTCAGGGATATAAATTTTGGCCCCATGGTTGGGAACGGTCAGACTCTGCAGGTAGCAGGGGAAGATCTGGAAAGGACAGGTTTTGTACTTTGCAGACGCTGCGGAAAGGTTCAGAAACCTGATGGACGGATCAAGCATGCCTTTGGGTGTCCGGCCAGAGAAAAAGACGATGACGCCAATTTTGTTCAGAGCGTTTTTTTGTACAGGGAATTTACCTCCGAAGCCGTAAAAATTCTGGTTCCTGTGTCAGGATATGAAATATCGAGACTGAGGATGGATTCTTTTGTGGCTGCCCTGCAGCTGGGACTCAAACATCATTTTGGCGGTTCAGCCTATGCTATTCAGCATTTGCAGACCACTCTCAGCCAGGAACCGGTACCGGACTCAAATCTGCGCAAACAATATATTGTTTTGTACGATACAGTTCCTGGAGGTACGGGTTTTTTAAAGCAGCTCATGCGCTCGGAAAACATGCTCAAAGTGCTTTCAAAGGCTCTGGAAGTGCTCATCAATTGTTCCTGCCAGAAAGATCCGGACAAGGACGGCTGTTATAATTGTCTTCTGGCTTACCGCCACAGCCATCTCATGCCTACTACGTCAAGAAATACAGCAGTAAATATTCTTAAAAACATACTCGCGCATGCTCATAACCTGAGACAGGTTCCAGATCTAAGAGGTATCCGTGTGGAAGGTCTTGGCGAGAGTGAGCTGGAAGCATTATTTCTGGAAGGTTTGGCTAAGCTCACTAAACAAGCCTATACTGTTGATCTGCGCAAGGAAGTTGTTCGAGGTAAACCTGGAAGCTTTCTTCGCCTCAATGGGCAGGTCTATGAAATCGAACCTCAGGTTGAGATGGGAACAGGCAGGGGAATAATCATTCCAAGCCGGGCTGATTTTATTATCCGGCCGGCCAGAAGCAGACAGGCCGGGAAACCTGTGGTGGTTTTCACTGACGGTTTTACATTCCATCGCAAACGGATTGGTCAGGATACTGCTCAGCGCATGGCCATCCTGCAAAGCAAAAACTTTTACGTCTGGAGCCTGTCCTGGAAAGATGTTTACAGCCAGATCAAGAACAGCGGAAATAAAATTGCTGATCTGCTGCACCCCGGGGAGAGCATAATGGGACAACAGCAATTTTCCAGTCTGTTAGACAAGTTGAGCCTGGAAGGCAGCAGAGACCGACATCTCAGGGACAACTTTGGTTTGCTGGCGGATTATCTGTCTAAGCCGGAAGACGTGAACATGCAAAACTATGCCCTGGCACAGGCCTTGAGCCTTTTGGATCTGCAGGTTTACAAGGATGCAAGCCGCAGAAAAGACTGGCTTAAAGATTTGAGCCGGGTCTGCCCGGATTATCTGTTTCAAGATATTTCAGCTGACTTTGATCAGATGTTACTTGGAAAACTTAATACAGGTCCCATAGAGATGTTCATCGCGGCTCAGACTGAGGCTTTGAAAAGGTGTGATGCACAGGGCCTGCGCATTGTCTGCTGTCTTGATGATGAACAGACCGCCCTGGAACAGGAAGACTTTGAACGCAGCTGGATAAATTATCTCAGACTTATGAATATTTTTCAGTTTCTGCCGGGATCTTTTTTTGTAACCAGAACAGGATTGCGGCAGGGAATGTACCTGAACCTGAAAACCCAGGACCCAGAATCAGATCCATTGGTTATTCATACTGCAGGTCCTGATGACAAAGATCATGCCTGGCAGGAAGTATTTGAACTTGCCGATCCAGCAGGGCACAAACTTTTGCGTGATTTGCGCAGCAAAAAGATTACACCGCCTGATGTGGGATTTGAACTGGTTGTAAATAATTCTGTTGCAGCTCAGGCTGAGTTTGCCTGGCCCAAGGACAAGTCAGCTTACTTTTTTAAAACACAACAATCAGACGCTGCTTTTTTCCAGGAAAATGGATGGCAGGTACATATTATTGAATAAGCACAACGTATCTGTTCACCACATTTTTCTACACTCAGATGAAGCCTGCACTCTGATTTGTTTTCGCCATTGCTGCTTGTTTGACCAGCCCTGAGCCCGTTAGTCAAAACCATGGACAGGTAAGACCTCTATGCTGCTTGAAAGAATTAATGGTTTTGACTTACGGGCTCATGCTGGGAGTTTGCAGCAACAGAAAACAAATCAGGGTGCAGGCTGGACTTACAGCTTGGTGAATATTTACAACACATCAACAATTGTGGAGCATTGACATGGTCATTCCTCAACCCGCGGTTGCAATATCCAGCGATTTTTTTACTGCATTTTCAAAGGTGCCCAAAAATGTCCAGTCCAAGGCGGTAAGCTTTCTGTCCAAATTTCGCCAGGACCCCACCAGCCCCGGCATCAACTACGAAAAGATCCATCATGCTGCACATCCGGGTTTCCGTTCGGTGCGAATTGGTGACGACTACCGGGGTATTGTCCTGAAACCTGACCAGGACAATGTTTATGTTTTGCTCTGGATCGACAGTCATGACAAGGCATATGACTGGGCCAGGCGTAAAAAATGCGCTGTGCATCCTGAGACAGGAAGTCTGCAGGTTTATGAGTCACAGGATTCTGATGAAGGTTTGAGTCAGGAGGACAAAAACAGTGATTTTGATTTACCGGGGTTGTTTGATGATATTCATGACCGGCATCTCCTCCAGTTGGGTATTCCCCAGGATTTATTGCCTGGTGTGCGCCGGATCAAAAATATACAGGAACTCGAAGCCATGCTGGAAAAATTTCCTCAGGAAGCATATGAGGCTCTTTTTTTCCTGGCAGAAGGTTTTACATTGCAGGAAGTTATTGAAGAAATGGACAGGGGTGAAAAGCACGAAGAAATTGATACCAAAGATATCCGTTCCGCCCTTGACAAGCCTGATTCCAGGCAGCGTTTTCATGTAGTCACCGACGACCTGGAGCTTCAGGCAATGCTCCATGCTCCCCTGGAAAAATGGAGGGTCTTTCTGCATCCCAACCAGAGAAAAATTGTGGAACGAAAGTGGAATGGGCCTGTTCGCGTACTGGGTGAAGCCGGAACCGGCAAAACCGTGGCTGCACTGCACAGGGCCAGATGGCTGGTCCGCAAAGTTTTTACAGCTGAACAGGACTGGATATTACTGACTACCTATACAACAAATCTTGCCGCTGATATCCGGGAAAACCTCAAGTCCATATGTACACCCCAAGAGCAGTCCAGAATAGAAGTGATCAATATGGACAAATGGGTGATGAATTTTTTGAAGCGTAGCGGTTACCCTTCTACAATCGTATATTCCGGGAAAACAGATCCCCTGTGGAAGGAAGCCATGGCTGCCGCCCCTGAAGAGCCCCCCCTTACTGAAGCATTTTACCGGGAAGAATGGAAAAGCGTTCTGCAACCTCAGGGAGTAACCACCTTTGCCGATTATTGCCGTGTATCCCGCAAAGGACGGGGAGTACCCCTGAATCGCAAATCCAGAAAGGCCATCTGGCCTGTATTTGAGGAGTACAGACTGTTGCTCAATGAAAGAGGGTGGCGTGAAGTTGATGACGCTTTCCGTGATGCCCGGGATATTATTCAAGCTCAGCAATTAACCCTGCCGTATAAGGCCATCATTGTTGATGAAGCCCAGGACATGGGCTCTCAGGCTTTCAGTCTCTTAAGACATATGGTCCCTGAAGGACCCAATGACATCTTTATTGTCGGTGACGGGCATCAGCGGATTTACAGACATAAGGTTGTCCTGGGGCAATGCGGAATAAAAATTATCGGCAGGAGCAAGAAGCTGCGCATCAACTACCGGACCACAGAGGAAACCAGACGCTGGGCCACAAGCATTTTGAAAAACATGGCCATTGATGATTTGGATGAGGGCCTGGATCATCAGAGAGGAACAACTTCACTCATGAGAGGCCTGGAACCGAAACTCTGTCATTTCAACTCTTTTGAAGAGGAATGCCAGTATCTGCTCGAACTAATCAGATCGAAAGAAAAAGATGGCACTTTGGACTCAACCTGTCTGATCGTCAGGACCAACAATATTCTCCAGAGGTATATGAAAATAATCCAGGATAGCAACATCCCTGTCTATCCCATTAAGCGAAGCGCGTCAGAGGATAGAAATGCCACCGGCCTGAGAATAGCCACAATGCACCGGATCAAGGGGCTGGAGTTTAATACCATTATCATTGCCGGAGCCAATCAGGGTATTTTGCCGCTGCATCAGTCTCTTTACTCAACCGACGATCCAGCCGAGCGAGACGATCTTGAATTTCGAGAAAGGGCCTTGTTTTATGTAGCGGCAACAAGGGCCATGCAGGAAGTGGTGGTTACAAGCTATGGCCGGAAAAGTGAGTTTCTGGAGGAAGTGGAAATCGCTAATTGATGCGGTGGAGCCGGAATATTCTCGCACATGACGGTAAAATATCGCATGAGGTGGCAAAAGAACTGGCAGAAAGCAAGTATGAGAAGTTTCACATACAACGCCTCTCTAATTCGGCAAAATCACTCAGCGATTTCGACAAGTTTCTCCTGTAAGTTCGCGCAAATGTCTTCTGGCTACTTCCAGCCCCTGTATTCCTCTAATTGTTGCCCTGTATAGTTTTCTCCATGTCCTGCCGTCCCTGACCTTTCTGGAGGTCAGATAGCCTTTTCTTTCCATGGCGTGCAGCATGGGATAGAGGGTTCCAGGACTTAAGCTGTATCCGTGGCTGGCAAGTTCATCAATCATCCATTGTCCGTAAATTTCATGCTCTGCTGCGTGATGCAGGACATGGAGACGTACCAGTCCGGATAACAGATCGTGATATTCCATTGAAGATGCCTCATGTTATTAAAATTAATGGTAACTGTTCAACAAAATCCAATAAGAAGGCCGGGCCCCCGGATCAAAGCCTGTCCCGGGCCCTGATCCGGGATCAGAGGTGACAGTTAAATCAGGCCCTTGCCCTTTTGAGTCATTCCAGCGAAAGCCGGAATCCAGGGTATTTTAATAGCCATATAGCAAATATTCTGAACAGTTCAGATAATGTTCATATGATCCCTAATATCAAGCCTGTGGCGATGAAAAACAATAACCCTGCCACAATCAGCTGAACAGAGCGAAGGGTGATTTTTTTCAAAAGCCTCCTGCCCGCAAACGCTCCCACAAAAGCTGCCAGGGAAGCAATGGCAATGAGAGACAGGTTGTCTCTGACTTCCTGACTCCAGAGCAAGCCTGAATACGCAGCGATTCTTGAAATATCAACAATAACCGCTATAACCACGCCAGTGCCTACAAATGCTTCCTTGCTCAGGCCGGATTTTATGAGAAAAGCACTGCGAAATGCGCCCTGATGTCCGGAAAGCCCTCCGAAAAACCCGCTTAATAGACCTCCCAGGGGCAAATATTTGGGATCTATGGCTATTTTTTTCAGGGGAGTCAGGAGTTCAAGCCCGGCAAACATGGCCATGAGTATGCCAATGACCAGCTTTATGGGATAAATATTGAACTCGTTTCCCAAAAGGTTGTAGGTTATAAGCGGTGGCATGTCAGCAAGCATAAGGAGCAGGGTCGCACCGGCAAAACTGGTCAGAAGGGCAGGCAGACCAAAGGAGATAACAGCCTTCATATTGGCCTTGTTGCCGATAAGGGCCAGCTTGAAAATGTTATTGAGCAGGTGGACCACAGCAGTCATGGCCACTGCTGCCTGAACAGGGAAAAACAGAGCAAAGGCAGGCAGCAACAGGGTGCCAAGGCCAAATCCTGAAAACAGAGTCAGTCCTGATGCCAGTAAAGCAACGATGCAGATGGTAATGATGTCCATGGTTATTCCTGAGGGGTTAAGTAGAGAATTATTTTGTAGCTATCGTGTTTCGAAATCGTTTTTCGATATAGATGTGAAAATCATACTTGTCAAGTATAGAAGATATCTCAGCACAGTTATGGTTGACATAACTATGACTTCTAATTAAGAATAAACGCAATTACTTAATATTTTATCTAAACAGGAGGCAGGCAATGATTTCCAATGCACAGGAACTTGCTGACTTATTCAAGGTGCTTTCTTCACCGTCAAGGGTTAAGATGCTGGAATTGATTAAAAACAGATCTCTTTGCGTAAGCATTTTGGCCAAAGAGCTGAATATGACTCCGGCTGCAGTTTCCCAGCATATGCGCATATTGAGAAGCGCAAAACTGGCTAAGGGCGAGAAGCGGGGTAATTATGTCCATTATCAGGCAGATAATGAAAAGCTTAAAAAATGGCAGAAAAAGATCCGCCTGTTCTTTGAACCGCCTCTAACCTGAGCGCAATGCGGTTTCACATGGTCCTGGTAGTGAACCTCTGGCTGACGGTCTTGACTTTAGTATCAATATTGATATTGTTTTGCTTATGAATCAAGTGGACAACCTGCTGAAACAGATCAGGCAAAATCCGGCCAACGTTCGCTTTGCTGACTTATGTAAATTATGTGATTATTTTTTTGGAACAGCACGACAATCTGGGAGCAGTCACAGAATTTACAAGACACCTTGGCAAGGCGATCCACGAGTCAATATTCAAAATAACAAGGGAAAAGCTAAAACATATCAGGTCAAACAGGTAATTAAGGCTGTTGAGAGATTGGAGGTTGAAAATGCAACTAAAAAATGACTACTATACATACAGGGTAACCTGGTCTGCAGAAGACAGTGAATATCTTGGTGTTTGTGTTGAATTTCCAAGCCTTAGCTGGCTATCCGCAACTCCTGAAGCAGCGTTAAAAGGCATTAGGCATATCGTAGCTGAGGTCATTGAGGATATGCAGGAAAATGGCGAGGTAATACCCCAACCCATAGCCAAGAAGAACTATAGTGGTAAATTTATGGTGCGAGTTCCTCCTGAAGTCCATAGAAACCTGGCAATTCAAGCGGCAGAGGCAGGGATAAGTATCAACCGGCTGGTAAGCTCGCGTCTTAGTCAGTAGGATAATGCGTATCAGGGAATTTATTGTGTATGGCAATATTTGTCCTAAACTGTAGAGAGTGTTTATCTGTTTATGGAAATATCCATCTTTGTTTATCCAGTTATTTTTCTGGCTTCCTTTGTTTTGTCCATGGCAGGACTGGGGGGCGGGCTGATTTTTGCGCCTTTATTTATTCTTATGGGATTTGGACAGACCCCGGCAGTAGCATCATCTCTTCTGCTCAACGGACTTGGGGCCATGACTGCTTCCTTTGTGTATATTCGAAGCAGGCTTGTGGATTTTTCTCTGTCGGTTCCTTTGATTATATCATCATGTCTGGCAGCCCCTGCAGGGGCCATGACTGCCAGGTGGGTTGACCAGAAATATTTTCTCACAGCCATGTCAATTGTTGTCCTGGGTGCAGGCATCAGAATGCTTATGACCTCACGAATGCAGTTTGGCGATGCAGCCCAGAGGCATGTCTGGTCCTGGTCCAAGCTCATTCAGACAACCTTGCTGGGTCTGGTTATCGGCTTTATGGGCGGGATGCTGGGTATTGGAGGGGGAGTTTTTGTCGTACCGCTTCTTGTCTATCTGCTTCATGTCCATCCTAAAACTGCTGCTGCCACCACAGCCTTTATTGTCTTTTTTTCTTCCTTTGCCGGCTTTTTTACCCATGTGGCCATTGAAGCACTGAACTGGAACTTTCTGATCCTGGCCGGTCTGTTTTCTTCAGCAGGTGGGCTTTTAGGTTCCAGGCTCATGAGTACCAAACTAAGCGGTAACTTTGTAAAAAGGCTGTTTGGTGTTATTCTTCTGGCTCTGGCAATCTATCTCTTTTACAGGGGTATTTTTCAAGTATAATGCCCACCGGGGTGTGCCGCGCAAGTAAAAATGTGACTTGCGCGGCACATCCAGCTATGATTAAATATTCTTTTCTTTCATTGGGTTTCGAGCATAGCCTGCTCCTGACCCTGCCCACCTTGAATAAAACTGAAATTATTTTTTTGTTGACCGGGATTATTCCTCAAGGGAATGATCGTTCTCAAGCTCCAGCCTGGGGACGAGGGGTATAAGTTACTCGCAGGTTCAGTCCCGGGCCCCTGGATTGAGCGCTTCTAACCGTCTGTGCTCAAAGCAATACTGGAAATGATAAATGATATTTGAACAGAAATTACAAAAGGATGTGTCACCATGAACAGATACTTCAATATAGCGGGCCCATGTGTACCGGACGAACACTATATGATTCCAACTGAGCAGCGCTGCAAAGGTCTGGATATCCTGATCGAACAGGAACAATATTTTGTAATTCATGCGGCCCGGCAATCAGGTAAAACCACTCTGCTGAATGAACTTGCCAGCCAATTGAATGCCCAGGGTCGTTACTATGCCCTGTACTGCTCACTGGAATCGGTTCAGAATATTGGCGAACCTGAAATAGGGATTCCGGCAATTACAAATGCTATCGACAGCGCCATCAGATACAATTCTTTTCTTAGTATCAAAGAGTTCTTACTACCGAAGATTTCCGGCCGCTTCAATGTCGAACTGAAGGAAAGTCTGATTGAATATTGCATGAAACTGGACAAACCTCTAATCATCCTTTTTGATGAGGTGGACTGTCTGGCCAACGGAACCCTG
>NZ_JYNP01000062.1 GCF_000934755.1 Desulfonatronovibrio magnus
GAACTGGAGGGACATAACCAGGTCGGTCAGGTTCTCCTTAAGCTCATCGCTTACAAAAGATTTGGAGGATACTTCCAGGGTATCCAGGTCCAGCTGTGATGTTATCTTTTCTGGAAGATAATAGCGGATAAAATCCCTGGCATAGACCTCCCGGCCCAGGATGTTCTTTACAAAGCTGTCGTGTGCCTTTGGTACTTTCTTGCTCATGCATTAATTTCTTAATTCTTTTTGGGAGAGTAAGCAAGTCCATATTAAGGTTTTGATCTAAAAACATATCCCATAATGCAACTCAAAGAACCTGTCCCCAGTTTCGTTCTTTCTTGTTCGGCATTATCATTGTTTCAATCCATGTTGCTTCAAGGTCTTCTCGACACTCTCGCACCACTGGACAAGACTGTCGATCTCCGGCTCTGTCAGGGGGCGGCTGATCTGGCACTTCAGGTCCCGACCCGCAGGGACAAAGAGACCTGTTGCATCTGCCTGCTTCCACAGGGCTCGAATCTCATCCTCTGGCACCGCTGATTTCTTTTCGACCCCGCCACGGTCACGCAAAGTTGTCCGTAACGTTTGCTTGTATACGGAATCAGGCGGATAGACAAAACACACGGCAACGTGTGTTCCGTCAATATCCACATTCAGAGAGAAGCCCTTTGTTCCCCAATGGATCGGCATGGCTCTGGACTTCGCAAGTTCCAGTATCCTGGCGAAAACGGCTTTGCCGTTTTCGTCAACGGAGGCAAGGAAGGCATCCTCGGTGACAACGGGTAAAGAACCGGATGACACTTGCTTCGGCTTCTCGGATTCCGTTCCAACGACGATCTCTTGAGAAAGCAGACGGGTTCCCCCGTCTGCCCGAAAAAACGTAAACTCTACGCATGTGACCCGAAGTCCCTTGGAACAGAGGAAGGCGGCTGTTTGCCGGATTTCGGGTGTGACACGCTGGCCAACGATAACAATACGTTGATCCTTGTTGAAAGCGATGGCTTCGTCGGCACCCAGCTTGAAATACTCCCGGTGGTGTTCTGCGAGACTTAGGGATTCGTCGTTCAGGTAAGACCTCAGAATTTCTTCAAGCTGAGCGGTGTCCAACCGCTCAGCAAAGGATGCATATTCAAGGGACTGGGCGATCGTATCGCGCGGTGTTCGATCACGCTTCAACTCGATCACCACAACATCGCCCTCTCGGTCAACTCCAAGTAGATCGATGAATCCGCCAAGATTCGTAACGATTTGACGTCCGATGATGAGAATACGGCTGTCTTCGACAATCCCGTCGGGGTTGGATTCAAGCCAGTCCTCAAGGATGGACTCTTCATGCTCGACCTGAAAAGGCGTTTGCAGGTATTCACTGAAGCGACCATCATTCTGTACGCCGAAGACTCTCATATTATTCTCTCTTGCCGAACGACAAGCTAACCAGCCGGCCTTGCCGGTCTGGTTGAGCGCCTGGTCCGCTGTGGTCAGGCTACTTTTAGATGAAGATTTTTCCCTACTGCTTGAGCATAATTCACTAAAGTTGAAAGCCGGATATCCTCAGCATGATTTTCAATTCTAGAAATAGCTGATTTTTTGGTATTTAATATAGAGGCAACCTGTTCTTGAGTGAGTCCTGCTTCAAGACGTGCCTGCTTCAAGAGGACACCAATCTTAAATTGCTCATATCCTTTATCAAAGTTCTCTCCAAAACTGGGGCTTTTCTTTTTTCTTTTCTCAATATATTTATCTAAATCATCCATTAGCCTTCCCCCTCCTGCTAAAATATTCTTTCTTACGCTTTTCTGCTAATTCAATTTCCTTTTTAGGCGTTTTTTGGCTTTTCTTTTGGAATGAGTTTGTCAAAATTATCAACTCGTTTCCAAAGAAGAAGCCAAGCAAACGAAAAGTGTTTTTTCCAACATCAATACGAACTTCCCAAATATCATCCGTATTTACCAGTTTTTTAAAATACTTAGATGGAACACGGTCAATTTCTTGGATTAATTTCAATACCCATGTCACTTTCATAACTTGCGCATCTGTCAGGTTATCCAGATGATCTTCAACAGGGCAATTCCCAGACACTGAACGATAGAATTCAATGCTTTTCATTAATTTAAAGTACACATATATGTTAACATTATCAAGAAGATTTATTGTTTTGTAGGCAGCGAACGAAAAGCTCACTCTTACATCTATGTTTTTGGCCCAAAAAAGGCATCCTAAGGCAATTTTTAAGGCCCTATAGAGGTCTTTTGCTCAATTAGTTCAATGGCTTGGTTACCGACCCCCATAAGCCTACAGCTTTGATGTTTAATCATCGTGTAATCATGTCCTCTATTTCATTCAGAACCAGGGACAGGGAAGGTTGTATCGACTCAACGACCAAATTGTCTTGGATATGTTTGTGGTGAGGATATGTCTTGATATTTGAGTGATGAGGGGCCATATCATATCGAAAAATCAAATTTTCCTTGCTGTCTTGATAATGATAAGAATACTTGTAAATATTTATTCCGGTCATGACGTTAACAAATTCTATAAAATAAAGAGATGAATCATTAATAAAAGTTATTTTGCCTTCTATAAACCCAATATACAGAGAACGTTGATCTTTAACCAACGTACTTTCAAGGATGTACGGACATTCTTGCACATCAGATTCAAGAACTTGAAAATATTCTGTTATTAGCAAACTCTGGTTTCCTGAAGTGTCAGATAATCCTGTTCAAGCTGTTTCAGGGTCTCATACTCTCCAGCCCAGCGAATGAACTTTATATCATCTCCAAGTTCACCTCTGGAATATTTCCTGTAAAAACCTTCTGTATCCATTTTAAATTCTTCCTCAAGCTCTTGGAGTTTTCTTCTAGTTTTTTTGATTCCATACTTTAAAATATTCAACTGATTTTCAATGGCCAGCCTAATCAGTGATATCAGGTTCTGGTCATTTTTTGGCTGTATTGTAATCTGCTGCATAAATTGTTGTCCTTTTGATTTATCACACTTGAAAAATAACAGAAACTCTCTTCACTGTTTGTATAATATCATGGATGTCAATTTGCAAGGTCTGATTTAAAAAATGGCAGGTGCCTCCCGGAACTAATTTTAGACATTTCCAGGCGTTTTTCAGAGCCATTTTATAGTCAACTTAATGAACCTGCTCCTTATGTTGTGAGTTTGTATTTATAGAAAGCCCCGCACTTTTTTTCGGGGGCAAGGGCAGGGATAGGCGGCCAGACATAGGTCAGACGTCGGGCAGGTTGTCGGGCCAGGCTTGCGCACCATGCAGAATGTAAATAGGAGCCTGTCCCTTTGATTTTTAATTGTTCCAATCAGTTTCAGCCTGGTGGGCAGGAAAAATTTCATGAGTAAGTCTAAACAAAAAGTGATCTGAGGTCACACCTGAAGAAATCAGTCAAATCCAGCCCGTCCGGGCCGATGACCCAGACCCTGGTCTCAGGCCGGCGTTTTAAAAAACTGCCCAGGCCGGAATGTGTGCGGCCCATAATTGAAGTCTTTACCTCCAGAGCTGCCAGCCTGTTTCCCTTCCTGAGCACAAAGTCCACCTCTTTATTTCTGTCGCGCCAATAATATACATGAATATCCAGGTCTTCGCCCTGGTTGATGACATGAGCGCCAACAGCGACTTCCACCAGTCGTCCCCAGCGTCTGCTGTCGGTCAGCCAGTCTTCGGGATCCATGCCGGATTGCGAGGTAACCAGCGCGGAATTCCTGGGCATCCATTTGGGGCTGGAAGCCCTGGTTCTGATTTTAGTCCCGTGCCATTTCTGCAGTCCCTTGAGCAGCCAGGCCCCTTCCAGTAAATACTGATAATGGGCCAGAGTGGTGGTATTGCCGGCATCATGCAGCTGTCCGAGTAATTTTTGATAAGATACTACCTGACCGGCGTAATCACAGCACAGAGCATACAGCTGGCGCAGGAGGGCGGGTTTCTCAACCCGGTGCAGAAGAAGAATATCCTTGCCAATGGCTGTCTCCACCAGGGACTGCTGAACATAATCAGCCCAGCGCTGCCATTCCCGGATCAGGGAAGCTGCGCCTGGATATCCGCCATACAGGATATAAGTCTTCAAGTCCCAGCCAAAGCATTGCTTCATTTCCTGAAACGACCAGTGAGGCATGCGCAACAGTTCAAACCGGCCGGCCAGGCTTTCAGTCAACCCGGATTGAATCTGCAGGGAAGAGGAGCCGCACAGGACTAGATGGAGGTATTTATCCTCATATCTGTTCATATCCCAAAGCTTTTTGATCTGATCCGACCAGCGCGAAACTTTCTGGATTTCGTCCAGGACCAGCAAAGTCGGCTTCTGTTCAGCAGAAGACTTCAGGCGGGCTGTATTCCAGGACTGCTCGATCCAATCCCTGCCGGGAGGAGCGGGAGCATCAGCCGAGACATAGACTGTGGGACCCTGCCATTCCCGGCAGGCCTGCAAAACTGCCGTGCTTTTGCCTGTCTGTCTGGGCCCGAGAACCACCTGGATCAATGGCCTGCTTTCCTGAAGGCGGCTGATTAGTGTGTTTGTTTTATATCTTTTGAAATCAGGAAGTTGCATGCTCATTTTCCATTTACTCAGTATAATGAGTAAAAATACTCAAGAATTCAAGCAAATGTCAAAGGGAATTATCAACCTTATAAACAAGACTGGAAAAGCTGATCCTCCAGAAAATAATATATGAGCAAACTCTGCAGGAAATTAATGACGGAAAAATTGGTTCATCCGGTTTTCACCCGGCACTTTAGTCCCTGACCAGGCCCAGATACTGAATGCTCCCGGCAAAATACAAAGTGGGGTACTACAGGTTACTTGGCAGTATTATGCTGTTATCAATGGATTTTTTAAGGAAATTTGCTTTCAGGTCTAAAAGTAGAGTTTGAACCATTTTCCAGACTTAAGTTTACACATCGCGTCAAACGCGAAATGTAAACATAAGGGCTTTTTGCAGCGATTCTCAAACTGACTTCTCACTTCGTCGCTTGGCCAGTACAAAAGAGCATTGGCCGCGTAGTCCAGCATCTGTCCGACAACCTCCCTGCGAATTCGGGTGTCACTGCTGCGCTTGACTTCAACAAGTGTTGGGATGCCATCCTGATCAAGAAAAAGATGATCAAGAGACCATCTGCCGGATCCCTCTTCACGGTCCGGGATGGGCATTTCCCGGGCTATGAGAAGCCAGCGGCGTGGCGTGGCTGCGTCTACCTGATCGCCGGCCAGCAATGTGGGATATCGTTCAAGAAAACTCTGGAGATGATCTTCTTTGGCGTAAGGTTGATGGGTCATTTCAACGAGAGTATCATCGTTTTGAATGATGAATATTGATCCGGGCATACTGACCTCCCGTGGTATGTAGCTGTTATTATTCCAGGTCGCTGATGACCTCTGCCAGGGCGAATATACGCCTGCTTCCTCCGGGAGCGTATAAAAAAAGAGGTCACTTATGCGAATCCCAGGCATTCTTTCTTTGCGAAATCCGATACGATTTTCTTCATACCCATGGGTAATGTGCCGGACGTGCTCCGGAAAAAAGCAGCAAAAGGCTACGGAAATTTGTGGCCTGTTTTAAAAGAAAAACCTTGGAACAGCGATCTTGATGTCAAAATGGCTGTTCCAAGACTGAAAATCAAGCACTTTTATACAATTTGCATCGATTATTCAATAATTTGGCCAGGTCCGACCCTAATCATCACAGTTGAACCCGGAAATCAAGGCTTCAAAACCCTTCGGCTTTTGCAGATACAAAGTCTGTGGTTCGTGTCTCTCTGGGAAAAGCCCCAGGTGACCGGCCGGATAGTAACACCTTGGAATGGGAGAGTTTTGATCCCAGGGAGTTCAAAAACTAATCATTAATCATTTTAAATTCTTACGCATAGATCTGGGCGGTATCGAAGGCAGAAATTGTCTGTAAGCCACAAAATTGAGCATTTCTCGAGGTGGAATGCAATAATAACACCATGTTGCTGGTCTCAGAGACCTGGATCTACAAGGCGTAAAGTGTTAACCTTATTCCCGGATTTTGTTCGAATTTTTACTGCAACGTCACAGCTAGGATTATTCAATTAATAGCCCTGTCCCTTACAAAGCAGACTGGCAAATAAAATCAAAAATCTTCAAATACTCCTGGACACACATGTATCTGTTTCTGAAGCAAATCAATTCTTTTTTCAATGGACTGCCTGTCCTGATCAGAACTGGCCATGCTTTTCCGCAATTTCCAGTCCTCAATCAGAAAAACAATCCACCCCTGCCGGGCATCAATGTCCCGGGCGGTCGACACTAATTCTTCGGCCAGGTCAGGCTGATCTGCGCACAAAGCTGCCCGGGCGGCTTTTCGCGCGTATACCGATGCAAAAAGCGGATCATCTTCGGATTTCAGTTCATTTTTTAAAATAGAAAACTGCTCATTCTTCATCAAATCAAGGTAATGCTGATCCTTTTTGGATACGCTCAAGCCGGTTGATTCTTGCTTTCCATAAGCACATTCTGGGTCCAGGGAAGCCAGTTCATCCGCTCTTTCAAGCAATTCCGGCAGATCAACATTGGAGTAGGATCTCAGCTTATAGGCTAAAATATAATTTCTGGCTGCACCGCAGAAATCATCCTGGGCCAAAAAATTGCCAATGCTCCTTTCAAAAGCCACCTCAGCATCACACCATCTTCCATGCAGATAGGCATTGACAAAATCCTGGCGTTGGACAACTGCCAGACGCACACTGTCCGCAGGAGGATAGACCGGCCTGGCCCGACCTGAACAGCCAGCAAGAATTGTCGATAAAACACCCGTCAGAATGAAAAAAGCACAAATTTTTACCAGAAAATCATTCATACACATACAGTTTGTTGCAAAGCGTTGTTTGATGGTCACTTTCAACACAAGTTACAAAAAAATTGCCTGCTAAAGCCCCTAATGGGAGATTCCCTTGTAGCCGAAATTGCCTCGCTTTGATCGCAAAGACAAAACACCTTGGCTTGGTGATGATTAGGGCAGTGGATAATCAAGGTCCAGATCTCTTTCCGGCCTGGACAGAGGCCAGGTTTCTGATAAACGATACATAAGCTCCGTACCCAGTCTCATGGTGTACTCACCTTCCTGCCTGAGTTTGTGCAGGTCTTTTCCTGCCCTTTTCAATTCAAAGGTGAACTCTGAAACATTGACGATGATCGGACTCAAATCCTCTCTGATGCCCTTGAATTCAATGACCAGTTCTCTGGCATCTCTGGTGATGCCCAGAAGCTCCTCCTCCAGGGGCTGGATTCCGTCCACAACTACAAGCCCGCTCTCAAGCAGGCTGTCTATGGTGAGCATCATTTCATCCACTCTGGACAGGATGCTGTCCAATTTCTGCACTGGATTCGGGTCTTCAACCAGATAGTGAATCAGGCCTTCACTATGATTGATCCTGGTTGTAGCCTGTTCGAGGTTGGCCAGGATGGTCTGAACCTGGCCGTGCCCGGCCAGCAATTGATCAGTAATGTCCTTGATATTGGAAACAATGGCCTTTAAATCGTCTATGACCGGCTGGGCCTGCTCAATAAGCTCAGTCAATCCTCCAATCTTGTCCAACCTGATCCGGCTATTGGCCTCAAGTACTTGGGCGTCATCACTTCCGGGCAAGAGCTTAAGATAAGGCTTGCCGATAATCCCTTCCTGATCGAGGATGATCTCGGCGTCTTCCACCATCCAGCGCTGGTATCTCTTAAGTATCCTTATTTCAATGGTCACAAAGTCCACAGCATCCAGGGTAACATTCTCAACCTGGCCTATTCTGAAACCGGAAAGCCGCACTGGAATACCCGGCTCAATTTTTTCACCTGTATCACTGATTACGTAATAGGTCACTCTTTCGGCAAAAAGTTCCTTTTGCAGGCCGATGTAGATAAACACTGAAACCAGCGCAACCAGGAACAGAATAACCAACAGGCCCGCCTTGAACTCTATGTTTTTATAGCCGTTTCCTTCCATAATTTTCTGATATTTCCAATTTAGCTCGACCCATAAAGATCTTTAGCAACAAGCACGGTCATGTAGTATCATTTTAAAATTTACTTCAGGCTAAACCGAGATAAGGTTTTAATCTTTGAAGGGCTTTTGTGGAATCCGCTTTTCTCGTCGGCAAGAACACATGCCGGCCCGGGTAAAGAGTGTCGAACCTGCCTGGAAATGTAAAATAGTCTTGGTCAACTGCAATCTGTAAAGATTAAGGTAACAGTTTAGCCATTTGCATGTGGCACGGGGACTGGCTCTCCCAGCCCTTGTTTTACTAGGTCTGTTTCTTACATCAAAAAAAACAAGGGCTGGGGTGCCTGTCCCCTGCTTTCTTTAAAAAAGGACTAAACTGTTACAGATTAAGAATGTTCATAATCCGTGTAATACTTGGACCCAGACACGTCTGGACAAGCATGTCTTAGCAAAAACAAGTTTACTGCCTGAACAGCACCTTTTTCAGGCCCAGGGAAGCATACTCCGCCTGATCCTGATCAAGGCAGGACACCCACATCCTGACCGGCAATGCCCCGGTAATGATGGCATTCTTGACTGTTTCCGCCCTGTTTGCGCCTGGCTTGCCCATAAACACTATGTTGTTTCCAGAGGCTATGCACCTGAGCAGCATGGCCAGGAGCAACTTTTCATCAGGCAAATGCCTGACGGTCTTCCACAAGTAATTGCCAAGACCCAGAACCCTGACATATTCACTGATTCTTTTCCGGGCACGTTCAATGGAAATATTTTGATGATAAACATTGCCCAGAACAATATTCTCGATTGTACTCAAAGCGGACAAAAACGGAAACTCGTCACTGATTATTCCGATATGTCCTTGAGACTGAACAATCAGATTCTGCAGCAGGCTATCCTGGCCGGCTGAATCGCATATTAACAAAAGGTCAGCCTTCTCCAGAAACAGGTCACTTATGGTTGACTTGACTACCATAGGTATCCCAAAGCAAAGATCAGTTCAATAACGATCATTAGTCCTATGACATGCATAAGCCCCTGAATAAGTCTGATCGGTATCTCGGTCAATGAATGATTAACGCTCATGCCCTTTTGGATACAGATGGATGCGACTGCCATGCACATAAGAAGCGGCTTGAAAAAGGCCACAAAAAAAGTTTCCAGGTCCATGGCCGCGCTTAACAGTACAATATAGCTGGCAAAAGTAAGATCGTGCAGGTACCCGAGAATCAGAAATCCTCCGAGCATGGACACCATTCCGAAAATCATGGTCAGACATGGCCCGGCAAAGGCAAAAGCCAGGACTATGGGCATCAACAAGTACCGGTCAGGGTGAATATTCAGATAGTTCAGGGTGTTCAGTTCTTTGTTGACTTTCATCAGAGCAACGTCTGAAACTACCCTGGAGCCAGCTTTGAAAAGAACAATCAAGGTACAGACTATCGGGCCTATTTCGTGCAGATTGATGATGACGATGAACTCACCCACGAACTCATAGGCCCCGAACCGGGTCAGAAAAGATATCAGATAGGTAACCACTATGGCCCCGATGATCAGGGCTGCAAGCACAGTTGCCGGGATGGATCTGTAGGCGGTATGGAACACCTCCCTGAAAAAAACATGGGCCACAGCCCTGTTGAAAAACGATAGTCTGAAAAAGGCTGCGCCTGCACTGATCAGGATCGACCATGCCTGAATATATGTCTGAAGGCTGTCCAGAACACCACGACCCAGCCTGGAAATAAAACTGACGCTCATCAATAAAGTCTTCATTTGTTTCAAGCTAATGAAAAGAGAGAAAAAGACTGGTTGCTCGACTCTTTCTGCATGATTTGTTTACGCGGTTTGCTAACAAAATCCATGGGACACGCCGGACATCGAAAAAATCTCCTCAGGCATTGATACAGGAGAATTTGACAGCTCATGAGGCAGAATTTACATTTTATTATCAAAGAGATTGGGAGGCTGTCCTTCCAGAAAATGATACCGGTTTTCGGACGCGGCGCATTCAAGGAACAATACAACCTGTCATTACAGCCTAAATATTTTCCATGGTTATCGGGGAACTAAATGAAATCAATAAACAATTATAAGAACACCGGCGAAGATCATCAGCATCCATCCAAAAAATCAGATTGTCAATTATAAACATAATGTCCCTTAGTTCTCTCCTGTCCTCTGTTCTATGGAACATGAAAAATGAAGATTCTTGCTTACCCTGCCCTGTTCTGACATAAATTATTGTCTCCTGGTAAGAGAAACCGGGCTGAATGGAAAATCAAGGCCGCTTTTTACCCAAATCACGTACTACGTAAAACCGGTAAAAGAGCCTTAATTTACTCATCTCTCGTAACACATAAAAGCAGTAAAGACGGTTATTCAGCGGATAAACCACTGATCCAGATGGCCCGAATATTTAAGAATAAAGGCCCTGCCCTCTTCCGACCTGACCCGGAAGTAATCAATGACCGGCTGCTCTGGATCAACTCCTCCTTCATACCAGCGGTCAACTATCTCCGCTACTTCCAGCCTTGCGCCCTGAAAGACAAAGGCCACCGGGTATTCATTGGCCTTATGTCCGCTACGGCACTCAACCTGGGTTTTTTCGAATTCAGTTTTTGACGGCAATGTCTTTGCTCTCCAGCATATATCAAAACAAACCTCAAGACTTTCCAGGGACTGTTTTACGATTGTTTAACCGGAAATATCAGCCCGCTGACCTGCTCCGACCCCTATGTAAGAAAAGCGACTCTTTTTGGGAATGGCAATCTTAAAACAGCGATTCTGATATTAAAATGGCCGTTCTAAGACTGAAAATCAAGCACTTTAATACAATTTGCATCGATTATTCAATAATTTGGCCAGGTCCGACCCTGGATTCGATATAACCAGGAAATCAAGGCTTCAAAACCCTTCGGCTTTTGCAGATACAAAGCCTGCGGTTCGTGCCCCTCTGGGAAAAGCCCCAGGTGACCGGTCGGAAAGTAACGCCTTGCAATGGGAGAGTTTTGATCCTTTGAAGCTTAAAAATTAATTATTTTGAATGCTTATACATAGATCCGGGCGGTATCCAAGACAAAAGTTGTCTGCAAGCCTCAAAATTGACCATTTCTCGAGGTGAAATACAGTAATAACAACACGTTGCTGGTCTCAGAGACCTGGATCTACAAGTAGAATGCCTTTATTGGGGTCAAAAACATAGATGTAATCAAATTATGCCCAGAGCCATCAGATATTTATTGCCTGATCATGTGTGGCATACCCTGTGTGGCATACCCCGTTGAAATGCTGCCTTGCAGCCCAGCTCTGCTGGATTTCACTGGATTAATCCTGATATTTGAGTATGATGGTTTGGTCCCCCCAAAACGCTCGTAATCAGTGAAAACTTACTGAATCATTCATGGCCGGTTGAGGACACATCATCACATGTTCAACTGGATGATCTGGTTCAGGCGCAGGCAGGCATCACGAAATAGCGGATTCTTCAATTTTCCCAGGGGATGTGGTTTCGCCCCGCACAATCGCCAGTCGAATGATTTGGGCTGATGACACAGGATATAGCTTGTTTTACTCCCTTTGCGCCGTGCAGCACTACCAACGGCAACGGCAAATGGATTGTCGGCGTTGTATTCAGCCGTAGTCATGGGCAGGCCAATGACCAGGGAGGTCCTGGCGTTAAAAACCCTGGGAGAAAGGACAAGGAAGGGATGCACATCGCGCATTTCCCGTCCTACCTGGGGATTGCAGTCAATCCAGATGATGTCCTGCCTCCGTGGCGTCCATGATTTTTCCTGGACGCTTGTCCCAGAAGGCTCCATAGCTTTGACCTCTACCACCGTTCCGCACCGATTGCCGGCAGGGCCATGGCTTCCCCCCGGTGACGTTCAGGGTCGAACAGGGCCAGACGCTGTTCAAGGCTGAACTCGTTTTCCGGCAACGGGGATATGATTACCTGCTGATCTTCCACCCGCACGGATACATGCTGATCCAGCCGCAGACCAGCTGCCTTGACCACGGCGGAAGGCAGTCGTACTCCCAGACTGTTGCCCCATTTTTTGATTCCCAAAACAGCTTCAGACATTATGACCTCCCGAGTAAAAAAGTTTCAACATTTGTTTAAACATTTTGGGCTAACCCGTCAAGGTTCTTCGTTCGGGGTCGGACCTAACCAAGCTATTGAACTAATTGATTAAAGGGCAACTCAAAGAACCTGTCCCAGTTTCTTCTATTTTATGTTCACAGTCTATGCATGCAAAAGTATTGTTCATGACCTGCTCCTTAAATTTTGTGCTGTTCTTTTTCCCGTGGAGCGGTGTCCACTTTGCCCATGTAATATGAACCAAACTTGATCCTCTTCATACCGGCCGTAAAAAGGACGTCCTGTTATTCCAGTCTGTTTCAAGTAAATATGGCGTCTGACACCACTGTAGAACAGCAGTGTCAATTATTAATCTTAATCTTTTATTCCGGGATCATGTTTACACATCGCGTCAAGCGCGAAATGTAAAGGAGAGCTTTGATCCTTTGAAGATTAAAAATCAATCATTTTGGATGCTTATACATAGATCCGGGCAGTATCAAAAACAAAAGTTGTCTGTAAGCCTCAAAATTGACCATTTCTTAAGGTGAAATGCAATGATAACAACATGTTGCTGGTCTCAGAGACCGGGGTCCCACTTGTGTTGTCATCAATCAGGAAGACAAGCTCCCTTGAGCTCTTCACTACCGGAAAAAAAGTCCTTTCTGGGAAGGAAGAACTCAAAACAGCCATTCTGACATCAAAATAGCTGTTCTAAGGCCAAAAATCAGTTTTTTTTGAGATATTTTATTTGACTATTCAATGATTTGACCAGGTCCGAGCCAGATTCATTACAAACCGAATGAAGGGAAAGGCCTTTAAAATACGGGCTTAGGTTCATGAACAGTTGCTCAACCTCTTCCTGGCTGACTCCATTTTCAAAAAGATATTCAATAAGTTCTTCCTGCCTGGTCTGTCCCAGACTCAAGCGGTACAAAGAAAGAATTTTGATCAATCTTTCATATCTGGCACTGTCCCTGCTCAAAGGATATAGTGGAACGATGCGCTCAATATTGCATGCCGGATTGTAGGTATCCTGGCCGGTAAGGCGCCAGAACGGCACCAGGTCACTGGTTTGGCTGCTTTTTTCCTGAAGCAGGGCATGGTCAAACATTTCCTGCCAGACATCCTTGTAAAACCGGTTTTTGCCGTATTTAAAAGCAATATTCTGCCGTATTGCATGACACTTATAACGGTTTATACGTCCTTCCCTTTGCTCCAGGTCTATAGGGTTGCCTGGAAGGTTCCAGTGAAATATCTTTCGACAGTAATAGTGAAAATCCAGCCCTTCTTGACCAATAGAGGTAGTGGTCAGTACAAATGGCCTGAAAGGAGAGTTGAAGCTCAAACGAATATTTTCTTTACGCTGCCCGCTTTTGCCTTCATCTTTCATGTCATAAAAGCCAACCGCATAGCTGGAGCGCATTCGAATCTGTTTCTTTTTTAAATCTATGCGGTCATAGTTTTTCACCCTGTGGCGGAATGCAGGATAAGTATCAACATTATAGCTTGCTGTATGAGTTTTGAGAGTCCTGATCATGTCCCGGACCAGGGCCTGATTTCTCTTTTCCAATTCTTCCGGTGAACAATGCTGCATATCATGGCCATCAAGAAGCATATGCGCATATTCATCCAGCACAGCCTGGAGATTGCCATCAAGGCAGTAGCGCAGAATATTTTTCCAGTGTACCCCCTCACCTGCCTTGCCATAAGATAAATCAACCATGGCAATGGCCTCCTGGGTATTGAACCGATCAACAATGGTTTTGGCCAGCTGCCATGAAAGCCCGACAGCTCTCGGAGTGTCAGGACCAAGCATTCTCAGGGCGCAGATTGCCGGTGAGGCTATAGCCATATTGGTCAGCACCCGGGCAAGATCTTCAGGCATTAAGCCCAGTTCTACCTGCTCTGGATCCTGGTAAAGATTTTTCAGTCGCTCAAGATGAAGAGACAGGGCATAACTGTCCTCTTCCTGGCCCACAACCCCGTCATGATCTTCATCAACGCTTTGCAGAACAGGGTTTTTGAACCACTCCTGAATCCTTGGCTGGCTTCTACCCATTAAAAGCGGGGCCATGTAATACCAGCGTTCATCCTGGCGCTGGCCCTCTCTTCTGACATAATGCCTGAAAACGTCCAGATGTCCTTTTATCTTGTCCTGCACTTCTCTGAGGATGTCTTTAATGGACATGTCTCTGTTCATAGCCTCTATGGGATCATACATTGATGCCAGGGTAACAGATGGATGCAGCAGACAAAGATAGTTCATGTTGGCCGGCTCATTGTCCTTCACTGAAAAAGTTACTCTTGGAGGAGGAAACCTTTTGTTTTTGGAATCAGGAAAGTAGCTGCGCCTCTCTGATTGCTGACCAGGTGTTTTTTTAATGAGTGTTCCCACTGTCAAGCGTTCGGCTTCATAGGAAATCAGGGTTGAGACAGCCCTGGGAACCATCTCCCAGGCAGAAAAAACCAGTGTCTTGGAAAAGTTTTCCTGGTTGCGGAATGGACCTCCCAGCTCATAATATGGCAGGGATGGGGGGACCCAAAGAAGCCTGGCTGCTTCTCCGGAAAGTACTGTTTCTTTGAGCTTTTCAAACCGGGCATGATGTATGTTCAAAGGCTTGTACCCGGCCACTTTGTTTTTGTTGATCCAGAGACGTGGACTGTTTAAAAGGGGAAGCTTTTCAGGCTTGGCCTTCATTTCTTCCTGTATATCATGCTTGACCTTATAGTTCTGCATGAAGGACATAATCAGGGGGGCTGACTTGATGTACTCCACCGGCATTGTTCCCCTGAGTTCCAGTTCTTCAAGCACTCTATCCATGTCTGCATAAGCCAGGATGTCGTCTTCATGAACCTGCAAGTGGTTATTGTCTTTTGAATCCACAAGATCTATAGCACCCGGAACCTTTAACCGTTCAGTCCGGCAAATCCCGTTATACAAGACTTCCTCTGCCTGCTGTTTCTGAGTGATGATTGCTGCTGAATCCCTGTGCAAGAACTCTTTCAGGCTTACGGAGTAGTTTTTCCAGGCGGTCTTGAAATTGTTCATCTGCAACGGCTGGTTTTCAAACAGAAACTCTAGCACCTGCATGAACTCTTCATAATGCTCATCTTTTTGATTTTCCTGAATTTCTTCCAAGGTGGAATAAAGTTTATAGGGAGTTGCAGACAAAAGAAGAACTTTCATATCTTTTTTATCACTGCCTGCTGGGTTGAAGAATTTTCTGGCCAGCATGGTTGCTTCGTTGTCTTCTTCAGATCTTAACAGCTCAGGAAACCTTTGAAACTCATCCATGATAACCAGGTCAGCGTCCATCCGTTCCAGGCTGATTTCAGCCATTGTTTTTCTTAACCGGAGTATAAGATCATTTGCCTTTGGAACTGACCGGTAACCATAAAGGCTGATGGCTTCCAGAACTTGTTCGGCCTCTTCACGAAAAGACGGGTCATTGCATAGCCTCTCCTGAACTTCACGAACCATGTAACTCAAATATTGTCCCTGACTTTTACGGTCACAGCCGGCCACCTGTGCTTCAAAAAAATTACGTACCCAACCCCAGCTTACAGTAGCATAGGAGACCATGAGCTCTTCCAGGGGGGCCAGATATTGCTTAAAAAAGGGAATACTCTTTATGACAGCAAAGATAAGCGCCCGTTCACGCACACTGCCGCATCCACCAGTCATGGAAAAAGAGGTTCCCGGTGTCAGGGGGATAAGCTGCAGATAGCTCTGGCTGACCTCTTCATCGTACAAGTGCTCATAAATTTTTAAATGCTGCATGGACAGCCTGGTATCTGAGAGTCCGTCAATTTTTACATTTTCATGGACCTTGAGCTTCTTAAGGTTCTGACCGGCAATGCTCTGGTTGGAACAGACGTAGACTACTTTAAACAGGTTATTTTTCAGTTTTTCAAATTCATCTTTTTTTGCCTGCTCATAGTACTTCCTGGCCATTCTGGCGACCACACCCTTGGCTACCAGTGTCTTTCCCAACCCCACTTCATCAGCCACCAGTACACGATGGAAACCATCTGTAAAAAGTTGTTCTACCCTGTTGACGGTTGCCAGCTGAAAATCCTTAAGACCGGCAAGCACTGCATTTTCCCTGACTGCCAGATCAATCATCTCTTCACCCTCTTGGATGCTTTCCTGCATTTGTCAAATAAAGCATTGAATTCCTCGGGCACTATTTCCGGGTCATCAATGAACCTCAAAACTTTTTCTATCTCCTTTAGCCTCTCTGGTTCACGGGCCACCGTGCGCAGCAGATGTTCGTACAGTACAGGATTCTGGACCGGCTGCATCTTCCACTTTCCTGTTTTCAGCCTGTCTGCATCAAACTGTTCCATAGAAGTAAGCAGGATGCTGTCAGAAAGCAGAAATGACAGGTATTTCAAAAAAGCCTGCCTGTCCTTGATTATGGTCTTGAATACGGCCTTGTCCCTTTCAGGTGGAATATTTCCGGTGGGTATTTTTATTATCCTCCTGACAGTCAAATCATTTTTTGATGCTGATATTTTGTAAAATTCGCTTAGATGCTCCAGCCTGATATTTTGAATAACAGTAGTTTTTTCCAGCTTTACCTGCTGTTCACCCGCCAGAGAGGAAACGGTGAAGCATACTTTATCAGGTATTCTCTCCAGCTCAATCTGAATGTTAAAATTCTGGTGCTCCCCGGAAATTACGTGAGCCCGCATTTTTCCACGGCAAAGCTCTTTGATTGCCCTCTGCAGTTCATCAGCAGGGTCATCATCTGAGAAATCACCTTGGGGAATGGATTCAATTTTTTCAAAAGGATTATCCTTGTCATCCTTGCCAAAGATATCCTCAAGAATGTCAGCCAGTTTGAAACCCCATTTGCGGTAATCAAGCTTTAACAGAAATTCTACATTGGCATCAAAGGCCCTTTGCGTGCAATTTGCTGAGCCAAAGTACAGGGCATGATTACTCCCTTTGGAGCGGGCGTAAAATTTGGCGTGGATATCCTGATTCTGGGGGACCTCAGCCTGGAGCTCATCTTCGCTAAGCCCCTCCTCCCCTTCGGCAACCAGCTCTTTCATGACGTATACCTGAAATGATTCGAAGTGCTCCGGTAAAAGCTTGGGCAGCTCTGCTCTCCGGGTAATCAAGGTCCTGGAAGAATTGCTCAGGGCCAGACTGTCAAACTCTTTAACAGGAGTTTTACTGAGAAAGGGCGAGATGATCACCAGGTCTTTGTAGGACTGAAAAAGAGAGCTGGACTTTTTATCATGTCCGTCAATACCCAGTGGACAAAATTGAAAATCAGCCACTTGCTGAATTTGCGGGTCAAAATAAACCTGTCCGATTTCTTCCTGAATGTTTTTGATCCTTCGTCGTTTTTTTCTGGAATTTATGTGCTGGATTAAAAAGCCTATAAAATCCTGTAAGGGACTGTTTTTCTCTGTTGGCTCATCACCTTTTTTGCCATCCAGGCAGACAGCCATGTCCCAGCTTCTATCGAAGGTAAGATTGCGGCTGAGCACAATTATACGGTAAATGGGATCTTTCTGAGGACCAGCATACCTGATCACCCACACCTTGGGATGAAAAGATCTGCCCCTGGGCAGATGAACCTGAAAAACAGAGCTCTCCACCAGAGAATAAACCGTGTTGTTCTTGTGAGGAATTTTTATTTGTCCAGGTTCACAGAAAATGGCGAGGTTGTCGGTACTACGGCGCAAGCCCTCCAGCACTGCAACAGGATTCTGGGTTGCACTGCTGCCAAGTTCCTCGGACATGAACAGGGCCATGGGAATCCCGAGCATGGCTTCCAGATCCAGACTGTAGGTTGTACCCAGAGCAAAGTCTGTATAATAATCCGGAGGTGGAGCCAGAAGGTGGCTGTAACTCAGTCGATCACTACCCGGCCTGAGCATGACTGCCCTCCAGTGCTTTAAAAATATCAGTCAAAATATCCCTGGCATAGGAATAGCGAAAGTCCAGCTTTCCTCCACGCAGACCATCTCCTACTTTGTAGCTGTAAAGGGCTGAATTGCGCAGCTTGGCTCTTTGTCTTCCCTTGAGATCAATTTCTCGTTGGACAATAAGGCTATCCATGTCCTCTTCATTGCCAGCCAGAACGTATTTCTTCCACTGGGTTAAAAAGCGGCGCAGGGCGGGATTACTTATTTGCAGGTAATCCATGGGTGCAACAGGCTCGTAATGCTCAAACCTCTGGGTGACAAAATAGGAACTGAGCCATTCTGTCCATAATTGCCGGGCTTTTTCATTTCTGCCCTCAGACAGAATCAAATTATAGCGCAGGCTGGCCCCGAAAATGAACCTTGAAAAGTCCCTGGCCATTTCAAAATCCTGCCTTATGCTTTCAGGAAGTTCCAGCGCTTCACCTATGGCACCAAAGTCCTCCAGAGCCGTGAAAACTTCAGGTTCAACCTGCAAAAGAAACGCCAGGAGTGAGTCTTTGGAAAAACTGGACCTTATTATGCACTGCTTGAGATGCAAGGCTTCTTCATATGTTAAATGGATGCTGATATGCTCCCGCCAGTTTTCAGGTGGAGGCGGACACCTCCAGAACCCGCCGGTCAGAGAAGTGCCGGCTGCATCTGAATCATCTCCCTGGCTGGAGACATCTTCTGAAACACCCATGGATCTAATATCCAGATTTTCTTTTCTTACTGCACACACAGCCCTGGCGTAATCTTCAAGGGACAGATGCGGATACCGAAGAATCCCGAATGTCTTCAATCCGCTCCAGTAAACGCTGGATGGCTTGCGTTTCAGGTTTTTTCCGGCTGTTTCTCCAATCACGCCCTTCTCGCCACTTTTCAAAAGCGGTTCAATAAGTTCGAGCTCCATATCATTGAGCTTTTGTATTAGAGCGTTTGGGGTGATGTTTTTCTGTTTCTCCAGTTCCATCAGAATATAAGGAACTAAAAAGAAATACTTGGCTCTGGTCTGAATGGTAGAAGTACCAGGGAACAGCTTGTGTGAAAATCCGTCCCTTATCTGCCCGATTCCAATTTCGTCAACAGCCCCTGGTGCAGCAAGGGACTGAAGGACTGTCATGACTTTACGGCGATGTTCCGGGGAATAATCGATCCAGCCTATCTGAAGTGGGTTTCCTGATGTGTTGAACATAACTATCCACCAAGCCTATTATTCTCAAACATCTCCACTGGCATGGGATGCTGCAGGTCCCAGACCATCTTGATGGGGCGTTCGCTTTCATAGCTTACCAGGTCCCCAGGCCCCAAAAAAGTAAAGGGCATGGTAACGCCGAGGCTTTTCTTTTGTTCCCGGACAAAGAAAAGCACAGTATAGCCCTTTTCTCGATGATGGATGAGGTTTTGGCCGGCCTGACCCATTTGTGTGTTGGTAGATTGGGACTCCCAATGGATTCGATTCCTGCTTATCGGATAGTCAGCATACATAGTGGTTGGGGAGAACTCGTGCTCTGTTTTTTGAAATGTGATCAGCAGGGCATAGACTTTTATTGTTTGGGCATGCAATATACCGATGCCTGTCGGACCTGTTGAATCCAGATTTGCCAGTCCCAGGGCGGCATTGATATCTCGACTGGTATACCTGGCATGAAGCTCCAAGCAGTTCTCAAAAGGGAGATTCAGTGATTTGCCTTCGATCTTTGAAGTATTGGCAGCCCAGGCAAGTATTTCGTCCATATCAGCAAGGATAGTGGGATTCTTGGAAAGCTTGGTGAACGAATCTTCGAGCGAGAACATGTCCAAGTTACCAGCGTTGGCTGCCCAGATCCTGTAATGAATTGAAATGACTGAATCCCCGGCAACTGAAAGGGCCTGGGCAATCTGCTTATCCTGCAAGTGTACAATTATTCTTCTCAACCTGGATATTTCTCGGGGTCCATTTATCTGAGCAATTCTTACCAAGGCTTTCTTTAAGCGGTTCAGGTCAGGATCAGTGGGTATTTGTGATAAATGCGCTTTTGACTTCCAGCCGCTCCAGGTCTCTTTGACCAGCAAGCGCTCCGGCTCGTAATCATGATGGGTGATAAAATTGCCAAAGGTCAGCTGCTTTCCGGTTTCGTTTTCAAAAGTCTGGAGGCGCTCAGGGATCTGCACTCTAAGGTTACGCAAATTTTCGCGGATATTTTCAAGTACATGTCGGCGCGATATCCGATCCAGCTGAATGGAACAACCAGGGGGGAGATGTGGAAAATCCAGCTCCACTTCCCGGTCAATGGAAAAGCGATGCCTGGGAAGTAAGGCTTTCAATTTTGTATCAATGCGGTACTTCCTGTGAGCCTGGCCTACAAAGTCCAGCACAGTCAGGCAGTCCTTTCCAGGTGCATGACGCAGACCTCGCCCCAACTGCTGCATGAAAACTGTCAGGCTCTCTGTGGGCCTTAGAAACAGGACCACATTTAAGTCCGGAACATCCACTCCTTCGCTCAACTTATCCACAGTGAAGAGAAAAGTAAGCTCTCCAGATCTTAGCTGTTCAAGTAGGCTGGCGCATTGATTATTGTCTATTCCGGATACCAGCGCTGCTGAAGGTATGCCGTGCTGGCTGAACATATCAGCCATGTAATGTGCATGCCTGATGGATACACAAAATCCGACTCCCTTGATCTGAGCTAGCTCTGGTTCGTATCGTTTCAGAGCCTCAAGGACTACATCCAGGCGCTGCCTGGCCTGGACGTGAGCACCGGTATAGATTTTTTCCAGTTCAGCCACGTTATATCTGCCGTGATGCCAGAAACGGTCCTCATTAAGAGAAATGGGATCAGCCACACCAAAATAGTGAAACGGACAAAGCAGTTTTTCTTCCAGGGCTTCAGGCAGCCTGATCTCTGAAGTTATGCGATTTCCGAAATCAGCCAGCACATTTTCCCCGTCCATACGTTCCGGTGTTGCGGTCAAGCCCAGAAGCACCTCAGGCTCAAAATTGTCGAATATTGGACGATAACTGGCTGCTGTGCCGTGATGAGCCTCATCAATGATGATAAAATCATAAAAATCCCTGCTCACCTGTTCCCACAGCCTTCTGTTGATAAGCATGTTCACTGAGCAAAAAAGATAATTTACTTGTTCAGCTTGGTGCTGACCAACGAGAAGATCGCCAAAATTGTGATTTTTAAGTACATTTCTGAAGGTATCCAAAGCCTGTTCCAAAATTTCCTGGCGATGGGCCACAAACAACAGCCTGGCCTGTTTTTGCTTTTTCTGGAAAAAACGATGGAAATCGAAGGCTGCAATTACTGTCTTACCGGTCCCGGTAGCAGCTACAACCAGGTTTTGGTATTGATTATTGATGTTCCTGTCCCGCTCCAACTCTTCCAGGATACGCTCCTGAAAAGGGTGTGGCCTCAAGTCAAAGAACACCTGAGCCCGGGTCTTAGAGGTTCTTGCCCTGCTGATCGCTTCGCGCAACTGCCCGGGATCATCCGGATCAAAGGGTATAAACTCACGGCTGTTCCAGTAAGTTTCAAACTCTGCAGTAAATTTTTCCAGGATATGCAGCATGTCCTGTTCAGTGACTTTCAGGTTCCATTCCAGGCCGCTGGTCATAGCTGCGTGGGACATGTTGGCTGATCCGATGTAGGCCGTGGAAAATCCGGAATCTCGCTTGAAGAAATAAGCCTTGGCATGCAGCCGGGTCCGCTGCGTATCATATGAAACACGGGCCTGAACATTGGGCATACGGGACAGCCACTCCACGGCAGGGGCATCTGATGCACCCATATAAGAAGTGGTAATGAGCCTCACAGGCACTCTACGGTCCCGCAGATCTTCAAAAGCAGGCATGAGCAAACGCAGCCCTGACCACTTGATAAAGGAAATCAGAATATCCACCGAATCTGCGGATTTCATCTCGGCCAAAAGTTCGTGGACTAACTGAGGGTCACGAGGGGAACCTGTAAAAAGACTGCTTTCAAACATTGGCGTGTGGGGCCTGGGAATGCCTGACCTTGCATAATTGGGAGGGGTTATCTCCAAGAGAACTGGCTTTTTACCCGAAACCAGTTGTCTTATGTTTACTTGCTGTTCAGTGCCATCATACAGTTGAGCAAGAATAGCGTTGCAAATCAGAGTTCTCTTGTCTGAGTCGGTTTCTTCACGCAGAACCTGCCTGACCACTTTGGCCACAAGATCCGCATACCTGGCCGGCTGTTCCTCTGTATCTATTTTTCCAAGAACTGTTCGCAGTTCTGGATACTGGTCCAGTATGCTCTGGAGGCGGTTATCCAGCAGGGCGTCATAAATGCCATAAGCAAGCTTGTTGGCCATCAGCTCTTTCTCTCAAGCGTTGCAAGGTATGCATCAAGGACCGGCAGATCAGCCTCGGCCCAGTTCAGGCCGGCAAGCCTGTCCGGCGGGAACCAGGCAGCTTCTGCATGTTCTGCAAGCTTGAATCCGGAGGTCGTTGCCTTGCAGATGAAAGGATAAAGCGTAACAATAAAGTCGGGGTAAGTATGTGTTGAAGGAGATAGTTGATCAGCAATATCAACTTCAAGGTCCAGTTCTTCCATAATCTCCCTTTTTAGGCAGTCTCCTGGATCTTCCCCAGCCCTGATCTTGCCCCCGGGAAATTCCCATTTCAGGGGCAGATGCATGGACGAGCTGCGCCTGGCCGCCAGGACCAGACCATTTAGCTCAATAATTGCGCAGGTTACGTGGATGTGTTTCATGTTTAATTGCAAAGTGTTATAGACTCACTTCCTGAACACCTCTTTCCTATGCCACCCCAGACACTCCTGATCCGGAATATGCTTTTCATCCGAAGGCCTGAAAATAGGCCTCTGCTCCAGGGTCATGATGGGACCGGGATTGTTCTGTTCCTGCCTGGACAAAGGGGAAATCAGAACTTCATATTGCCTGCCCACACTCATGAATCCCCGGTCAAAACTCCAGTGGCAGAGCCTGCAAAGGGCCATACCATTGGCCGGGCGATCATCATTTGTATCTGACCAGGGTCTTATATGGGCTGCTTCAACTATTGTATGACCTTCCGGGGTAAGCATGCGGATGCCACACAGGGCGCAGCGGTGAGCGTACAGGGTCATGACCGCCTTGCGGAACCCTTGGTCTCTTATGCTTGCGGGTTTTTCAGAACCATAGGACATGATCTTTTCTGCGGCCTTAAGGAGCTTCTGACTGTATTCAAAAGCCTCCTGGTTTTCTGATGCTTCCAGCAGAAGTTTCTGCCTGATTTCCGGAGAAAAATAAGTATGCAAAACAACAGCCCTGAGTTCTTCCCTGGTTTTATGTTCTGAAAAGAGCAGAAACAGTTCCTGATCAATTTCAGCTCCCACGACTATACTTTTCAGCCGGGTTACTGAAGAAGTGATTCTGTCTTTGATTTCATTTTCCATACCGGGCTTCGGCACCAGCTTCCAGAAACCCTCGCTCTGCATATGGAAAAAAGGATAAGCCATGTTGCCTGTTGTTCCAACTGGCATGATCAGACTCCAGTAGCGGGCAAAGCGTTCAATGAGGTCAAAGGTGGGCTCAATAAATGGAGAAGTCAGTTCGCTCTGGGCGGCAATGTCCATAACCGACAAAAGCAGAAAGGGCTTGTGCGGGGCGCGGAAGGTAGTGGCCTCGGTCCAGCGATTGCGGTTTTTATCAGTACGCAGCCGGGCCAGCTTGTTAAGATAATCAATACTCATGCAATGTCGGGTTCAAAGTTTGAGGCTCTATGATCAGGACCGCCATCCCAGGTATGAGGTCAAAATTATTGTTCAAATTCTTTCAGCAGAACTAAACTCATCCAAGTATCAGTTTTTCTTACCTGTGAAGTTTGAACAGAAAAATCAAGACAGATCAAGCCCATTTTTTTGAGGATACTCAAAAGATACCCCTTCTCCCAAAGGAAAAACATTCTGCCATCATCTGCTTCCTGCCTGCCCTGCCCCTGTTTCATGGTGATCAGGGCGTGGCCGCCAGGCTTTAACGCCTTGAGAATATTTGAAAGCGCAGGTGAAAAGCGCTCATGTGGCAGGTGGACCAGAGCGCCGATGAGCAGGAGCCCGTCCATGTTCATCAAACTGAAGTCATAGGATTCAAAATCAGCTTCAATCACGGGCAGGCCGGTATGGTCCCTGGCCAGGGCGGCCAGGTCAGGGGAGCGTTCCAGGCCTGTACAGTCAAAACCGCGCTCTTTGAGCCAGAGCATGTCGCGGCCTGATCCGCATCCGATATCCAGAACTTTTGAACCAGGTGTAAGGTGTTCTACAAGAGGCAGGAGAAATGAGGAAGGATCGACCTTTATGGTCTTGTTGAAATAATCTTGGGCATGGGTGTGGTAGAATCGGTTGCTCATGAGGACGGGGGTATTACAGTATGCTCCGTCCAGGACTGATCAAGTTCGGCCAGTTTTCCTTGTTCTCAGACCGACCTGAGTGCTCAAAGTACAGGCCGCCTATCTGTCGCCTGCGCTCCAGTACTGACCAGTTCGCCCAAAAACATTAATGTCAGCAATGCTGACCATATCAAACTTACCTGAATCACGTATTACGTAAAACCGGTAAACACGGTTACTCAGCGGATAAACCACTGATCCCAAAGACTTGCCTATATGAAAATAAAGGCCCTGCAGCCTTCCGACCTGGACCGGAAGTTATCAATGATCCGTTGTTCTAAAGCCAAAATCAGTCCTTTTTTGGAGATTTTCTTCAGCTATTCAATGACTTGAGCTGGTCCGACTCCGGGTTCCTCCATTCTAATAGTACCATCAGACATTTCTTGCACAATTCTTCCGTCTTTGAGATAAACAACCCCGACACCAGCGGACCATGCCCTTTCTCTGGCCCTCCTGGATGCCCGTTTTAAAGCGGCTTCAGCGTTTATCATATCAATGTCACGCTCTTTTTCAGGCTTTAACTCATTATGCGTTGTTTTCATAATTTACCCCTCATCTATGATTATTGGCCCTTCTCCTGAATTATCATACAAAGCCCATTCATCTGCAATTTTCTTGTATATATTTTCGAAATTTTCCCAGCCCCTGACAAATCTCCTGCGGATAACATATTCTGGAATATCATGACCTCCCATCATAACCCTGTTTTTTACTCTGACAATTGCCAGCTCAGGCGTTGCCAGTCTGAGATAAAAAAGCTTGACCTTATACCCGGCAGATCTCCACTCAGGAATATGCCTTGAATATGAACGCCCGCTCAGGGTTGTTTCAAAAGAAAAACTGCGCAATTTACCAACATTTGCAAAAATTTCTTCAAGCATCAAGCGTCCGGCCTTAAATGCAGCGCTGTCAGGATTAAATGGGGCCAGCCCGGCGGCAATCAGGTCGGAATTGATGAATGTGAGGCAATTTGCCTCACCAGGAAGGAACTCCTGTGCAAAGGTGGTTTTACCTGCACCGTTTGGTCCGGAAATAATTATGATTTTCGGATTTATGGTTTTATTTGTTTCAACTTCAGGGAGGTCTTTGTGCTCCTGAAACACGAGTCCTTCAAACTCGCTTCCTTGATTTTTCTGCATAGCTTCCTCAGCAAAATAGCTTTCAGACTGACAGGACGTGCACATTTTTCAAAGCATCGGTGAGTTAACCGGACACTACTGATTACATAAGCAACTTGCTTTTCTCGTCAGATTCAACCTTCCAGATCAACTTCCTGCTCCAGCTCTTCTAAGGACCAGGTCCTTTCAGGCGGGTTCTCTAACCTGTGTACCGCAAGGTAATAGTCTTCCAGATCTTCCAGGTGCTCAATGATTGCTTCACGGGCATAATAAGTCTTTGTTCTTCCCGTTTTTTCAGCCAGATCAACGAGTTTTTTTTCGATGTCTTCAGGCAGTCTGACAGCTAACATTTCTTTTCTCCTGACATACAAATATTGCAAATTCGTGCAGGTCGTCAATCATGTAAAAACACTTAAAGTGCCATCCGGTCTTTCATTTGATCTATGCCCCCGGACGCTGCCCAGGGTTTGTCACGAATATAAGTGTTACGCTTGTTGGTTTTATCCCACTGATATTTGTTTCTCGGACAAAAATCGCTACCGCTGATAACACTGATTATGGCTGATAAAAGTCTCATTTAATCTGTGGAGATCTGCGCAATCAGCGGCTAAAATTCTTTTCTTTGCTTTTGATATGAAAGCAGAAGACATTGAACCGCTGATCTCGCTGATTTACGCTGATAAAAGAAAATGCAATAATTATATTCAGCAAAGAAAAATATTTTTTCGCAGAACAAAACTCATCCAGGTATCGGTTTTTATTTCCTGTGAAGTTTGAACAGAATAATCAACACAAATCAAGCCTGAATCTTTGAAAATACTTAAAAGATACCCCTTTTCCCAAAGAACAGAGGTCAGAAATCAGGGGTCAGATGTCGGAAAGGACCAGCGCAAAACGCTCATGGGGAAGGTTGGCCAGTGTAAATAGGAACCTGTCCCTTAGATTTATGGAGTGCGGGCATTAAAATCCGCTTTAAATATCAGGATAAACTTAGTTGAATCCTGTCAAGGCAGAGTCGTTTTGCGACCCTTGCCTTCTTTGACCGTCAACACTACTATTTACTCAACGTTATTGCACCGGATTCAGGTAATCCCAGGTGGTTCGAACCGACCGGACGCCCACGGTGGAACCCGGCCAGATCACAAATTCGCTGAGCCCGGTGTCGCACCCCTGCCCTTGATACCAGTCGCAGGTATATCCCAGACGGGTCCAGGGATAAGGATGACTCCCCCCATAGCTGGAGGCCTGGTTGGCCTCGAACCACTGCCTGTATTCCGGAGATAGTTCCTGGAAGCGGGGCAAAGGAAAATCCAGCTCGCAAACCGTGTCCGTTATTTCCGGGTCCGGGCAGGGGCGGGCCATGTCATTGGGATTAACCCAGACTTCGACAAACTTGGTGTTCTCAGTATCCGGGGGCATGCCCAGGAGCTGCGCCACTCTGAGCTGCAGCATTGATTCGCTGAAAGAAGGCCCGGGCGCGAAAAAAGTCTGTATTTCCGGAACTGCGGTCACCCACAGCCACAGCCAGTCAGGCAGGATGTAGTCCTGGCCCACGGAATTGTCATAGTAGTCGCCACCCACCCAGGAAACCATCAGCACCCGCGATGCCCCCGGCTTACCTTCCCAGATCAGGTCGGAGTTGTACGCGGCGATGGGCGTCAGCGTGGCCACGATTTCTCCCGGCTCGGCTACAACAGCATCAGCCACGGCCCGCTGATATCCGGCTTGGAGATCGCCGCCATCCCCTGAACCGTCCGATGATCCGCCGCCACAGGCGGTGGCGAGAAAAAGAATCAATACCAAAAGAAAAGCGAAACGTATTCCATTGCCTGATTCAAAGATTTTGGGTGCCATGGTTGCTTCTCCTGTTTGTCCCAAATTTTCCTGCTCAATGTCCAAAACCTTAGGGGTCGGACCTGACCATCATATTTAGATATCTGTTATCGGTTATCTGTTATCGGTTGCAGGTTATAGGGTGTAAGTCAGCGAGACAAGGACTTAATGAGACCTTTGAGCAATTTGCTGATGTTTCACAGCCATGTTCAAGTTCATAACCTCCGTTAAGGCTTGTGGTTGCTGGATTGAGAACTTAAAGAACCTGTCCCCACTCTCTTCTTCGTTTTGTTTTGATACTCTCTATTGCATATACATAGTACATTTACACCTCTACGAGCAGGAAGCCATGCCTCACGCAAATTCAAACACACTGAACGTGATGAACGTCTGATCTGGCTTGTCAGAGCATATCTTTCTTCATCTGGAAATTTTTTGCTGATATCAAATATATGCATAGCCAGCTTGTATGCCTTTTGATAAACAATTAAATCCTTGGCTGACTGCACTCCCATCTTTCTGTCTCCTGCCCCCCCACCGGGGCGTAGGCCCCTATGGGCCGGAGGCTGACTCCTGATACCTTCTTCATTGGGCAGTACGGGATATTATATGGTAGACTGTAGGCTGGTTGTCTCGAATAAATCTGGCAATTCTTGGCATGTTAAACCTCTGTTAGGGCTTGTGGTTGTTGGGTTGAAGGGAATGTAGCGAAATATGGTAGAAAATGCAACTTAAAGAACCTGTCCTCAATTTCACCCAATTTCATTCCTCTTTCTGCTTCACAGGTAAACTGGAATGGATTAGTTTGCCAATTTATTTTATTTATGTTGACAATGTACTTTAAAAGGTGCAAACTATATTTATGCCCAGAGAGAAAGTGCTTACTGCCAGGTTTTATGCGACTTCCTCCGGCTCATTTGATCATTTCACAGCGGATCAAAAATCCACTCTGGCCGAATTCGGCGCTCTCCTGCCCGTGGACATCCCGGTGATCGAAGCAGTGGGGGGAGGCAGCGCCCGGTGCATACTCGGAGAAGTGTTCTGACCACCGGGTGGTTCACTTTTGAAATAGGAACACCTCGGACTATGCGGAAAACCCCTCGGCATGCGGGGGGACAAGGCTCGTGTGCCGCCTTTCTGACGGCCCGATTTCCGACAACATTGGCAACCAACCATTGAACCAGCATGTCCCCTCGAAACATGTCCCCTCGAAAGGAAAGCAGATGAAAACCAAAGCTCGATTTGCCGTGTCCATCGTCTTGCGCGGGATGGCCATTTTTCTCGTATTCTTGTTGCTGTCCGGCTCCGTGGCCTTGGCCCGTCAGGACCTGTCCGCAAAGGTCCAGGTCGGCGCCCGGGCCGAGTGGGATCTGCCCCGGGTGATCCTGATGCATACTCCGGGCGAGGAGATCCTGCACGGCGTGATTTGGACCCAATGATGGTTCCTTTGGTGGATCTCTACGAACTGCGGGACGGGGTCTATGTGAAGACCATGGCCGACCGGAATTTTCAGGATTTCCTGGAGCAGGACCTCGGCTACACGGTCATACCGGCCAGTCGCAAGGACCAGAACCTTTACGGCCTGAACTTCCTGACCGTGCGCTCGGATCGTATCCTGGCCATTGACGGGGTCATCGAAACCTACAAGCAGCGGCTGCAAGAGCACGGGGTGGACGCCACCTGGATGGATTTCGGCGCCCTCTACCATGTGACTGCTCGGGGGAATGCTCGATCAGATATCTTTTTGGGTGACGGCGACCATCCCCAGTCTATTGCCGCGCAACTCGGGCTTCATTATGCCACTGTCAGCAGGATCATCAAAAAGGAACGAGATAAGTTGAAAAACAAGACCTGACCCTATCCAATTCGAACACGACACCGGAACAGCTTCCGGACATCACTCGGATCGCCAAGAATCCTGGCAGTGCCAACCAAGTGGGCGCAAACAGTGCGGCTTTAAGCGGTTGGCGTTTTCTGTAATATATTGGATTTCTACAGTTTTATTCATGGCATGAATAGTGCTAAAAGAGATGCAAGACCATAACTGTCCAACCTCAACAGGAGAAAAAATCATGAAAAAGCTTTACGCGGTTGCAACCATGGCTTTCGTACTCTGCCTGACCGGGCTGGTCCTTTCAGGCACGGCCTTTGCCGACAGGTGCGTGGACAATGGAGACGGAACAGTAACGGATAACGGAACCGGACTGATGTGGCAGAAAGCAACGGCTGGACCAATGAACTGGGATGCGGCCATGAGCTATGCATCCGGCCTTTCATTGGCTGGGCATTCCGACTGGTGGTTGCCGGGCAGAGATCGACTAGAAGAGCTGTACTATTCTCCCTG
>NZ_JYNP01000067.1 GCF_000934755.1 Desulfonatronovibrio magnus
TTAGAGGACCAATCCTGGGGACGTTTTTCATGTTTAGCCATCGTGGTACTTCCTGGGTGCTGGATTGTTTTAAGCCAGTATCGCATGGTAGACGCAGGTACTCCCATATCTTTGGCGACCTGAGCTTGAGAATTAGAACCTGTAAGTACCATTTTGACTACATTTTCCTTAAAATGCAAAGAGTAAGACATTGAAATAACTCCTGCCCCTTGTGATATTAAAAATAGGATGAAAGAGATATTTGGCTCCAAGAGGAGGCCCCCCGGGGGGCCTCCTCTTGGCCCTCCCTCAAAATTCATCCAAGGCGACATCTATCCTGACACATGGGGTTGAAAATAAAGGCAACACCACAGCCCATGACCTGGAACTGACTGACAACCTGCCCTCTGGATTGAGAAATGTGCAGACACTTCAAGTCAGTGGAGATATTCAACCAGATCTGAACAATCACGGTAATGCATGGTCTACCCAACCCTTTGACCTGCCGGCTGGAAACAGCCTGACCATAACCTTTGCCGCAGTCATAGCTGACACTGTCCTGCCTGGTGATAAGATTCAAAACACTATTTCTGCAACTTTCTCCAGCCTGCCCGGTCCAAGCGATCATCAGCGTGATGGAAGTGATGGCAGCCATCAGAATGATAGCGAAGTTCTAAACAACTATAATACCAGCGCCGGATCTCAGACATTGACCATTGGAGATCCTGTGACCCTGGACAAGCGCTTTCACCCTGATCCTTCCAGAAACACCTATACCATTGGTGAAACACTAACCTACAGGCTGCGGGTCGATTTGATCCAAGGTACTGTTAACAGTCTGGTCTTAGTGGATGAACTGCCCACGGGACTTAGTTTTATCAGTGCTTCTCTGGGGCTGGGCAATGCCGGTATAACTACAGAGTATTCCGGCACCCCCCAGCAAAGCGGCAGCACTTTGACTTTTGACTTGGGGACTGTAACCAACCCGGCCAACGACAACACTGAAGATGACTTTCTGACTGTTGATATCCAGGCCCGGGTTGAGAACATCCTGGCCAATCAGGACGGCGTGGTTCTGGGCAACAATGCCCACCTGACCTTTCAAGGCCCTGAGGGAGATGAGTGGCGCGATTTTGACGCAGACGCTGATGAGCCAGGCATACAACCTTTGAACCTGACCGTGGTTGAGCCTGATCTGCAGATCAGTAAAGCAGCCTCAACCACAATAATATCACCGAACAAGGATATAACTTTCACTCTAACCATAGAGCATACTGGTGACAGCACCGCTGATGCCTATGACCTGTGGATAGGTGATACCCTGCCTGACGGTCTGAACTATATTCCGGATTCAGCCAGTCCTGCTCCTGCCATTGTAGAGGATCAGACTCTGATCTGGAATATTGCTGCACTGACCAGAAATACTGGCAGTACAATCGTAACCTACCGGGTTGAGAGTAATGACTCGGCCGTTCATGGAGACAGGCTGCGCAACACTGCTGAACTAATGTACGCATCCAGACCTGGTGCCACAGGAGATGCAGATAGTGGACGAAATGGTATAGACGGCCAGGATGGACTTAACGATTACGTATCTGCAGCTGAAATATCTACGGATTTTGTAGATGGTCGTCTCGATATCGAGAAAACAGCCTACCTGGGCCATGACAATGGTGCTGGATGTCCGGGCGAGAAAGAACTGGTGGTGGTTAATAAGGATCCCATACCAGTGGATATGACCTGGTGCTTTGTAGCCACCAATACCGGTGAATCCTGGCTGGATGAACCTGTCTTCACTGATGAGGGACTTAATGTAACCCCACAGGATCAGAGCGGCATGCAGCTGCGCAATGGGGACTTTCCTCTGGCACCTGGCGCAAGTGCTGTGTGGTTCTATGAAGAAACCAGATTGAGAAGCCTGGTTAACTATGTGGAACTGGAAATGATTCCGGTTGAACCTGACGGATCAGAAATCCCCGGAGCAGAGCCTGTTGTTGCATCGGACAGCATACCAGCCATTTTTGGGTATGTGTTTGATCCACCATTTGGCGTCAAAAAAGGCACTGTTGATGATCAAAGCATTGTCCGCTGGACCATGGTATGGGTCAACGACAATGTAATCAGGGCTGATGGGGTGCTCATAACTGATCCTCCTCCTGAGGGCATGACCATGTTCGGAGCACCTGAATGCACTGCTTATGGTTCGACCACGGTTGATCAATGTGCTTTTGATCCGCCAAGTGCAGAGTTTCCAAGAGGAAGAGTCCGCGTACTGGCCAACTTTGGCCCGGATTTCGGAGTAACCCTGGGAACAATAAATGAGGCTGAAAACCGTCTTGAGATAGCCTTTGATGTCCTGGTGGACAACCCGGAAGTTGAAGCAACCTATGAGAACAAGGGCCATGCTGAGTGGACTCCGCCAGGTGAGGATGAACCATTTGAGGCAGAAACTTATGACGAAGAACAACTTAAAGACTTGGATCCTGATCTTCCGCCATCTGATGTGCCGGATCAGGATGATCCGCGCCCCACTCCGGTTCCCATAGATCCTGATCCTTCAGCACCAAGGGCTGACCTGGTTCTGACCAAGACCGTGGACAATCCGAGACCGCAGGTTGATCAGCAGGTCCAGTTCACAATCAGAGTAACCAATAACGGACCTGACAATGCCACAGGCGTAAGAGTATCTGAACAACTGCCTGCCGGATATGCATTCTTATCAGCCAGTGCAGCCCAGGGAAACTATTCTCAGGCCACAGGCATCTGGAATATCGGCCCGTTGAATAATGGTCAAAGCACTGAAATGGTCATTACTGTGCGGGTACTTGAGAATGGACCATATACCAATTATGCATCAGTGCGCGGTGATCAGGTTGATCCAAGAGGAGATAACAACGGTGATGATGCAACAATTACCATTGTTGCTGTTACCCCACCGCCCCAATCCATCCCCACCATGTCTGAATGGGGACTGATAATCATGTCTATGCTCATGGCCCTTTCCGCCCTTTATATGAGGCGCAGGGGCTACTTCTAACACCCCCCTGGAGCGGGTGCAGGCTATAAATCAGCCTGCGCCTGCTCCATAAAAATATATATCACTAATGCTCAGATTTTTCCTGTACTTTTTTACCATCCAGGCTGTGCTCTTTACCTTAGAGCTCTGGCGGCCAGTCCGAGAAAGGGTGATTGAACCCTTTACCACTGCCCTGGCCTTTATCAGCGCCTGGATTGTTGGAATTTTTGACAAGGGAGTGGAGTCTTCAGGCATTGTCCTGTACCATATTCCCAACAATTTTGCCGTAAGCATTGAAGCAGGATGCAACGGGGTAGAGGCCATGATTATCCTGGCTGCAGCAATCCTGGCCTTTCCAGCATCATGGAAGCATAAACTTATTGGCCTTGGCCTGGGTTTTGTAGCTATCCAGTCTCTGAATCTGGTGAGGATTATTTCTCTTTTTTATATTGGTCAGTGGAGCTATGCAGTTTTTGAGTGGACTCATCTTTACCTGTGGCAGGCACTGATCATGCTGGATGCGCTTATCTTCTGGCTGGTATGGATACGCATGCTGCCCCGCAAGGAAGAGGCACAGAGCCTGCTGGCTGGCAGTTCCAGCATCAAGGAGCCAAAAGACAGGCAGCACAAGCCAAAAACCAGACCCAAAAAGAAACGCCCCAAACGAAAATGAATATTCTCAGGCACAAAATTCTTTCAGGCTTTATACTGCGTCTGCTCTTCTGGCTGCCGGTGTCCTTTACTGCCTGGCATGTGCTGGCAGGAAGTCTTATAGTACCGGTTGGATGGTTTACATCCCTGTGGCTGGAACTGTTCGCAGCGGGTCAGATTGAAAGCCTGTCAGCTTCAGACAGAATGCTGAACTTAGAGACTAATCTGCAGGTAACAACTCAGGACGGTCAAACCGGCTATCTGCTTTTTCAAATCAACCCCCTTTCTTACTGCTGGAACCTGCCCCTGCTGTCTGCCCTGACCTTGTCAACGGGTATTGGATACATGTCCTGGCTCAGGCTTGCCGGGGGATTTATTATTCTGCTGCCTTTCCAGGCCTGGGGAGTGGCATTTGAATTCCTCAAGCTGACCACCATCCAGTACGGTCCTGACATTGCAGAGCAAATGGGCTATGGTGCCCTGGGACGGGAATTTGTGGCTCTGGGGTATCAATTCGGTTTTCTCATGCTTCCGGTTATATCCACTTCAGCCACCTGGATTGCCATGCACCGCTGGTTTATCAGGCAAATTGTTTCAGAAAGATAACTATTCAAAGCTGCAGGAATTGTTGATGAATCAATACAAACTCTTTACGCTGCTGACAGGCAAGCTTGAAATATCAATAATTCAAGTCCATCTTCACGCCAGAGGCAGCGTAAAGCTGACTGTAGTTCCCTTACCTGGCTCACTTTCAATCCAGATCTTTCCGCCATGCTGTTCAATGAACTGTTTGCACAGGATCAAACCCAGACCCGTGCCCTTCTCACCCTCAGGAGCAGTTTAGACCACTAAACCTTCCTTTTTGTACCTGTTTAGCGCTTCTAAGTAACTAAGACCAAATTAGTAATAAATTCAGAGCATTATGGATTTACCTTACAGATTGATTCGGTCGCTTAGGCACCTTCGTGGATGACAGATTTTGAGCAACTACACATGTAACACCTCATGTGTCATTGCGAGCGAGTCTTCGAGCGCGGCAATCTCAAACGTGTTAAGGCTGATTTTTAAGTTACTCACAGGTTCGGTCCCGGGCCGCCCGGGTGAGGCGCTTCTAAGTAACTAAGACCAAATTAGTAATAAATTCAGAGCATTATGGATTTACCTTACAGATTGATTCGGTCGCTTAGGCACCTTCGTGGATGACAGATTTTGAGCAACTACACATGTAACACCTCATGTGTCATTGCGAGCGAGTCTTCGAGCGCGGCAATCTCAAACGTGTTAAGGCTGATTTTTAAGTTACTCACAGGTTTGGTCCCGGTCCCCCCGTGTGAAGAGCTTCTAAGTAACTAAAACCAAATTACCAACAAAATCAAACGTTTATAATTTTCACAATTTTAATAACTTACTCCTGAAACCCTGTCATAAAAAACAAGAAAATTTGAAGCGCAAAGGCACCCCGGTTGAATGCCCTTCGGGCTTGCTCTTCGAGCAATTCAACTGGGCAGGCAAAGGACTCAAAGTTAAAGACAATAAGGAAGATTTTTTTGAAAACCGGGCATCGGTTTTTAAAAAGGCTGCCTTTTCATTTGCCCCCTGCCTTGTTAAACAGACGTAGTCTCCGTCGCAGATTTACCCGGTTTAATATCTGCCATTTAACTGGGCGGGTTTAACTGGGTTCCCCGGCAAATGAAAAATCTTCTTTCTTCCTTTGCGCCCTTTGCGTCTTGAGTGAGTCTTCGAACGGGCGGTTTAAATATCTTTTTTTTGGTTGTGGGCACAGCCCGCATTAGGATTTTTACATATGATTGATTCTCAATTACCAGAAAAGTTCCGTCAAAGATGAGAGCTTTACGCCTGGCACAGCTTCCTGCCCGGAGGCTTACAGCCCGGAGGGGGGCTGTCCCTCGCTTTGTAAATTTTTTCATTTAAGCAAATTTTTCCAGGAATCAATGGAGCATCAATCTGTTTTATAATACCCCGCGGGGACTGTCCCAATTTCCAGAAAAGTGACAGAGTCTTAAAGTTACTCGCAGGTTCGGTCCTGGTCCGCCCGGGTGAGGAGCTTTTAAGAAAAGCAGGGGACAGGTACTCCGGGACCCACTTGAGCATCAATTTGTGCTCAAAATGACTCTTTTTTTTGGGCAAGTGGGTCCCGAAAAAGCCAGTCCCCCTCCGGGATGTAGGCCTCCGGGCAGGAAGCCATGCCACATCCAAAGCGCTAAACAGGTACTTTTTTACTTAGACCATTCAACAGTGGCTAAAGGGTGGCCAAAATCTTTTTTGGGGTTGCAGGCGTAGTCAGCAAAAAAGAAAGGTAGAAACCGGGTTGTTATTTAAGCAAGTGACCTGTGATGGCGCTGCAACACATCAACTTATGTGTACTTAAGAACTCCAATAATGATGGCAGCCATGGTCAAGGACGTTCCAAAAGACCAGATCATAAAGCGATCAATCCTGCGTGTCAGGGCTTCAAAACGCTTGTCAACCTGCTCGAAACGCTTGTCCATCTGCTCAAAGCGGGCATTCATATCCATACGCATTTCTTCAAAACGCTTATCAACCTGCTCGAAACGCTTATCAACCTGCTCAAAGCGGGCGTTCATATCCTCACGCATTTCTTCAAAACGCCTGTCAACCTGCTCAAAACGGGCACTCATGTCCTCTCGCATTTCCACAAAACGCCTGTCTACCTGTTCAAAGCGGGCGTTCATATCCAGACGCAACTCTTCATAACGCTTGTCAGATTGCTCAAAGCGTTTTTCCATCTGAGTAAGGATGGAACGAATCATTTCGCGCTGATACTTAAGCTCTTCTTCAACTCTGATCATGCGCTCCCGTAGTTCTATCTCATATACTGCAGGCGGTTTGCCAAGACTTTGCTCAGCAAGCCACACTGACATATGTTCTTTCAGGTAATTAACCTGATCAGCAGTAAATACTGGCTCTGCCATTAATAACCCTCCTTGGTTAGTGTCAGCTAATTTTCTATTATCTATTGAACAAATCACTGTCAACTAATCACCCTTGAGGTGAAATATTTTGTTAGCACTTGATAAAGAGCTTTTTGATTCAGTGGCTTATTCAAACACTCATCAAATTCACCGGGTAAAGAAAAATTTGTATCATTTGATTCTAAGCTGGTCATTCCAATTATGGGGACATTGCTTCTGGTTGCAGACTTCAGATTTCTGATCTTTTCTGCAGCCTCATCTCCTGACATTTTGGGCATTCTTATATCCATCAAAACAAGGTCAAAAGAGTGTTTCTTTGTAAGCTCTAAAGCTTCTAACCCATTGGAAGCTGACATTACATTTATATTCAGCTTCTCCAAAAAAAACGTCAGTAGCTGGCTGTAAAGTTCACAGTCATCTGCAATGAGAACTTTGTTTACGGTTAAACCAGACAGATACATGTTGCACTCTAAATCCTGTTTCAGATCGTTTGGCCCGAGAGCAGATTAAAATTTATCCAACTCCCAAAAAATGCCAATCACCCTTTGGTATGATGAAAACATAAAAAAAAATCATACCAAAGGTCAATTGGATTCATAAAAAAATCAGGCCAATCATACAATTTAGCCGCTACTGTCAAACAAACTTTTCACATCTGCCCCTCCTCCTGCCCCCCTGAGTCACCCTTTGGAATGACAGTAACCATCAAAAAAATCACTCCCAAGTTTAATCGACATCGTATGAACATACTGTATAGTAACTATTATTAGATGATGAACGCAGGCGAATTACTCTTTTCTGAAGAAATCAAAGGCTCCTGCAACATGAGGGAGAAGGTACATGACAGCTCAGCGCTCAAAGCCAGGAATATGTTCAACTCAAGACTACAGCTTTGAAGCTGTATATGTAGCCAGACAGCCTGTATTTGACAGGTCAATGAACATCTGGGGCTATGAATTGCTGTTCAGAGAGGGACAACTATCCAGCTCCGCCCGGATTCAGGATGGCAATATAGCCACATCAAAGGTGATCATGGATGGCTTCAGCCTGGCCTCAGATCTTATTGCAAGGGGACAAAGGCTGCTCATCAATTATCCTGAAGAAATGATTCTCCAGGGTGCGCCCAATGCCCTTCCATCTGAAACAGCTGTGGTGGAAATTCTTGAAACAGTCAGGCCTACTGAAGCTATTCTCAGGCGCTGCTCCAGGCTCAAGTCAGAAGGATACCTGCTGGCCCTGGATGACTTTGTGGGTCAGCCGGAATACGAGCCCATCTTGAATATTGCGGACCTGGTCAAAATTGATGTCCTGGATATGAAAAAGCATCAGATTGAAGTGCTTGTGAGTCAGTTCAAATCAAACCATTCTGTGCAGCTCCTGGCAGAAAAGGTTGAAGACCAGGACATGTATAACCTGTGCAGGGAACTTGAATTTGACTTGTTCCAGGGATATTTCTTCAGCCGCCCCGAGATAATCAGCGGCAAAAAACTGTCAGCCAGCCACATTGCCAGACTGGAAGTCTTGAATGTCCTGAACTCTGCTGACCTGGATTTAAAGTTGATATCTGAGATAATTCAGCATGATATATCATTAAGCTATCGCCTGTTGCGCTATATCAACTCTCCCGGTATCGGAGTTACCCATGTGATCAAGTCCATAAATCAGGCCGTAACCCTTCTTGGACAGCAGAGGATAGCGGCCTGGCTCAGAGTGTTAATCATGGCTGACTTGAACTCCAGCCCACGTATTGGAGAATTGCTGTTTACTTCCCTCCAGCGAGCCAGGTTTCTTGAGTCCATTACCATGATTAATGATTCTGTCCCGCTTTCCCGGGACAACATGTTTCTGCTGGGGCTTTTTTCCCAGCTTGATGCCATTATGGTCCAGCCCATGGAAGAGCTTGTGTGCTGCCTGTCACTTGAAGAGGAAGTTAAAAATGCGCTCTTGGGGCACAATCAGGACCTGAAGCAGTGGCTGGACCTGGCTGTTGCCTGTGAACGTGCCAAGTGGGAAGAAACAGACCACCTGCTTCGAAAATTAGAAATCTCACCTGCTGAAACAGCAAAAAAGCTGAACCAAGCCATGGTCTGGACAAAGCATTTTCTTAACATTGCACGGCTGAAGCCCTGATCACATACTGCACCTTTGTCAGCCCTTTGAGGCCCAACCCCTGCTGACCAAATTGAGCGAGAGCATTAAGCGTTTCTGAAAACTATAAATCCGAGCTGTATGTCATAACTATTTTGGAGTTAAAATCCGATTTTGACGGCCTGGCAAGGCTTCCTGCCCGGAGGCTTACAGCCCGGAGGGGGACTGTTCCTGGCTTTGGGACAGTCCCCAATTGACTTTTCAGAAACGCGTAATGCTCCTATATAAACGCTATCAGAGAGACTTCAGTGTAATCCTGCTGGATATTGATCACTTCAAAAGGATCAATGACCAGTATGGGCACAATGCAGGCGATGATGTCCTGAAACAGACGGCTATCATTCTTAAAAGCTGTGCCAGAAAACAGGATGCCGTGGCCAGATGGGGCGGTGAAGAGTTTATCCTTCAGCTGCCTGAAACAGGAGCTGCACAGGCTGCCAGGGTAGCAGAACGAATCAGGCAGGCCATGGCTGATCATTTATTTGTCAAGGGAATCAGGCTTACAGCCAGCATGGGAGTTGCAGCCATGTCAGAAGTGGAGTCACAGGATATTGATATCCTGGTAAACTGTGCGGATGAAAAGCTGTATCAGGCAAAAAAGGAAGGTAGAAACCGGGTTGTTCTTTGAAGGAGTGACCTGATTAAAGCGGACATTCATGTCCAGACGCAGTTCTTCATAGCTTTTGTTAGTACTACAGTGAAACTTCTGAAATTTTATTACTTGTCTCAATTGAGGACAGACACTCCAGGACCCAATTGAACATCATTTTGTGCTTAAAATATCTCATTTTTTGGGACAAGTGGGCCCTGGAGTGCCTGTCCCCCTCCGGGCTGTATGCCTCCGGGCAGGAAGCCATGCCACATCCAAAGCGCTAAACAGATACCAAAAATTTCATTTTTGACTGGGACTGAGTTTACAAAAATATAATGAAATTTTGTAATAGTTTAGCCCTTTTCTAAGGTAAGCAGGGGACAGGCACCCCAGCCCTTGTTTTTTGTTGATGTAAAACACAGATTTAATAAAACAAGGGCTGGGAGAGCCAGTCCCCGTGCCAAATGCAAATGGCTAAACTGTTACGAAATTTTTAATTAGTTTTAGAAAAAAGTATGTAGGGATGACTTTTTGAATTCCGCATAATGATACTCTTCAGGAGTTTAAGATGATAAATGAAAGAATTGATATTAATGTACCGAAAGACGTTCAAGAAAACTGGCAGCAACTCGCTGATTTAATTGCTCAGTTGTGCAAAGTACCTGTCGGGCTGATTATGAAATTGAGCGGACCTGATATTGAAGTTCTGATTTCAAGCCGAGGCGAAGAAAACCCTTATCATGCTGGATACAAGGAACATTTTGAAGATTCAGGCTTATATTGTGAAACTGTAATCAAATCCAATAAAAAACTCTTGGTTCCAGATGCGTTGGCAGACAAAAAATGGAAAAATAACCCGGACATAAAGCTGAGCATGATATCTTATCTTGGATTCCCGATCATGCTGCCAAATAAAACCCCATTTGGAACAATTTGTGTTCTTGATAGCAAACGAAATGAATTCTCTTTAATTATCGAACAACTCATGTTAAAGTTCAAGCACATCATAGAGAACAACCTTGAACTATTATATATGAATCAGGTTTTAGATGATAAAAATAGACGATTAACAGACTATCTCATGGAAATTCAAGCTTTTCGGGGTATCGTGCCTATCTGTTCAAGTTGCAAGGCAATTAGGGATCAAGAAGGACAGTGGCAGCCTATCGAGCACTACCTTATCAAACATCCGGAAGCTGACTTTAGTCATGGGATGTGCCATAATTGTATAAAAAAATTATATCCGAAATTTTATAAAGGCTCTTAACAGCCTGATAACCAATAAAAATAGAGTCGACCAACCAGAAAGCCTTGAATGGTGGCGCTGTTAAGAGATGAACTTAGGGACCTTGAAATGGTTCCCATGTTTACTTGAAAGCTATACGGCTCTGCAAATAATTTTGCTGTAAGATCGTTTTCGATTGCACCTTGCAGCTATGTCATGATGATAATCCGGTATTAAACTTGAAAAGAATACCATTCGCAAGCATCATTTGATAGGAATTCCCGAAGTCCTGGTGGATACGGTTTTCTGATCCTGCGAACTTACAGTGTTCACGGTTTCCTGCCTGCATACTGACCTGTCCAGCTTAATAGTTGGCGGCAGCTTTTTCAAAAGCACTTAAGCCCAGACAGTAAGCCCAGTTTATAATTATATGATAGTTAGTTTTCATCCGGAAAAGGTTCTTTTTCCCTTTGGTTGAGCCTGCCACGTGTCTCGCGTGGTCAATCTGCACAATTATTCGTCAACGTATCAAGATGCGCCTCCTCATAATTACTCGATTTCATTGCCAAAAGAAAAAAATTTATCGCTTAAGGTAACTATTCAAAGCTGCAGGAAATATGATGAACAATACAAACTCTTTACCCTGCTGAGATAGAAGCCTGAGATATCAATGGACTCCAAGTCCATCTTCACGCCAGAGGCAGCGTAAAGCTGACTGTAGTTCCCTTACCTGGCTCACTTTCAATCCAGATCTTTCCGCCATGCTGTTCAATGAACTGTTTGCACAGGATCAAACCCAGACCCGTGCCCTTCTCACCCTCAGTTCCTATCTGCCATTGACCCTTTTTAACGGAAAAGATTGAAGACAATATCTCCTGATCCATGCCCATGCCGTTGTCTTGAACGGATAGAACAGCATGGCGGCCATCCTGACTGGCTATAATAATGATTCTTCCCTCGCGTTGGGTAAATTTAATGGCATTAAACAGGAGATTGCGGATTACAGTCTTAATCATGGGTTCATCAACCAGAACTTTTATCTCCTGGGGAACCTCAACGCTGATAGTAATTTCCTTTTTTGCGGCCACATCCTGTGGAGCAGCGAGCACGGTTTTTACCAGTTCATACAGCTGGAATGGCCGGGGAGCATAATTCATACTCCCCTGGCTCATGCGAGCCCACTGCAGCAGGTCATTCAAAAGGTCCAGAGTATTGCTGGAATTGACATGCAACTGCTTACAAAGCATCTGAATTTCATTTTTAGAAAATACATCTATTTCATTGGAAAGCATCTCTGTTGACCCTGAAATCCCGGCCAATGGTGATTTGAGATCATGAGCAATAATGGTAAAAAGCCTGTCTTTGTCAACATTTGCAGTATGGAGTTGCTGATTTGAACTGGCTAATTTCCGAGCAATCATGACTCCTGTGATAATGGAGGCAAGTGTTGCTGCCAGCACAATTCCCATAGTGAAGCGCTGAGCTTTGTTGATATCAGACATGATCTCAGCTTCGGATATACTGGTCACCAGAACCCATTCCAGGCCACGCATTTCAGACAAGGGGACGGCAGAAACAAAGTAGCGCTGGCCTGCAACATTTGAAGTAAAATGAATGGGCTGTTCAAATCCTGATTCACCATCCAAATACTGTTCCAGATATATGGAAGCCTGGCGAGTCAACTGGTCCGCACTGGCTGTCCCAGCAATTCTTTCAAAACCATGCTCTGTGGACTGAGTTACTTCTTCCGCGACTGATGTGGCCACAAGGAGTCCGTCTGGCTCCAGCAAGAATACCTGGTGGGCCCGGCCCTGCACCACCTCCTGAAGATACCTGCTGATAAAGTCCAGTGAAGAGGCTGTCTGATGCACTCCAAGCAGGGTCCCCTGATCATCAAGGATGGGCAACACAGCAGTCAGGCCCATTGACCTGCCTGAAGCCCAGAGATAAATGGGACTCCAGATTGCTTCTCCCGCCTGCACCGCTGTTTTATACCAGGGCCGCTGCCGGGCATCATAACCAGGCTGTTCGTGCATCAATTCAGCTTTCTGGCCATGAGCATCAACCTTGAACACCCGGTAAGTACTGTCATACATCTTATCCCTGATGGCCAGGGTAAACACTCCATCCTCAGCACGACCTGCACCAATAAAGTTACCCTGTTCTTGAACGCCCACAGCCATATTTTGAATACTTTCAAAAGCCTTGAGCTGACTTAATTTTCTTTCACCGAATAATTCCAGATCATTTAAAGATTCAGGATTGTGAAGAATACAGCTACTGTTGATCTCATTGAGGGCATGGGGCAGTTCCACAAAATTGCTTAATTTATTCTGAACATTCTGGGCCACTTGGGCCTGAAGCTGCATGGCCATATCAGTGATGGCCTTACGACTGCCTGCAAAAGATATGAAAATGATTACCCCTGCAGTTATGGCAACCAGGCCAACAATGGTCAGAACTATGCCAATATACGATCGTCCAGATTTGGACATTTGATTGACTCCTGCTGATAATTGAAGTGCTTGTTTGATGTCACCCAGAACAAGACCTGCTCAAGAAAAACAAATCCGTGAGGGTAAAACCCTCCCCGGCCGCATCCGAAGCTACATATTACTACAAAAAATTCTATCTGGAAAGTAAGAACTTTGGATGGAAACAAAAATGTTTTAAGAACCAAAACTCCAACAGTTAAGCACAACCGATTCTGTTTTAAAAGTCAGAGTTGAATGCTCTGTGGGCCAATTTTTGGAGCTATCCAACGGAAGGCGAAGTTCAGGAGCAGTTTACGCCACAAACCTTCTTTTTTAACTCAGCCCATTCAACAGCGGCTAAAGAGTGGCCAAAATCTTTTTTTGGGTTGCAGGCGTAGCCAGCGTCAGGTATTAGTGTTCTATCTTAGTGTGTGACTATCAGATCCGAAACTATAGCTTTCCCAGGCACTACTCGTCCTGGACACAGTGCTCTTATGCATGTCAAACACGAGAAAGTCCGCTAACCTTTGACTGTCCGGAAAACTAAGAGAGAGATAATGTATAATAATTCACCCGGTCAGGGTAAATGGCTGGCCTTTTCCAAGCGCCTCGCAGCTGTTCTTTTGCTTGCCGGCATAATCCTAACTGCCAGTGTACTGTCTTTTATGCAGATAAAGACGGAAACTTCTTTACAAACTGCCATGGTTATGGAGGGAATCTTTGCGCTGCTGGTCGGGCTGGTTCTGGTATTTATTATCTGTTGTCCCCATAAATGGATGCGTAGATTGGAAAACAGTTATTGGGTACCCCTCACCATGGGAGTGGGTATGATTTTTTTGTATGCTGCAGCAGATTTTACAGATAATTTTGTAATGACAGCCCCAGGTGGATTTCTGCATATTTTTGAAGAGACTGCCAAACTTATGGGTGCATCTTTGATGATAATATCTGCAGGTCTTTGGATCAAAGAGCTTCTCAAATGGCATGAGCTTCAAGGAAATATGAAAAGCCTTGCACAGAGCGAACAGCGCTTTCATGACGTTGCCGAAGCTGCGGGTGAATACATCTGGGAAGTTAACCCTGAAGGCACATATATATTCTTGACTGCAAGAGTGGAAGAAGTACTTGGCCGCAAAGTGGACGAAATACTTGGAAAGACACCCTTTGTTTTTATGCCTTCCCAGGAGGCCTCAAGGGTTGAAAAAATGCTTGCTGGATGGGCAGAAAGAGGCGATTCCTGGCAAGGCCTGGAACATCAGTCTTTACGTCCGGACGGCAGAATTGTCTGGCAGAGAGTAAGCGGGATGCCCATAAAAAATGACAGCGGAGAGCTTGTCGGTTTCAGAGGCACCGGGCTGGATATTACTGCAGAAAAGCAGGCAAGACAGGCCCAGCAGGAATTGTCTGAGCGCTTGAAACTGGCTACGGAGGCAGCCGGACTGGGTATATGGGATCTGAGAACGAGTGACGGATACCTGAAATGGGACGAGGGCATGTATCTTATTTACGGGGTCAGCCCGGAAAGTTTCAACAATTCTGTAAAGGACTGGACTGACGCTCTTTTGCCTGAATACAGAGAACAGGCAGAAAAAGATTTTATGGCAGGAATTGCCCACCAGGGAGCATACCGGTCCGAGTTCAAGATACTCAGAAAGGATGGGGAGATCCGGAATATAAAAGCCATGGCCCAGTCCATCCATGATAAAAATGGCAATCCTGTACGGGTAGTGGGCATCAATGAAGACATTACAGAGCAGAAACTTGCAGAAAAGTACTTGCGCCAGGAAAGAGACTACTCTTCACGTATCATCCAGATGTCGCCTGCAATTATCTGCGGCATATCCCCTGACGGAATCTGCAACTATGTCAATCCTGCCGGTGAAAGAGTTACAGGTTACCGTGCACAGGAACTGGTTGGCAAAAGCTGGTGGGATGTACTATATCCTGGAGCATCCAACGAGCAGGTCAGAGATTTATTTCTAAAAATGCAGAACGGACCTGTGCAAAACTACGAAATGACCCTTACGCGTAAGGACGGACATACACGTACAGTAGAATGGAGCTCCATGAACCGGGTGGATCAGGACAATAATTTACTTGAGGTTGTAGGCTTTGGTCACGATATAACTGACAAGAGGGTTGTTGAAAAAGAACTTCTCAATAGGCAAGGTGAGCTGGAGAAAACAACCCGGGAACTGGAAGGTTTTTTTAACGTCACTCTTGGCCTGCTGATGATAGCTGATTTGGACGGGCGTATCCTGAAGTTAAACCGAGCCTGGGAGGATATTCTGGGATATTCTGTCAGCGAACTTACCCAGAAAAACCTCCTTGAAATGGTGCATCCTGAGGACCTCGAAAAAACTCGTAAAGCCATGAGCCGTTTGAACCAGAAAGAACAGGTAAAGGATGTGGTAAACCGCTATATGCACAAAAACGGGAGCTTCATATGGATGAGATGGCAGGCAAGCTCCCAGGATGGTTTGATCTATGCTTCAGCCAACGATATTACTGAGTCTAAGCTACTTCAAGAAAGGCTTGCCCAGGAAAAAGAGTTTCTACAGCAGATAATTGACAGCTCCCCCAATCCTATCTTTGCCAAAGACTGGCATGGGCGGCATACACTGGCCAACACCAGGGTTGCAGAGCTTTTCGGCACTACCAAGGAAGCTATGCTGGGCAAGACAGACTACGACATGACCGCTACTCAGGAAGAAATACAAGCCTTTCTCCGGGATGACCGGGAAGTGATGCTTACCGGCAAACCAAAGCATATTCCCCAGGAAAGTTTGACTGACAGCCAGGGACAGGTTCGCTGGTTTCAAACCACCAAGGTTCCGCTTATGCTTTCCTCCGACCCGAAAAAACGCCAGGTAATGGGCATAGCCACGGATATAACTCATCGCATGGAAAGCGAACACCGTATTCAAATTGCCAGGGAGGAGGCCGAGGCGGCCAACCGTGCCAAAAGCGAATTTCTGGCGAATATGAGTCATGAAATCCGTACTCCCATGAATGCTGTTATCGGGCTGAGCCAGTTGCTTCTGCAGACTTCCTTAGATGACCGGCAGAGAGATTACCTGACTAAAATCAGCACCTCCTCGCGCATGCTTCTCGGTATTATCAATGACATTCTGGACTACTCCAAGATTGAGGCAGGAAAGCTGGAACTGGACATGCACACATTCAAAGTTGATGAACTGCTGGATCAGATGAAGACCTTGTTCGGGTCTAATGCCGAAGTAAAAGGCCTGGAACTTATATTCAATATCCACTCCAACGTGCCCAGAGTACTAAAGGGTGATTCATTACGTCTCGGGCAGGTTTTTACAAACTTGCTGGGCAACGCTGTCAAATTTACAGAAAAAGGACATGTTGAACTCGTGGTGCAGAAGGCAGAAGGCAGAATACAGAGGGCTGAAGTCAGAGGTCAGAGGTCAGAGGCAGCAGGCAGGGAGTTTGAACCGGAAACTGTCAGGCTGCTTTTTGAAATTAAGGACACCGGCATCGGCATGGATAATGACCAGATTCAGAAACTTTTTCAGCCCTTTGCCCAGGCAGACACCTCCACAACCCGCAGATACGGTGGTACAGGCCTGGGACTGGTCATAAGCCGTAAACTTGTGCAACGCATGGGTGGTGAACTCCAGGTAGAGTCCAGACCAGGAAAGGGCAGTAATTTTTATTTTAATATTGAGCTTCCACTGGCTCATGATGCCGAAACAAGCTATGTCTGTTCTGGATTAGAAGGACAAAGGGCATTGGTTGTGGATGATCATGAAGCAGCGAGACAGGTCCTGCGCAATATACTGGAGAACTGCATGTTTGAGGTAACAGAAGCCCATGACGGCCAGTCAGCAGTAGATGCGATACTGAATGCAGATATGGCTGGAAATCCTTATGATTTTGTTTTCATGGACTGGAAAATGCCGGGGGAGATTGACGGTATTGAAGCTGCGCGCAAGATTGAAAAGCTGCACGATGAGGGTACCTTGAAAGGCAAGAGACCTCCTTTTGTAATAGTCAGTGCCTACCAGCGTGACGAGTTGCCTGAGAACAGTATTGAGTGCTACAATTGCTTTTTAAGCAAACCTGTGACATCGTCATCAATATTCAATGCCATTGCTGAAGCCTATGGAAAAGCACCGTCATACACCCGCGATGACCAACAGTTTAAAATACCCTCTTTCCAGGGTTATTCCATCCTCCTGGCTGAAGACAATCTATTAAACCAGGAGGTAGCCTCAAGAATGCTGGAAAAAACCGGGGCCGCTATTGCCCTGGCCAACAATGGTGCTGAGGCAGTGGAAATGGTTAAGGCAGGCAGCTTTGACCTTGTCCTGATGGATCTGCAGATGCCTGTCATGGATGGCTTTGAGGCTACGCGAAAAATCCTTGAGCTTTTTCCGGATCTTCCGGTTATAGCCCTGTCCGCCGCTGTAATGGAAGAAGACAGAAAAAAATCCAGTGAAGCCGGAATGCGAGAACACCTGCCCAAGCCCATAGAAACCACTCAGCTTTACCGGACTTTGGCCAAATGGCTGCGGGTCAGTGATACTGTCAAAGTCCAGACGAAGGAACCACAAGCAGATTTATCCCTGCTGCCTGACTCTTTGCCAGGATTTGATCTGAATCAGGGACTCAAATCTGCAGACAGGGATCCCATATTTTATAACAGGATGCTGCACCGTTTCCGGGACCAGTTAAACGGGGAGTTTGCCCGGATTGATGAAGAGCTGAGCAAGGGAAAAAGCGCAGATGCCCCCAGACTGGTCCATACCCTCAAGGGATTGGCCGGAACCGTCGGGGCTGTGCGCCTGGCTGATGCGGCAATTGCCATAGACATGGCCTTTAAAGAAAACAGGGATATAACAGCTGAAATGCGCTTAGAGCTGTCCCAGGCTATGGAAAATACCCGAATACAGTTAGACAGCCTGAAAAAAGCCCCTAATCAGTCTCAGAATGTGGAGCAGGAAGATGGTATTGATGCCATGTCCAGAATGCTGGAACTGCTTAAAAAAAGCGAGATGATCCAGGAAGAGCTTTTAGAGATGGTTACAGGTTTTTTACGAGGCCAGGTAAAAGAACTTGAGGTTGACGAACTCTCTGGACTGGTGGAAAACTTTGAATTTGATGCTGCCATTGAAAAATTAAAGGAGCTGGCCGCAAAAACAGGAGTTAATATAGAATGAATACCACCGATAGCCATGAAAAAAACTCAGTGCTGATAGTTGATGATCAGCCTAACAATATTCATACCTTGGGAACGCTCATCAAGGATGATTACAAGGTGATGGTGACCACCAGCGGATCCAAAGCTCTGGAGATTGCCCAGAGTGACAACCCGCCGGATCTTATCCTGCTGGACATAATGATGCCTGAAATGGACGGGTACGAAGTTTGCCGCAGGCTGAAAAGCAATGAACAAACTAATTCCATTCCGGTTATTTTTGTGACCGCCATGGATTCAGCCGAGGATGAAGAGAAGGGTTTTAACCTGGGTGCGGTGGACTATATATCCAAGCCCTTCAACCCTACAATTGTGCGGGCCAGGATCAAAACGCACATGAATCTTAAGATAAAGACAGACATGCTGGAAAAGCTGTCCATGCAGGACGGCTTGACAGCAATCCCCAACCGGCGTTTCTTTGATGAAAGCCTTTCTAAAGAGTGGTCGCGTTGCACCCGTAATGGCTTTCCTTTGTCCCTGCTAATCATGGATATTGACAACTTCAAGCTATACAACGACAACTATGGCCATGGAGCAGGAGACAACTGTCTGATAAAAGTAGCAGGAGCCATCAAAAACACGCTCCAGCGCCCAACAGATATGGCTGCTCGCTACGGAGGGGAAGAGTTTGTGGTACTGTTGCCTGAAACAGATGCTGCCGGGGCAGTACATGTAGCCCAGGGACTGAGGAAAGCAGTGCAGGGCCTGGGTATCACCCACCAGCACTCACCCACAGCATCAGTAGTCACCATAAGTGTTGGTGCGTCCACCCACTGTTTGGAAAGCCCTGCAAAAAACAAGGAACAATTATTGAAATGGGCAGACGAGGCCCTTTACCGGGCCAAGGAAATGGGCAGGAACCAGGTTCAGAGCGCCTGACCAGGCGCTGAAAAAGCTTTGCAACTTACTGACTTGAGAGTTAAAAGTTATCAGTTAATTGTTATTAGTTGAAGAAAAAAATATCATGATTTCAAATAGTCAGGTTCTGTAAACGTCTGGATATCTGAAGCTTGTAAAATGCAATAAATCCAAGGAGTTGCACAAGAACTTTTGACTGTCCAGTTACTGAGTAAAGCCTCTTTTGAAAAAAACGCGAAGATTTCCTTCATATCAGATTTGCACCTGGGTTAAATATAAGACAAGACAGTTTAAGACTCGTGCAGGAATAACCATGTAAGCGTTTAGTGTTTCAAGCCCGATGTCTTCAGCCTGCTAAACCCGTGCATCAAACCAAACCCTGACGATACTCTTCAAGATACCTCTGATAAGTCCAGTTACCAATCTTATCGATATTGTGATCCCTGACGCGGACCCATTTCATTTTTTTATCAGGAGTAATCAGTCCCTGATTGACAAACTCAATGCCCAGATCAACATCCTTGGTCACGGGATCTTCAAAACTGTACTTTATCTTTCCTTTTACCCAGATCTGTTCGCGCTGATTGTTGTCAGGTTCCAGCAAAACTATCCATACGATCATGGTTTGACCTTTATTCAATGAGAGACCGGCGTTTTTTGTACCATTCAACTTCAGTTGCAGCTTGAATCCGCCTGCCGAGAGATCTACGATCCTTATATTGCCCTTATGAATATCTTCCGTACTGACCAATGGCTTGTGCAACCCCTTTTTCTTGTCATTTGTAGCAGGACGAATAAAATGATCTTCCTGCCACACTGAAAACCCATGAACAAGTTTTGGATCCACACTTACCCTTAGACTGGAACGTCTTTGACCAATCTTTATCTCTGCAGGCATATTCATGGAAAAGATTGAATTTCCTGCTTTATCCTTTTGCAGCTTTCCAAGACTTGCCTTGAAATTGAAGAACATCTCCTTTCTGGGCTCTTTTTTAGTCACAAGCCGAAAATAACAAACCACTTCAAGCCCTTCCCAGTTGACACTGAATGAACTGCCTGATGATGCCTCAACAAAAAGTGTGCTTTTATCAAAATCAGATATTATGCCCTCCAGTCCTCCAATGCTTGAAGTACCATCCGGCAATGAAATAAACAGCTTGGACCTCTGGTCCATGGCTGCCTGGAAGCAATTTTTAATTTTATCTAAAGAATCAATCATAAAATTTAACAGTTAAGGCATGTTATACAAGTAACTACAATCGAATATGTGATAAATTCAGAATATTATGGCTATGCCATTCAGATTGCTTCGGTCGCTTAGGCTCCCTCGCGGGTGACAGGTTTTGAGAAACTACATCCCTGACACTTCAGGTGTCATTGCGAGCGAGTCTTTTTACCTCGTTGAATACACGCAGTGCAGGCGCAGCCATTCAACTGGGGCGAGCACGGCAATCCTTAACGTGCTAAGGTTATCTTCAGTTAGTCACAGGTTCGGTCCAGGACAGCCCGGGTGAGACGCTTATATGCCAGTTTTGAGTAGTTTTCCGGAAAATTTCAGGGCAGGTATTTTACCCAATATGTACGCGTAATCTCTAAGCTGCATGCAGAACTAAGAACTCACGCGTTACACACTAAAATCAAGAAGTGATGTGTGTCAAATATTGCTTGACCTGTGAAGCAAATTATTACTAATTTCCTGTATGTTTTTTTTGCTCGCCTTTTTATCTGTTTATTTCAGCATGCATGCTTTTACCTGGTTCAGGTTCAGTTCTCAATTATCTCTTAACTCCACCCAGTCCAGATTCGGATATTTTATTTGCCTGTTTCTTGCGGCATCCCCCATTATGGCTCATGTCATTCCACTATCCTGGCCTGAGCAATTTGTCTATTTGGTCTGGCAGCTGACATTTACCTGGTTGGGACTCATATTTTATCTGTTTATTATCCAGATATTTTTTTATGCTGCCAGCCTGGTGTCTGGAATATTCACAAAAGAGAGGCAATACTTTAAATCTGCAACAGCCGCCTGCTTGTGTGCTTTGAGCAGCATTGCAATTGTAGGATACGGTTTTTTGGAAGCCTCTAAACCGGTTAAAACTATCAAGTACGAGGTCATCTCCCAAAAAGTTGCCCAGAATACCAGGCTGGTATTTCTCTCCGATCTTCATCTCGGAGTGCAAAAATCTTCAGCCCGCCTGCAGAACCTTATTGAATTGATTGAAAACAAGGAGCCAGATCTGATAATTTTTGGTGGAGATGTGGTTAATGATCACCTGGAGTGGCTGAGTGATGAAGCCAGGCAGATTAGAAACCTTAAAGTACCGGCAGGCAAATTTGGGGTAATAGGCAATCATGAGTTTTACCCCGGTCTTCAGGATTCTCTGAATTTTCTAAGTGACGCAGAAATAAAAATCATAGATGACGATATGATCTACATTGAAGAGTTAAACATCAATCTCATCGGTATCACCGATCCAACTCCTTTTTCTCCAGCAAGGGCCCATCAGGAAAATATAACCAGCAAATTACTTAGTTCAGCAGATTCCGGGCATTTTAACCTCTTAGTCAGCCACAGGCCTTGGGGTTTTGAATCTGCTGTAAGGTACGGGACTGAGTTGCACTTGGCGGGTCACACTCATAATGGACAGATTTTTCCCTTTAGATATTTTGTGCGCCTTCAATTTGAATATGTTTATGGCGCATACCGCGAAGGCAATTCGAAACTGATTGTGACCAGTGGAGCAGGAAGCTGGGGCCCACCCATCAGGTTTATGGCCCCGGCAGAAATTGTTGTTGTGGATTTGGTTCGTCCATGAGTGAATTCTGAACACTACAGCGATATTTTTTGTTAATTTTGCCTCGGCCACCGGGGACAGGAACTTCTGCCGACCTCAAACCGCTATGCAGCCGGACTATCCGGCAGCAGAAGAGCCAGTCCCCTTCAAGCTTAAATTAAGTATCACTGCAATGATCATCTTTTTCACAAAGATGAGACAGTGCAAAGCTGAGCAAGTTTTATTTTTTGAAACTTCATGTTTAGATACACTTCCACCTCTGCACTGGCCAGGCTGCGAACATAAGTATCTATAGCCTGTGGAAATTTATTGATATGCTTAAAGAATAAACACAGACAGGTCAAAATATAAGCATCCCGTTCATCTTCCAGTGCTTTGACCGCCACGGTCCAACCAGCTTTTGCAAGGCCAGGGCGACTCTGAGCCAAACGGGCAATTCCCCAGAAAGCTCCTCTTCGCAAAGGAAGATATTCCAGATAATTGTCAGCACCGTCATCTCTCTCTGCGATATAAGAAAATAAAATAGTATGGAACTCAGTGGTTAGATGTGCATTTCTGGCCATGATTTCACCCATACATTCAGGAGCCCCCCAGCCAATCCCACCTGATTCATCATTTAATGACCACATAAGTCTGCGCATGACAACCCTGGCTTCTTCAATATTTTCGCCTGCAAGCCTGTCTGTCAGATGCCCCATGGCGGTGACGGCATGCCATCTGATCAAGGGGTCAGGATTCAGCAAAGCCGCAAATACAGGACTCAGGACCTTTTTTACAGGAAACTCGTCCAAAAGCAGGAGAGAGTCACTAATATTTTCAGAGCGCAAGATTCCAATAATCTGATTTTTTATCTCTTTCATATCTAAAACAAAAGTATTCTTGTAAAAATTTATTTCAGTCAAAAGCAAACTGACATCAAGAAGTGGCCGAAACTTTATCTTTGATGTTTTGAGCCAATACCCTTCCCATTTCTCTGCACTTGGCCAGATCTTCATGAGTAGGAACATTCTGAACTCTCAGCGGTTCAACAGGCATTTTAAAGCCAGTACTTTTCAGTACTTCAGCCATGGCCTTGGGTGCTTCACCACTCCATCCAAAAGAACCAAGTGTAGCGCCTATTCTGCCTTTTGGCTTAAGCCCCTTCATATATGTTAAAAAGTCAGCCATAAGAGGCAGCATACCGTTGTTGTGAGTAGGTGAGGCGCATATCAAAGCAGCTGCGTCAGCGAACTCTCCCATAACATCACTGTGGTGATATTTTTTCAAAGACATGAACCTTATTTCAATACCCTCTTCCATCAATGCATCACCAACAGCCTTGAGCATCTTTTCACTGCTGCTCCACATGGTATCATACACCAGTACAGCTTTGGCCCTGACTTTCTGGGAAGCAAACTCTTCATAGGCGGCAATGATTTCTGGAACGTGACTGCGCCAGATGATACCGTGATCAGGAGCAATCATGTCAACCTTCAGGCCGGAATTTTTTAATTTGGTCAATGTCTTTTGAACAAAAGTGGAAAAGGGAAGGATGATATTGGTATAGTAATGTCTTGCCTCTGACAGAAGCATATTAAGATCATGTTCGTCGTCAAACAGTTTTGAAGTTGCTATGTTCTGCCCGAAAGCATCGCTGGAAATAAGGATTTCGTCTTCATGGACATAGGAAAACATACTGTCAGGCCAATGCAGCATTTTGGCTTCAATGAAACTGATTTCTTTTCGACCGATAGATATGGAATCACCATCCTTGACAACATGTAAAGGCCAGTCAGTTTTGTGAAAATGACTTTGAATAAACTTTTTACCCATGGGTGAGCAGAATATTTTTTCTGGAATGCATTTTTCCACCATAAAGGGGAGAGCACCAGAATGATCAAGCTCAACATGATTGACTACAATATAATCAATCAGTTCCGGCTTGATAATCTTGTGTAGCTGATGATACAAGTCGAGTTTGAATTTATCGGGAACTGTATCAAACAATGTTACCTTGTCGTCCATGAGCAAAAAGGCATTGTAAGTGGTACCCTTTCTGGCCAGAGCGTAGCCATGGAAATTTTGAATATTCCAGTCAACTACACCAACCCAGTATACATCTTTTTTCAATTCAATAATGGCCATAGTATCTCCAGGATTATTTTTATGGTAATAGTCTGTCCCTTTTTAAGAAAAGCAGGGGCCTGGCTCTTCCAAAGGTCTCAACTATATCATTTATATGTAAATTATAATTAAATACTTTTTGGCTGGGAAATTCATTCACAGCATAGTAAAAAATTTTCATCAGAGATGGGGCTTACGTTCCAGACACAGGGACTGTCACAATTTCCATTTACTCCCTCAAAATGTAAAAAACCCGCTGAATGATCAGCGGGTTTAACAGAATACTAAGCTTCTTTAGCAAAACTGTCCTTGTCAGCCCCGCACACAGGACAGACCCAGTCGTCTGGGAGGTCCTCAAATTTTGTGCCGGCTGCTACGCCATTGTCAGGATCTCCCTCAGCGGGATCATACACATAACCACATACTTCACATACATATTTGTCCATATTTTACTCCTTTTTGGTTTCCTGGGATTTAGCAACGAAATACTTTTTCTTTGTTCCACATTGAGGACAGCACCAGTCATCAGGTATATCTTCAAACTGCGTGTCTCTCGGCAGCCCTGTTCTTTCAGCGAGTACAGGGTTATACACATAACCGCACACCGCACACTCATATTTAATCACAGCGCTACACCTCGCATTTTTCTTCCTTTGCCGACCCTGGCCCAGCCAGGGGACGAAAACATTTTTTCCCTCCACCACAAACCGGACATTTCCAGTCATCAGGGAGATCCTCAAATTTCGTGCCTTTAGTGATTTTTCCTTTACGATCTCCCCTGTCCGGATCATAGACGTAGCCACAATTAGTCATCTGACATTGCCACATTTCTTCGGGAGCCGACATGTTTTCCTCCTGCTATGCTTCAGCTTTCCACAGGCCGTGAATGTTACAGTATTCTCTAACAGTTACCTTTTGTGCTTTAATGCAAAACTCTGCTTCAGGAGCCTGTCCGGGCTTGAGGAATTCCTTGTAAGACTTTCCATCAGCAATTAACTCAATCCATTCAATATAATGTTTTTCTTCCATGGGATGATCCACACTGCCTACTTTTACTTTGAAGCCGTCAGCAGTTTTTTCAATCACTGGAACATGTTTTTCCTTGGCTGCGTCAACAGTGTTTTCAGTCATCAATTTCATGGGCTGACCACAGCACACTAGTTCACCCTGACCGCCATGTACCACTTCTACTATATTTCCACAGGCCTCGCATTTGTAAATTTCCCTAATCTCAGGCATAATCAACCTCACTAATCTTTAAATGTTAACGGTTATAAGCACTTTCTTAAAACAGAGTTTATGCTTGTGGCAAGATTTTTTTCCGGACAGCCATAGAGAACGAATCCGGGAAAAAGACAGGAAAAAATACTTTATTGCCAGTTCTCGCAAAGAACCTCAAAATGTGCCTTGGGGTGGACACAGGAAGGGCATTCCTCCAAGGCTTCCTTACCCTTATGAGTGTAACCACAGTTCTGACACTTCCAGATAACTTCCTGATCTTTTCTGAAAACAGTACCCTTTTCAATATTAGCGATAAAGCCTCTGTACCTTCTTTCATGCAGCTGCTCAGCTACAGCAATGGCTTCCATGGCTGCTGCCACTTCAGGAAAGCCTTCTTCCATGGCCACCTGGGCAAATTCAGGGTACATGGTTTCGTGCTCGTACTTTTCACCGTTGGCTGCCTCCTGCAGATTTTCCATGGTTGTTCCTATTTTTCCAGCTGGAAAAGCAGCCTGAATCTCTACCTCACCACCTTCCAGAAACTTAAACAGCCTTTTGGCATGCTCTTTTTCCTGGTTGGCTGTTTCTTCAAAAATGTTGGCCAGATGCACATAACCGTCTTTTTTAGCTTGCTTAGCAAAATAAGTGTATCGATTGCGCGCCTGTGATTCTCCAGCAAACGCGGTAAGAATGTTTTTTTCAGTTTTAGTTCCTTTAACAGATTTCATAATATCCTCCTTGATTATTAGTTTATAAGTTTAGAGAGAATCCGCAGTTGAACTCTATCAATCTCTAATTACTCTTTAGCATGCAAAATATTAAAACACAAAACTTTTTTCAGCAAACCCACATAGCACAGCTGCTTTAAAACGTATTCTGGCAATCCTGACAGGCACCCAGCACTTCAAACCTGAAACCTGTAACTTTGAAGCCTGATGCCAGATTCGCTATATTGTCTGCACAAACATCAATTTCCCCTTCTACATCACGCACTTTTCCGCAAGATGTACAAATGATGTGCAGATGGTCATCTGTAACCCCATCAAAACGATTCTGATCGCCACAGGTATCAATCTTACGCACATAACCCTGCCTGCTCAAAACGTCTAAATTGCGATAAACGGTGCCCAGGCTGATATTGGGAAGCTTCTTCCTTACTTCATCATAAATCTCAGTAGCTGTTGGATGGGCAACTGTATGCTGAAGAATATGAAGTATTAACTTCCTTTGCTTTGTCAACCTCATTTTTGCTCCTTTTCAGGAATGATTACTAATACTACATATGTATGTCAATACAAAAAAGGCCTGAAGATTATAATCCTCAGGCCTTTACTTTATACGAAAAGCAGAGCTTGTTTGAGCTAAACAGGGCAATAAAAACACCAATTCATCATACAAGTACTGGCAAAACCTTAGTGTTCATTTAAAATTTATGAGATAACAGTAAGATTTGCTGCCTGGAAAAAAAAATTACAAGTGAAGCTTTCTGTCCCACGACTGTAAAACAGATCCGGAAACATATGAGAATTCCAGGCTGCCAGTACAAAGCTTAGTGCATATCAATCAACGGTTATCAAATGTTTAATTTGATCATATCTCCCTTCTCCAACGCCTGAAACCTGCATGATATCCTCAGGTTTTTCAAAGGGAAATTGCTCCCTATGCTCGACTATTCTCTCAGCTATCGCCGGACCAATTCCTGGCAAGACCGTTAACTCCTCAATAGTTGCAGTGTTGATATTTATCAACTCTGCTTCTGCACCAACCGGGACAGCTGCCATAAGAAAAAACAGAAAAAAAATGACTGGTAAAAATTTGAATTTTATCATTGTTCCTCCTAAGGTGAAGATGCCTGCCTTCCTATAAAGTTTAACAATATGATTTATATATATCATGCCTAGATATATTTTGCAACACTTTTTTTACATGTGGTCAACACTATATATATAAATATTTCCGATTCTTCGTTTCTGATTGAATGAATTAAAGACAATAAATTTGCATAGATATCCGGTCGGATCTGAAAAACGTATTGAGCCTACAAGCAACTAAAACCAAATTAGCAATAAATTCAAAGCATTATGGTTTCACCTTACAAATTGCTTTGGTCGCTAAGGCTCCCTCGCGGGTGACAGGTTTTCAGCAACTACATCCCTGACAGCTCAGGTGTCATTGCGAGCGAGTCTTCGAGCGCGGCAATCTCAAACGTGTTAAGGCTATTTCAAGTTACTCACAGGTTCGGTCCCGGGCCGCCCGGGTGATGAGCTTACAAGCAACTATAATTGTTTTGATATTAAATTCAGACAGTTACAGTTATCACATTTTTATGATTTTTGCTTATGATTCATGCACATTTGCCAGAAAATTTCCGTCAAAGATGGGAAC